>JAZONV010000023.1:0-103282 GCA_045654685.1 Clostridia bacterium | reverse complement strand
ATCCTCCCGTCACGCTGTCGCGCGCCACCCTCCTTTAGGCAAGGAGGGCTTTCGCTTTTGCGTTTTTATCATCATCATTAGTGAGATAAATTCCAATTTGTTTTATTTGTTCAATAAGAAATAAAAATGCTGTCCCACTTTTTAGTGAGACAGCCCCAGGGGGATTTTCTTTACACAATCATTAGAAAACACAGCATTTGTGCATATTTCTATGAATAATAAATCCTCCCGTCACGCTGGCGCGTGCCACCCTCCTTTAGGCAAGGAGGGCTTTCGCATTAGCAGTATTCCTTCTTCATTAGTGAGACAAACTTCAATTTATTAGTTTATACAATTAAAGAGACAGTCCCTTTGGGAATAGGAAAAAAAGATTCAGAATTGTCAAATCGAACTCAAAGCAAGGCGAAGCCGAGCTTTGAGTGATAACCCGAAGCTGTACAAAGGTACTGCAAGGGTGAGATTTGGCAATAGCAAAAAGGCAAATAATAGAAGAAAAACATCTTCAAAAAAAGATGTTTTTCAACATTTGTAGTAAAATCAGGTGATTTACTGATTTATTTTGCGTGCTATATTCATTATTATTACTGCCTTTTTGCAGTCTGGACTTTTTTTACATTCCCTTAATATTTTCGATTACAACATCATTTAGAAGTGAACTTCATGGTTCCCATAACTTTGCCTTCCATACCTTGGGGCAAAACATATTCATATTCTATGCCGAGTTCTTCCATACCCTGTCTCCACAAAACCGGAAGATATACAACGTTTTTGTAGGAAATCAAAGGATAATATATGTCTGTATGTCTATACACTTTGCCGTTTATTGTCAGAGGCTGTTCACAAAGATAAGCTTGTTCATAGACACCATCTGCCATGACAGAAGTTCCCACAGGGGGATTTGCATCTTCGCTTCCTTTTGAAAGAACAAGGCCGGTTTCTTCTGACCATTGTGTCAAAATTCCAAGGGCTCTGCATGCTTCAAAGGTGAGGGGGATGTATGCATAACCAAGATAGTTTATAAATGGGTACGCAAGATCACGGTTGTCATATACCACACCATTTATTTCAATCATGCTCTGACTTTTTATAACCTGCAGATTTTCACCTGAATGATCAAATATCAACGGTTCAACTGTATTTCCGTATTTGTCAATTTTTCCATAGGGGATAAAAGTGTGGAAAGAATAGCCTTCCTGAGCCCTTCCGCCAACTGCGGCAATTGAGTTTTTGAATGGAGCTGTACTTGAGTATTCAAAGGGTATTACTGTGTTCCCGAATATGTCAATGTAGCCCTGAAGACCTCCTTCAATTGCTACATTTGCAAGGCCTTCTGAAAATTCGCCGGCTCCCACATATTTTGGTTCTATGGCTATTTGCCAGTTTTCATCAAAAAATCCGTATTTTCCGTCTTTTTTGAACAAAGCTCTGCCTTCTTTGAAAGGAGTAATGCTGTCATATACGGGTTCAACAACGAATTCTCCAACGGCATTTAAAACACCGCATTTTCCATAGACATTAACCGAACCTCTCGGAGACGGAACTACATTTTTTTCCGTATACACAATTCTGAATCCGTTTGTTGTAACTTCATTATAAAATTCCTGACCGGATGCAAATGCAAAATTGTGAATCAGAATGAAAAGAACTATGATAAACGAAATGATTTTTTTCATAAAATCTCTCCTTTTCATAAATTATTTTTCGTTAAATATAATACCCAAAACGTCAGGCCCTGAATTTATTGCAATGATAGAGCCCACCGGAAATACAACAGAGGGTTTTTCTCCGAGAGAATCAGTTATTTCGGATACGAATTTTTCTCCGAGCTCTCTGTTCATTCCTGTTGCAAGAATGTATGGTGTGTTTTCAACTCTGTTTTCAGAAACCATTTTTATGATTTCGCCAATAATCTTTTTTTCTCCTCGTATTTTTGATATGACCTTGGATTCACCGTTCTCAAATGTTATAACAGGTTTTAATCCCAGAGCATCTCCGACAAAAGCGGCAGCGGCAGATACTCTTCCTGATTTTTTAACATATTTCAAATTCAGGGGAACAAAGTATATTCTCACATTGTCAAGCCATTGTTTGATGACAGAAATAACTTCGTCTGCATCTTTTCCGTCTTTTATTGCCTTTGCACCTTCAATAACTGCAAATCCATAACCCATGCTGTAGGTGAGAGAATCAACAATATGGATTTTCATATCGTTTTTTGCTTCGGGGTTGTCCTCATAAAAATCTTCCATTTCCAAAACTGCACCCTGATAGGTTGACGAACCTTTGGAATTGATGGAAACATAAATGAAGTCAGAATAACCCTCTTTCCATGCTTTCATATATGCGTCGGTAAATGTTCCGGGTGTCGGACGTGATGTTGACGGGAGTTTTTCCTTGCTTTCCAAAAAATCATAGAACTCATAGGGAGTCATTGAGATTCCGTCAGCATACTCATCTTCGCCGTCAAGTATTGCCAGAGGGAGAACTTCAATCTCGTATTCTTCCTGAAAATTCTTTGGTATATCTGAAGTTGAATCTGTAAAAATTTTAATTTTAGCCATGTTATATATCCTTTCATATATACTATTATGCCATAATGCAATATATATTATATAAAAAACAGAGGGATTAGTCAAGAAAATGTTTGATTATTCTGTTTTGTACACAAGTTTACCCTTGAAAAAACATCATATATGTGGTAGAATATAAATGTATAACTATCAATATATAGATTTTGGAAAAGAGAATTAATATGGATATATATTTTGATAACAGCGCAACCACTCCGGTATATCCGGAAGTTGCAAAAACTGTCAGCGACACAATGCTGAATTTATATGCAAATCCTTCTTCCCTTCACCGTATGGGAAAAAAGGCAGAAGATGCTTTGAATGATGCGAGGAAATATATCAGCAGTACTGTTAATGGGACAGAAGATGAGATATACTTTACATCAGGAGGAACAGAAAGCGACAATCTTGCCATAATCGGATATGCCAAAGCCAACAGACGTTCAGGAAAACGTGTCATAACGCAAAAAACTGAGCATGCTGCAGTTTTAGAAGCGTTTTCACACCTTGAATCAGAAGGCTTTGATGTGGTGTATGTAGATGTGGATTCCAACGGAATGCCCGATTTGGAAATGCTTAAAAATTCAATAGACGAAAACACCATTCTTTTGAGTTTTATGCATGTGAACAACGAAAACGGAGCGATTTTTCCGATAGAGGAGATATCTTCTCTTTGTGACCATAAAAAGTGCATGCTTCATGTTGACGCAGTTCAGAGTTACGGCAAAATTCCCGTAAATGTGAAAAAGATGGGAATTGATATGCTTTCAATATCATCTCATAAAATTCATGGACCGAACGGTGTGGGTGCTCTATATGTGAAAAAGGGAGTTAAAATTAATCCCATATCTTTAGGCGGAAAGCAGGAAAGAGGCCTTCGTTCGGGGACGGAAAATGTTGCAGGAATTTTGGGTTTTGCAAAGGCTGCAAAAATAAAGTTTGAAAATATGGATAATGACGGACAAACTGTATGTAACATAAAAAAAGCACTTGCGGATGGACTTGTTGAGAACATAGAAAATATTGTTATCAATTCGCCTGACAATTCCATATACTCAATTCTGAATGTATCCTTTCCCGGTGTGAAATCAGAGGTTCTTCTTCATATTCTTGAATCAAAAGGAATCTATATATCCACAGGCTCTGCCTGCAATTCCAAAAAGAATAAATACAGTTATGTTTTGAAGGAAATGAAACTTAAAAACGATGTGATAGATAGTGCAATAAGGTTTTCTTTCTCATCATTCAATACCATGGAAGATGTGAAATATACCATAGATGTGCTGACAAAGGAAATCCCCATTCTCAGAAAAATTATGAAATAGGAAAGTGAACAATATGAAAAGACTCATTCTCGTACGCTACGGCGAAATAATCCTGAAGGGTATGAACAGACCCGTATTTGAAAATATGCTTGTTAAAAACATAAAAAAAGCCCTTGAAGACGAATGTCCTTTAAAAATCCATTGGGCACAGGCAACAATATACATTGAACCCGAGGATGACAATTGTGTTGAATCAATTGTTGAAAAACTCAAAAAAGTTTTCGGTATTGTTTCAATAGTCGTGGCATATCAGGGTAAAAAAGATATAGACGACCTGACAAATATAATTACAGACAATTTTTCAAAGGAACTGAAAGAGGCATCAACATTCAAAGTTATTGCCAAAAGGTCGGACAAAAAATTCCACATGCAATCCCCCGAAATTTGTATGGAGGTTGGCGGAAGAATCCTTGAAAAATTCCCGAACCTCACGGTGGATGTGAAAAAACCTGATGTAAATGTGTATGTGGAAATCAGGGAAGAAGGATATGTTCACCTTGACCGCATAAATGGTGCAGGCGGTATGCCGTCAGGCTCAAACGGAAAAGCAATGCTTCTTCTTTCAGGCGGAATAGATAGTCCCGTTGCAGGATATATGATAGGAAAAAGAGGAGTGTGTCTTGAAGCAATTCACTTTTTCTCATACCCTTATACGAGCGACAGAGCAAAAGATAAGGTCTTAAAACTTGCATCAATCCTTAAAGGCTATACGGGTACATTAAAAGTTCATATTGTTCCCTTCACAGATATCCAACTTCAGATAAGAGACAAATGTCCCGAAGAACATCTGACCTTGGTAATGAGAAGATTTATGATGGAAATAGCGCAGAAAATAGCAGAAAAAAGAGGATGCTATGCATTGGTAACAGGTGAGAGCATAGGTCAGGTTGCAAGTCAGACAATGGCGGCACTTTGCGTAACAGATGATGCGGTGACAATGCCTGTTTTCAGACCGCTCATAGGCATGGATAAAGAAGAAATTGTTGAGATTTCAAGAAAAATTGACACTTTTGAAACATCAATTCTTCCCTACGAAGATTGTTGTACGGTGTTTACTCCCCGTCATCCCTCAACCAAACCCAAGAAAGAAAAAGTTATTCTTTCACAAAATCTTTTAGATGTTGAAAGACTCATAAATGAAGCGGTTGAAGGTACTGAAACGGTTGATATGTAGGAGAATCTTATGACGGAAATCAAAAATCTTTCATCCAAGCTCTACGAGCTTTTAAAAGATACAAATTTTATGATATCAACTGCCGAAAGTTGCACAGGTGGACTGATTGGAAAAACCCTGACGGATATTCCCGGAATTTCAGCTCACTACGGCTATGGATTTATAACCTACAGTAATGAAGCAAAGCAAAGTCTTTTGGGTGTAAAAAAAGAAACTCTCGATTCTTTTGGTGCAGTAAGCGGCGAAACGGTCAAAGAAATGGCAACAGGTGCACTGTTAAAGTCAGGCTCTGATGTGGCTGTATCTGTAAGCGGTATTGCAGGACCCGGTGGCGGAAGTGAGGAAAAACCCGTCGGACTTGTGTATATAGGAATAAAGAGCAAAGAAAATGAAGCAAAAGCTTGCAGATTCATATTTGACGGCACAAGAGATGAAGTGAGACTAAAGACAGTCAAAAAAGCTATTGAACTTGTAATTAATGAAATTGAAAATATCAGATGAGGTGAAAAATATGGCAAAGGAAAAAATCGTCATAGACCAGAAAGGAAGCAAGGAAGAGGCAATAAATGCCGCACTTGCTCAAATTGAAAAAACCTTTGGTGAAGGCTCTGTTATGCGTCTTGGAAATGCACCCGTGAGAAAAATAGATGTTATTCCCACAGGTTCGCTTGCCCTTGACCTTGCACTTGGAATCGGGGGACTTCCCAGAGGAAGAATTGTGGAAATATACGGACCTGAATCATCAGGAAAAACCACGGTATCACTCCATGTAATTGCAGAGGCGCAGAAAAAAGGCGGAGAAGTTGCATTCATAGATGCAGAGCACGCTTTGGATCCGATATATGCAAGTAAACTCGGTGTAGACATTGACAGACTCATTGTGTCCCAGCCCGACACAGGAGAACAGGCTCTTGAAATTGCTGAAGCTCTTGCAAGAAGCGGTGCCATTGACGTAATCGTTGTTGACTCTGTTGCTGCTCTTGTTCCGAAGGCTGAAATTGCAGGTGTTATGGGTGATTCTCACGTTGGTCTTCATGCCCGTCTCATGAGTCAGGCACTTCGAAAACTCACAAGTGTTATTCACAAATCCAACACAGTTGCAGTTTTCATCAACCAGCTTCGTGAAAAAGTTGGTGTAATGTATGGTAACCCCGAAGTTACAACCGGCGGACGTGCCCTTAAGTTCTATTCATCGGTACGTATTGACATAAGAAGAATCGAAGCCATAAAAGATGGCTCCAACGTTGTTGGTAACCGTACAAGAGCAAAAGTTGTTAAAAACAAACTTGCTCCTCCGTTTAAAGAAGCAGAATTTGATATCATGTTTGGTGAAGGTATTTCCAAAGAAGGAAACATCCTCGATGCTGCAGTTGAATATGATGTAATTCAAAAAGGCGGTGCGTGGTATTCATATGACGGAAACCATATCGGTCAGGGCAGAGACAAGACAAAGGAATATATGAGACAGAATCCTGATTTTACAGATATGATATACAAAATGGTAATAGACAAAATCGAAGAAATGAATGATGCAAAAGAGCAGGAAAGACTTGCAAAGGCAGATGCTCTTAAAGCCAAAAAGGACGAAGAATGAAAGTAACAGATGTTGTCGTTCAAAAAAATAATACTCAGAGAGTCAGCGTATTTGTGGATAACGAATACGCTTTTTCCCTTGACGGCGCAGATGCTCTTCTGATGAAGATAAAGCCCGGGAGAGAGCTTACAAAAGAAGATATTGCAAGGTGCAATTATGAATGTAATTTCACCAAAGCAAGAGATAAAGCTCTTGAAATTTTGTCAAGAAAAAGTGTGTCAAAAAAAGAGCTTTCAGACAAACTTTCTCAAAAAGGCTATGATGATTCCATAATAGATGATGCAATTTCAGAACTTGAAACTCTCGGATATGTCAATGATGAAGAATATGCAAATCTTTTTCTGGAACATTGTATGGCAAAAATGTGGGGAAAGAAAAAAATCAGATATGAGATGAAACAAAAGGGCATACCCGAAGCTGTCATAGCAGAAAAGCTTTCGCAGTTCGATGAGGATGACAATCTGGACGAAATAAAAGAAATCATCATTTCAAAATATGGAAATGATGATATATCCGACATCAAAATCAAGGCTAAAATCACAAGATATCTTGCATCGAGAGGTTTTGATTTTTCTCTCATAGATAAAGTTATAAGACTGTCAAAGGAGGAACTTTCAGATGAATAAAAATATAGGATTTATATCTCTTGGATGTGCCAAAAATCTAACGGACACAGAAACCATGCTTGGGATTCTCTCCTCTGACGGATATACAATCACGGCAAATGAGGAAGATGCCGATGTTTTGGTGGTAAATACATGTGCCTTCATAGACTCTGCCAAAGAAGAATCCATAAATGCCATCTTGGATATGGCTGAATACAAAAAAGACAAATGCGAACTTCTTGTGGTAACAGGATGTCTTGCTCAAAGGTATGAAAATGAGATAAAAGAGCAGATTCCCGAAGTTGACATTATTCTGGGAACAACTGCCTATGACAAAATTTCAGAGGCAATAAAGGAATATTTTGCAAACAAAGAAAAAATATCCGTTGTGCTTGATGAAAATGAACCCGTAAGCGATGAGCTTCCGAGGGTTCAAAGCACACCGTCCTATAGTGCCTATATCAAGATTGCCGATGGCTGTGACAATTTCTGCACCTATTGCATAATCCCCAAACTTCGTGGGAAATTCCGCTCCCGTCCAATGGAAAGCATAATTAAGGAGGCAAAAACTCTCTCTGAATCAGGTGTGAAAGAACTCATTTTAGTAGCACAGGATACAGCTTGCTATGGCAAAGATAGGGGAGATGCAGGTCTTCATGTGCTTATAAGAGAACTTTCAAAAATAGATGGAATTGAATGGATAAGACTTCAATATTGTTACCCCGAAAATATCACAGATGAACTCATTGAAGAAATAAGTACCAACAAAAAGGTTGTGAAATATCTTGACATGCCCCTTCAGCATGTAAGTGATAATATCCTGAAGAAAATGGGCAGAAGAAGCAGACAAAAAGCTGTAGAGGAACTCATTGTCAAACTTCGTGAAAAGATTGAGGATTTGACAATCCGAACATCTCTTATCGTAGGGTTTCCAGGTGAAACAGAGGAGGATTTTGAAACATTAAGAAAATTCCTTGAAAAATATCCCATAGAAAAAGTTGGCGTATTTACCTACTCAAAAGAAGAAGGCACCCCTGCATATAACTATGATGGTCAGATTGAAGAGGATGTGAAAGAAGAAAGAAGAGATATTCTGATGACTCTTCAGCAAAAGATTTCTTCCGAATTAAATCATAAGCGCATAGGAACAAAAAGAGATATCATCATAGAAGGCTATGACGAGGAAGAACTTTGTTATGTGGGAAGATGTGATTTTGACACCCCTGATGTTGATGGTCTTGCATATGTATATTCAGAAGAGGAACTTTTCGCAGGTGATATTGTCAGTGCGGAAATTGTTGATTGTGACGAATATGACGTTGTTGCAAAACTTGTTACATCTTGTCAGGATACTTGACATTTAAACGAATTTGTGGTATTTTTATTAGTGGAAAAATCAAGAGTCCCAAATGAAAGCAGGAGGTAAATTATGAATTTAGCAAATAAAATAACATTATCAAGAATAGCACTCATCCCTCTTTTTATGATTGCATATGCATGGGATTTCCCCTATAATGAACTTGTTGCGTGTATCATTTTTGCCGTTGCCGCATTAACGGACGGTGTTGACGGATATGTTGCAAGAAATTATAAAATGGTTACAGATTTCGGAAAGTTCATTGACCCTCTTGCAGATAAACTTCTTGTTGCAACAGCTCTTATCTGCTTTGTTGGCAAGAAAGAAATTGCGGCATATATGGCAGTTATCATTATTGCAAGAGAGTTTATTGTTACAGGACTCAGAACCGTTGCAATGTCAAAAGGTGTGGTTATTGCCGCATCAATGACAGGAAAGATTAAGACATGCATCCAGATAGGCGCAGTAATATGTGTTTTCCTTTTTGGATATAACTCAGCGGAAAGTCCGGTTTTGTTGAAAATTCTGGGCAATGAATATTCAATAGGCTACATAGCAATGTTTATTGCAACACTCTTTACAGTATATTCCGGTATTGAATATCTTGCGGTTAATAAGAGTCTTCTTGAAGATCATTGATATAATTTTTAAATAATTAAAAATAAAGACATAAAGAATTCTTTTTCAAAGTTTTCTTTATGTCTTTTTTGCTGTATAGGAATTTGCGCAGTATTTAGTTCGCGAGATGAGATGTATATCAAATCATGCTCGCGACTTGGGTGCAGGCTCAGCCTGCTTTTTTGCTGTATAGGAAACTTTGTTTCCTATACAGCAAAAAAATGATTATATTGCCGTGCAAAATTTTTTGAAAAGCTAAGCTTTTCTTGTTTCCCTTAACATAAGATGATTTTCAGTTTTTCATCAATTCACTTATAAATTCCACTCTATGTCTCCCATAGCAAGGTCGTGTCCTCTTTGCTGATCGGGAGGCAAATCTTCTCTCCAGTTTCCGTAGTTCATGGTAAGATATTCTTCATAGGCTGAAACAGCAGGGAACATATCATCTTCAAAAAGAACACGCTGCTGTATTCCGAAAATAACATCTCTTTTAACAATTTTCGGAATCTTGCACGATACCATAACATAATCGGTATTGTCTTTGTGGAGATTGAGAATTGATTGTATCATTTTCAGATAGAAGTGTCTGAAACAAATCGGAATTTTTTCCAAAAGTCTCACGAAAAATCCATGCCCTTCTTCATATTTTGTCATTTCTGCCAGAAGCATCTTGTTTGCTGATTTATATAAAAACACTTCAAGTTTTCTTAAAAATCCTATATTACTCAGGGAATATATGGGGAACAAGTCTATACAAATCCCCCACAGTATCGGCAAATCTTTATATTTGTATGGTCTTGAAAGGGTGTTTTTATTTCTTATTTTTGACCAGGCAATGGGGAAGTGTTTCTCAACAAAACAGTTTGTAAGTAAGTATTTTTCGTTTGCTTCTTGCGGAAAAACTTTTGAAAGTTTCAAAAGGTCACGATATGGGATAAGCAGGTCAATATCATCGTCCCACGGAATGAATTTTTTGTATTTAACAGCACCCAGAAGAGTCCCCTGACCGAGAAAATATTGAATGTTATGTTTTTTTGCCACTTTGTCTAATTCTTTTAAAATTTCATATTCTGTAAGCTGTATATCTCTTATAAGCAAACTCATTATAGTCACTACCTTTTCATAAATCTATTAACCAGAGCTTTAAATTCTGTGCTCCTGCCGTAAATTACAAGTATAAGCATAGCGTATACAATTGTTGCAATGACACCGGATAACAAAAGTCCCGCTATTCCCGAAACGGGAAGTGCATTGCCAACGTAATACACTCCGAAACATCCTGCCAGCGCTGTCAGTAAATAACCGACAAATTTTCCCGTATATCTTCTGGCGGATTTATTCAGGGTATACTTGTGAACCGCCATAATTTCCCACCATATACAAACGCTTACCATTGAAACGGTTGTGCCGAACAACACGCCGTAAATTCCCATCTTAAAGACAATCAGGAACAGGAAAGAAACCACCAGATTAACAAGAACTTCTCCCACAGCTTTCATACGCATTTTGTTAAAAAGTCCTGCAGCCTCAATAACCACAATGTTTGGCTGACGCATACCCATAAGGAAGAAATTGAGAATTACAACAAATGTAACCAGCGGAGACAACAGCCACCCGTCTCCTGCCCATATGAGAATAAACCTTTCAAGGCAAGCCGAGAAACCTATGGAAATCAAAAAATAGAAACAGAAATTTGCAAAAACAAATTCTTCAAACACATTGTATTTGTGTTCTTTGTCTTTATCAATCATAAGATTTCCAACGCTTCCGATCACAGAGCGCAACACATTATATACAACTCTTGAAACAATGCTTATAACCATAGCATAGTTGCTGTATATTCCCATGAGCGAGAGCTTTGCATATGAAATCATAAGATTGTCTGTTCCGGTAACAAGTTTTGCGCCGATTTTCTGATACATAAGTGATATTATGCTTTTTCGTATTCCAACTTTGTCCTCGGGCATGAGTTTTTCTTTTTTGTATTTTTTGACGAATGAGTACTTCTTGTCGCAAACAGAAGAAATTACAATGTTTGTAAGGATGGCACAAACCATGTTTATTATAATATATCCGATATAACTTTTGTATACTATAAGAACAATTGCCTGAAGAATATATTTTAAAACTGCAAACAAATCTTCGCTTACACTATTGACATAACTTTGCTGATATGCATTAAGAAGAGTTCTTTTGTATGCAAAAAAATAACTCAGAACAGTATTTAAAAGAAAGAGCAGATATATAAGATTGATATTTGCCATATCTGCAGCATCTTTTGTGAAAAATCGCATAAAGGGAAGTAGCAGAGGACCTATGACGGCAGTTAAAATACCTATGGCATGATAAACTTTTCTGTAAAACGCCATAAGGGAACCTATTCTTTTTTCATCCCCATCATCAATTGGTTTGTATAGTGCAAATGCAATGGAAGTACCTATCCCGAGTTCGGTCATGGAAAGAATCATAACCATACTTTCCATAACGGAATTGACGCCGAGATAATCCTGACCGAGCTTATGTATGAAAAGCCATCTTACTCCAAACCCCAACAGTATGGTTATAATCTGACCAAAAAGTGCCAAAACACTATTTCTTAAGGAATTTAAAAATCTCATTGTTTCACCTGTTATTCAATAATTTCCGGCAGATATTTTATGATTGTCTCGTCAAATGTTCCGCAATCGCCGTTTTTGATAAGGCTTACAGCCATTTCAGACTCGAGTGCATCACGATATATGCGATCACTTGTCAGCGCATCATATGAATCGCATATGGAAACAATCTGAACATATAATGCCAAATCAGTTTTTCCCTCATATCCTTTTCCGTCGATCCTCTCATGATGGTAAAGGC
Organism: Clostridia bacterium; assembly: GCA_045654685.1. Classification (GTDB taxonomy): domain Bacteria; phylum Bacillota; class Clostridia; order UMGS1810; family UMGS1810; genus RGIG1828. The sequence continues at coordinate 91,183 of JAZONV010000023.1, read as the reverse complement.
AGATGTTTTTCACAATATCATGCTCTTCATCTGTAAGAGATGATTCAACTGCCTCAAAACCGAGACGTGTGTGTTCGGTTATGCATCCTTTTTCTTCATCTGTGAGGCGTGAGTCTTTGGTAAGTATCACATTTTTAACATAAAGTTTGCCAATGTCGTGCAAAAGGGCACCTTTCAAAATTGCTTCCTTTTCACTTTGGGTGTATGGCAGAATGCCGTCATCTGTCATGTGTTTCATCATTTTCATTACATAAGATTTCACACGTATTGAATGATAAAATGTTTCGGCATTTGAAATTTTCAGCTCGTCCATAAGTTCCTGAAGTCTTTCGGGCATAATAATCATGCTTTTCCCCTCCATCTCACTTTGAAGATTGTTGTTATAAGTTTGTTTGGCATGGCAAACAGCAATGTATTTATAAGATAATCTTTTTTGCTTATGGCGGTCTTGTCCATATGTTTGTAAACTGTCCATGCTTCCTTTCGTTTTCCGTCAATGAGATAATGACGGCAACGACGCATGGAAAACCATTCCATAACCTTTTTGAGATTTTCTCTTTTTGAGGTTGGGATACTTTCGTCAACGTATAATTTTTTTACTTTTTCAAAAAATCCCCAGTCTGCATCAAATGATTCTGTTTTGGTTGCGGTTGAGTTTTCTTTTTTGTAGGTTGCCGTAGCAGTAGGGGACAAAACAACAGGATAGTATGCGGCAATCACAAGGGAAAGCTCAAGATCCTCGCCAATTTTGCACCCAACGGGAAATCCTCCGGCTTTGCGAAAAGCTTCTTTTGAAACAACAGTTGTAATAACGGTAAACATTTTTGCGCTTTTGTCCTTGTGATATTGTTCAAAAAAGTCTTCAAGGTATACTTCCCGGGTTTTGTCCTTAAAATACGGACAGTCTGATATAATATCGCCATTTACGAGTTCAACACGGGTGAATGTGCCGATAAGTCCCGCGTCGGGATATTTTTCCGCCATTGTTTTCATAACTTCAAGGTGGTTTTCGTGCCATATGTCATCTGCATCAAGAAAGGCAATATAATCACCTTCTGAATTTTTGACCCCGGTGTTTCTTGCAACAGAAACACCTGAATTTGGCTGTGAAATAATTTTGATTTTTTCGTTATCCGAATACTTTTCAAGCACAGATAACGTTCCATCTGATGAACCATCATTCACAATGACAAGTTCCCAGTCGGAGACAGTCTGTGCAAAAACACTCTCTATTGCTTTTTCAATAAATTTTTCTCCGTTATAGACGGGAATTACCACAGAAAACATATTATCACCTTGTTTAAATAAAATATAAAAGCATAAATGGCCAGTCAATGAAAAAGTCCACCGTAAAACCAAATACAATAAACGCAAATGAAAAAATTATCCGAAGCATTGATAAATCTTCATATTCATAACCCGGCTTGTTTGAAAAATGTCTGATAAGTCTGCGTACAAATACGATTAATAACGGGATATACACTACCACCGTGCCCAACAGACCAAAATTTAGCACACTTTGCAGGTAGGAATTGTGACATGCAATAGACATTACGCTGTAGTCTATAACCATAACCGTAACAACGCTTCCGCCCATAAGTCTTCCCCATAATCCTTTTTCGGAAAATCTTGCAATTGCTTCCTGCCAGATATCCCATCTGTCGGTGGTCAATAGGTCCCAACGTCCACGGGGAATATATGAAAGTTTTTCGGTTATACGGATTATAAGTCCTGATATGGCATCTATTTCCCTCAGTTGCGGAACAGAGAGAATTATTGCCACACCAATTACAAGAAGGATAAATCCGCCGGTAAGTATGAAAAATGATTTTGAACGGAATTTTAATATTATAAGCAAAACGCCAATCGTAAATAGCATCAGGAGTGCAGAAAGGGATGCGGTTTCAAGAAGCATCACCGCAAAAAGTGCAAGAAAAGCACCTTTTACCCATATTGACAGCCCCTTAACGGTAACAGTACATATAATACAAAGACTGTAGAAAAGCCCTGCAAAGTTGGCATCGCTCAACGCCCCGAAATTTCTTGTTACCTTTTGGGCTCCGGCACCGCTGATGTTTATGGCTTTTGAAAATTCGTCATTTGTCCATCCGAAAATTCCCGATGCAAGTCCTCCAAGCATAAATGTGAAAATAAATTTTCTCATAAGACGTTTGTCGGAGTATAGTTTTAATAGAATTATGTATACAAGAACACAGTCAACAATAACATTAAGACCTATTCTCAAATTTTCAAACCTGCTTGTTGCAAAAAGACTGTGCATTAAAAACACAAACATGGCAGGTAAAAATGCAATACGGAACTTCGTTTTGGGAAGATCTATCAGAAATTTAAGTACAACAAGATAGGAATAAAGTCTGTATGCAGGTGTATCACCAAGCAGTAATCTGTATCTCAAATATATAAAAAGAGCCATGTAAAGGTAGAAATTTTCATCGAAAAAGCTTATTGCAATGCATCCCATCAACAGGAGAGAAGCAACAGAGGATAACTGGGGCAAAGGACCGGGGATGAGAGCACACAAAAAACCGAGAAGATATACAATGTCAAAAAACCTTCTTTTAAAAATCGCTTTTTTGTCGCCAATACTATCCGGAATATCAAGCAAAGCAAATGCTTTCACCTTTGCCACCTCCTTTACATCAGTTCTTCAATAATTTCGTCAAACGCCTTTATTTCCTTTTCGTTGCCGTAATCTGTGTTTATGATATTGTTTTTCAGCTCATCCAGCATTTTTGGATTTTCAATCACCTTTTTTAGTCCCTCATAAAGAGCATTGTCATTATTTTCAAATACAAGTCCATCCACGCCGTCCCTGATTTGTTCGTGTGCGGATGTATATTCTGTCACAACTGGAACCACACCCATTATGAAACTCTCTGTAATGACCATAGGTTTGCCTTCATGTCTTGAGGGCAAAAGGAAACAATCTGCTTTTTTCAGATAGGGGATGGGATTTGTCCTTACGCCTATGGGGTATATAACGTCCTGAAGACCTTCTTCTTTTATCATTGCCATGAGTTTTTCTTCATCGCGACCTTTTCCGACAATGACCCATCGTACGTTGTCAAGAAGTCCATCTTTTTTCAACTTCGAAAAAGCCTTTACCGCTCTGTCGAGACCTTTGTGCTCGAAACTGATTCGGGCAACTGTCAAAAATCTCACAATTCCGTCGTTTTCTTCAAAAGGTAAACTCACATCTTCCTCGTCACCTTTTGCTCTCACATACTCCGATGACAAAAGGTTTGGTACAAATCTGAGTTTGTTTTTGTGTTCAGGGTGATTTCTGCCATAACTTGCCATGCAGTCTTCACTCACAAATACAAGGGTATCAGCATTATCAAGAGATTTTTTGTCCACTTTGAAATCCATGCCTGATTTTTCAAATTCCACATGATGCCACAGGATTTTCTTTTTAGCTTTAACCCTTTCCATGACATAGTTCATGCACCATGTAAATTCGTATGCTACAGCAATATCATATTCTTTGTCCAGACTTCTTGAATATTTGCAACCTTGCTTTGACATAATCTGAACTGCTTTTCTTTTGTTTTTCTTAACATATTTATAGTATTTGTCCTGTATAACCGCCCGGACATATGCCGGAGAGCTTATCTTTTTTAATATGTTTGAAAGAGAGAAACTCTTGTGCATCTTTCCTTGCGGTAATATGTTGATGCTCTCTTTTATGCCATGTCTTCCGTCGTTTTCATAAAACATAACATCAACATCATATTTGTCAGTATCCAGAGCATTCAAAAAATTTACAAGGGATGTCATTGCACCGCCGATATGTGCCTGAATAAAGCAGACCAACAGTTTGATTTTATTTTCAGAATTATTATTCACAGTATCACCCGTCATTTCCTTAAGGTAAATATTTTGCCCATAATAACGCCTGAATATGGCATTATATAAAATGCAATATACATGAGTTTTTTCTTTAGAGAAATTCCGCGTCTTTTTATCATATCCTTAAAGTTTTCTCTGTATATTCGCATATATGTACCGTTCTGGCAGTCTGTGTCACGGTTTTCTTTTTTCAAAAACATCTGCTCACAGTATCTCAAAATTATGTCGGTGCATATTTTTTCTTTGGTTTTCATAACCTGGTCAGGCATATTTTTTTCTTCAAAAAAGCTGATTCTTTCACCGTATGCATCCATAAAGTCATACCTGTGCGGATTGTTCTTGGTTCTCTTTGCCACATTATCCATAATGCTGGTTCCGTGTTGGAAATAGTAATATAGTTTTTCGTTTGTAAGAGCAGTTTTTCTGCCGTTAAAAACTGCACGGTATGTCACAAATTCATCTTCGTTGATTTTGCCGAGTGGGTACAGAAGACCTCTGAAAACTTTCACTTTATAGATTTTTGCACATGAGGATGATTTGAGTCGATATCCAAGAAGTGCATTGTATGATTCGGTAATTTCTATTTTCTTTTTAATATGATTGTCAGAAAAAGTTTCATTTGTACCTTTTTCATAGTCTGATTGCGCAACGTCGCACATGTTATTTTCACAAAGTTCTATCATCACCTTGGCATAATCAACATGAACAAAGTCGTCTGAATCCAAGAAAGTTAAGTAATCATCATCGTCAGCAACTTCCATGACATACTTTATCCCTGCATTTCTTGCATCGGACAGCCCGCCGTTTGGCTTGTGTATAACAGTAATGTTTTCATGCAGTTGGGAAAGTTCATCACAAATCTTCGGACAATTGTCGGGAGAACCGTCGTCAACAAGGATAATATCCACATTTGGATATGTTTGTGACAGAACGGAATCCACACATCTTTTGAGATAATCCTCAACATTATATATAGGTATTACAAAAAATATTTTCCCCATAATCCAACTTACTCTCTTTCTAAAGTTATAAGAAGCACTTCCGGCGGATTGAAAAATCTTCTCTTTTGAGGATTTTTGTCGCATCCGCCACTTACAATCATTGTGGCAGATTTCCCCTCTTTAATAACACCATATTCATACTTCGGTAACCAATTCTTTTTCCCTTCATCATCCCTGCCTATAATACCTCCCACAATGGGAAGTCTTATTATTCCGCCGTGAAGATGTCCCGATACAATCAGGTCAACTCCCGTATCCTTTATATCAGGATATAAATCTGCACGGTGGCTCAGGAGAATTGTAAATAAATCTTCTTTAGATAACTCGTATTCAATGTTTGAGCGAATTATCTTCTTTTTTTCATCAGTTACAATATTGTGTCTTGGATCTTTTATTCCAACTAAGAATATACTTTCTCCATTCTTTTCAATCTTGACACTTCCGTTTTCAAGAAGATATATATCCTCGGCCCAGAATTTGTCAACCAGCTCATAATATTCTCCGCATTGTCTTTCGTGGTTTCCGCTTACTGCATAAACGGGAACACCCAATTTGATAGACTCTCTTGCGATTTCAATGGCTTTATCTGCCGTTGTCCCGGGGAGCTGAACCATATCTCCGACAAATAGCAAAAATTCAGGCTTTGAATTCCTTATGTGCTCTGTTATCTGTTCTTTGAAATCTGCCTCATGCAAATCAGAAAGAACCATAAATTTGCACCCGTCAAAGGCGGGAGGAACATTTTGGTGAGAAAATGTATATTCGGTAATTGCAACCTTTTGGTTCATTTTGTCATTGATAAACATCAACAGGAGAGAAGATATTATCAAAATCAGAAATGTTAAAAGTACAATTTTCAACTTTTTCATATCAAACTCTCCTTTGTCAGATTATTTTTTCTTTTCGGGTTTTCCGTAGAAATAGCCTTGTTTAAAATCGAATCCCATCTGATTTGCCAGTTCATCCTGGTTCTTTTTCTCTATTCCGCAAATACATGTCTTTATGTTGTTTTCGTGGCATTGTTCAATAACATTTTTTAAATATGAAACCATATTCTCTGATGCTTCCATAACATCATCATCTGATGTTGCATACATATCAGAATTCAATATGTCAAGACTCATTTTGATATATCCGGGTTTCACAACGCTTAATATTTCGCGGTCTTCTTTGGAATTTTCAAATCTGTCAATACAGATTTGAACACCCATTTCTTCCAGTAACATAATATCTTCAAGTGCAGATGAAACATCTTTGCCTACAAGTTCAAGACAAATATTTTTGGCAGAAATTTTCTTCTCTGACAGATGATTTATAATTATGTCTATAATTGCAAAGTCGCTTATTTCATTATATGGACAGTTGATATGTATTACGGGAAGTTGTTTTCCTTCTTCCTTCATTTGTGCAAGGTCGTTTGTTACAGATCCTATAATCCAGTCATTCAATTGCTTGAATATTCCAAAATCGGAAACGCAATTGATAATTTTCCCGGGAGGAACCATGCCGAATTGAGGACTTTGCCACCTTATAAACACTTCTTTGTGTTCAGCACCGGAGTTTTCGTCGCTGGAAACCATAGGCTGATAAACCAGATAGAATTCTGAAAAATCGTCCATATATTGCTGATAGAGCAACTGGTGCAATTCATCCATATCGGATGTGTCAATTTCAATTTTCTTTTCAGGTTCTTTTTCCATTCCCTTGCGAAGTGCTTCGGGATCAATATGTTTTTTAACAATTTCGTACACAAGAGCCAGAATAACAAGCATACCGAAGGTGAGCATCATCAGGAATACTGCAAGGAGTGTAACGGGTTTGTCCGCTGTCACTTCAGGAAGTATAAGATATTCAAGGTCGGTATTTACTTTTTCAGCGTACAGTTCATTAATTGTTCTGTTGGCTATATCACTATATTTTGCTGACAAAACTGCAATCTCATCCAGGATTATGTCATTTTTCTCGATTAACTGTTTCTTCACATTATCTGAAACATTATCATCTAAATATGATTCCACAATGTTGTTATAATAATCAATTGAATGAAGGGCATTGGTTGAATCAGCGGCATTGTTAACATAACTTATTATAATGTCATCATAGGTGTTTGTGTATTCTTCAAGGTCCACATCTTCCAAAACATCCTGATCACGGTTGTTGGTTGAATCAACATTTTGCTGAACCTTTTCTGCCTGACGATAGAGTCCGGCTTCCTTATATGAATCATAGAATGTTTTGATTTCATTCTTATATTTATCTGCAACTTTGCTTTTGTAGTCCCAATCTTCTTTGAGCTCTTTGATTTTAGCCTGATAACTCTTGATTACCATTTCGCTGTCTTTTGCAAGGTTTCCGGCACAGATATTACCATAATATTTAGCATATTGTGTTTCTCTTAAATTCTGATAAAGCACAGAAAGCTCGGAGAAAGTATAGCCGGTATTTTTTGAACGATACTCGGGATAGTAGCCTGCAAGTTCGTCTAAAGAAGCTATAATATTATCTATGCTTGTGCTCATGGAATCGGCAATTACTATGTAGTCAGCATCAGAATCTTTTACGATTTTTGCAAAATCTTCAATTGTTTTTTTATGATAATATTTTGCTAAAAGAACTTCATCATAGGCCTTTATGATGTTGCTGAACATTTTTGGACCAAATTCATCTCCCAGAGATGCATCATAGGTGAATTTCATTTCATATTCAGTAGCAACCACATCATATTTTTCACCAAGAAGTGCGGCGGATTTTGAAACTTCCTTATCAAGTTCAGTCACAACCTTATTGATTGTAATGTCCTGACGAATTCCTTTCACGCTGAGTTCTTTGTCGTCATCCTTATCTTTGCCAACACCCATATTGTCGAGAGCAGCCTTGATAACAACAGGATTTTGGATTTCATAAGGGTCAAGCTTTGTTTCACCGTCGGGAGCAAGCCCTTCAGCTGCTTCGGCGTGATTATACTTAAATCCCAGAACGCATGTGTAAGTTTGCATGGTTGTCACGGCATATCCGCCAAGGAGTGCAACTGCAATAGATATTGCAACTATTTGCAAAAAGTATTTTTTAAGAATCCGTATCATCTCGGTTATACTTAAAAGTCCCATTGTTACGCCTCCTCCCGGTTGTTTTTCTTGATTTCAGCAATAAGTTTTTTCTTTTTGTTTATGCTGCGTTTATCTTTAATTGATATATACATTATTCCTGCAACAAACGCAATCACAACACCCAATGCAAAAGCAATTCCGCACTTTACAATAGCACTTTTGTTAATCAAACCTTTATGAGTTATTTTTGCTGTGATGTAGTTTTTGTTGATAGAGTTGAAGTATTCTTCAATAACTTTGTTTGATGTTTCGGTAAGCTTTGCATATTCATTTTCAAAATCTTTTATCAGATTATCACATTTTTCGATGAGTCTGTCATGCTCTTCGGGAGTTGTAATAACATTTTTGTAAATGTCAAGTTCGTTTTCGAAAATATCAATCTTTGTTTCATATTCTGATACGCTTTCATCCGATTCATATTTCTGATGTGCAATTGTATCAAAAGCAGTCTTCGGTCTTGCCTGATACAGACCATATTGCTCGTTCTGAATGACATTTATCAGGTTTTCTGTAAATGTCTGATCATAGTTCTGCATTGCAAAATCGTTGATTTCAACTTTTGAAAGAGCTTTGTTATATTTTAGTCTGTTGTTTTCAATATTGACATTTATTTTGTTGGTAGTTTGTTTCAGATCCTTGGATATTCCTGATGATTCAACAAAATTATTGATTCCGTCAAGGGCATCTGAAACTAAAAATGTATACATACCTTTAATGTCGTTGAGTGTGAGACCGGTTGTTTTTGAAACGAAGTCGGGCTGCTGATTATCGAGATATTTAAGATATGCAGTAATATTACTGATTTTTGTTTTATAAACATTGACCTCTTCGCTATAGTCATAGTTGCCGACACTTATGGGTTCGGTAATCAACTTGAACCCGTCAGCGCCTCCGAGAGTTTCCGCCATTTTCTTTCTGTTGACTTCAACAAGGGCTTCAAGAAATTCTCCGCTGAGATCCTTGCCGAACAATTTTGAGACAAGATTTTTACTCTTATAGTCATGGGGCTGTATAAATGTGATTTTATACTCATTTGCAACATAACTGAAGTCGTTACCTTCGCTTCTTGCACTTGTTACTGATGCTCCGGCTGAACCGTTCAAATAGCTGTATATGTAGAAGTTGTCGCGAATGTCATCAACGGTGAAGTTTTTATACTTCCCTTTGGACTGCATAATTTCAAGTGCTCCATTTAGGTTTTCATCACATATAAAATCATAATATGTAAATCTGCTTCCGTCAGGATACTTTGATTCGGCAATTTCCGGATAGTTAAGAATTACATGAGCTCTTGAAACGGCATATTCAACATAGGCGTATTTGCAAAAATAAGCAAGAGAAGACACAATGCCAAAGACAAGCATCAGAGCAATTATCTTTTTAAATCTTGTTATTTTGCTTCTGTATAATACTCTTTTCAAGACCTTGGTATTATTCTTGGTATTATTTTTCAACCAACTTCGCCTCCTCGGTTTTTTCTGCAACAGTTTTAACTTTGAAATCATCTTCTCCTTCTGCTGCAGATTTCAAAAACATGGTTTTTGTTGTGAGTAATATGATTTTAAAATCCAATAATAATGAGTAGTGTGTTATATAGAAAAGGTCATAATATGTTCTGTCGTGGATATATGTAGAATATCTTCCATACACATGGGAAAGGCTGGTAAGTCCGGCTTTCACTTCGAATCTGTAGTCGTAATTTTCTATTTCCTGTTCAAACTGTTCAACAAACACCGGTCTTTCAGGTCTTGGTCCCACAATACTCATGTCGCCTTTTAAAATGTTGATTATCTGTGGCAACTCATCGAGTCTGCAAGCACGAAGAATTTTACCGATGGGGGTGATTCTGGGGTCGTCTTTTTCTGCAAATTTCGGACCGCTTAATTTTTCAGCATCCGGAATCATTGTACGGAATTTGTAGATGTTGAATTCTTTTTTGTTTTGAGTGAGTCTCAACTGACTGTAAAATACAGGGCCGGGGGATGTGATTTTTATTGCAATTGCAATAACAGCCATGGGGATTGCGGCAATAATCATTCCTATTGAAGCAAGCACCAGATCAATCACACGTTTCAGGAATTTTTCGGGCTTTGAAAGTGCTTTTTCAGGCATATATAAAGTGAGCACATCATCAAAACGAACGAGCCTTGCATTGGTTTTACCAACATCAATGAGCTTTGGTACAATAAAGAGGTCTTTGTTGAGCTCCATTGTTCTGCTTACGGCTTCAGAGTAGATTTCTTCCGAAAGGTCATCAAGGACACATATTGCATCATATTTCCCGAATTCATTATATATAAAATCTTTTGCTTCATCAAAGGTCATTGCTTCAATGTTTTCATACCAGGAGTCATAATTTTTTAAGACTCCGTATTTGATTCTCTTCATTCTGTTGAAGTCTTTTGAAAATGTACCTACAACCAAAAGTTTCGGTTTTGTAAAGAATGCTTTGCAGTTTCTTATGAGCCACAAAAGAAGGTCATTCAGGAATATAACTGCAATTTTTCCAAACATAAAGCATATATCTGCCATAAATTTTTTCAATGATGTGAAAAAGAGTAGATTTACAAGAGTGAATATGCAGAATGTATATATACAAGACAGAACTGTTATAAGCGTGCTTTCATAAATTCCGGATATTGTAATGTTATATTTTTCCATCCAGTACATAAATAAAAGAGTTGTTACAGAATCCAATATGTACAGAAGCAACATGGTTCTGTCTCCGATGGGACCGGTCTGAGGCAAAATGTAATCACCCACAAAAACCAATACTGTCAGAATCACCAGATTCCAGAAAAACGAGTGACGATACTCATTTCTCATGTTACGAACTTTTGCTTTTTTAGACATTTAAAATCTCTCCATTTCAAATCAATTATTTTGTGAGAAAAGTTTTTCTCTTGCCGTTCTTATTACTTTTGATAATATTATGGTATACGGTCTCATAAAACAGAGAATACGCCAATATAAATTGTGTTTTCCCCAGGCGGGAAGTTGTGCAATCATGGTTTTGGAAACTCTGCGGTTTGCTTTCAGTTTTTCCTTTACTCCAAGACCTTTGCCGGTGAGTGAGTCTTCATTTCTGCAATAGTGATACATTGCCTTGTTTATGAAGCAATATTTCGAGACTTTCGAAAACAGCTGCACACAGAAATTCAGATCTTCGGCAGTTTTCAATTCTGTATCAAACTGCATATCACGAATGAGCTCGCTTTTTATGAGTTTCATGCAAACGTGATTCATGTTTATGCCTGTTGCCATTTTGAAGTAAACCTTCTTCATGTTGTTTCTGTCAAGTTCAATATCTTTATTGAACGCTCCCACAGGTAACACTTGTCTGCCTCCCGGGTAGTCATAGAGGAATCTGCATTGCACCACATCCGAGTCTGTCTCTTCACCCTTTTTCACCATAATCTCCAACATGTCATGTTCCCAATAATCATCAGAGTCGAGAAATGCTGTATACTTTTCGCAAATCATAGACAGAGCAAGGTTCCTGACTCTTGACACACCTTGGTTTTTTTCAAGTGGGACAAATTTGAACCGTTCATCACATGTCACATATTCGTTTAATATTTCTCTGCTGTTGTCAGTTGATGAGTCATCAATAACGATGGCTTCCCAGTTTGTATAAGTCTGATTAATCAAGCTGTCAAAACATCTTTTTATGTATTTTGAGGCATTATATACCGGTACAATTATCTGTACTTTTGGCTGACTCAAAAGACCATCTCCTTTTTTGCATATTTAGCAAGTTATGTTGTAATTTAAGGCACAAAAAACCTATATTATCTAATTTTGTTTATACAAAGTCATTATATCACATATTTCGCGCTTTGTCGAGTGCTTTCTTTGGATTTAATCGGTATTTAATCGGTATATTTGATAAAAAATTAAAATGGGGTGGTTCAATAATCCCGACGAATTATTGAACCACCCCATTGGGGATAGAAAAAGTTTCTTTTTGCAGAGTATTACAATATTATACAGATTAGTCCCCCTGAACCCTCATTAATAATTTTTTGAAGAGTTTCACGAAGCTTAAATCTCGCATCATCAGGCATTTTTGTCAGTTTGTTGTGGAGACCTTCATTCACAAGAGAGTGAAGTGATTTTCCGAAAATGTTAGTTTCCCAAATGGATTTTGGATTTTCGTCAAATTCATTAAGAAGAAAATGAACAAGTTCCTCAGATTGCTTTTCTGTGCCGACAATAGGGGACACCTCTGTTTCAATATCTGCTCTTATCATATGTATGATAAGTAGCAAACCCAAGTCTTTAATCGATTTTCTATTTTTTTCATATTTTATCGTCTGTTTGGGTGGTTGTCAATAACAAAAGTAATATTATTTGAAAATATAATAAATTATTCATAACATATTGACTTCGTGGTATAATTATGGTATAATAAAACCACAATATATGAGGAGTTGATTTTATGCCACAGATTATTCCCATTCGTGATTTAAAAAACACAAGCGAAATATCTGACCTTTGCCATAGTAATGAAGAACCGGTTTTTATCACAAAAAACGGATATGGCGATATGGTAATAATGAGTATGGAAACATACGAGAAAACAATGTTCATGAACGATGTTTATAAAAAACTTGAAGATGCTGAAAAATCTGTTGCAAGTGGCGATGTGCAGGATGCTTTGGAATCTTTGAAATCAATCAGGGAAAAGTACAATGTATAATTTAAAAATCACAAAAGAAGCAAACGAAGACATAGATAAAATAATTGCATATATTACTAATGTTCTTAAAAATCCGATTGCCGCAGATAATCTTTTAACTGAATTTGAAAACAGCTTTAAAGATATTGCCTATAATCCTAAAATGTATCCGTTTTGCAATGATATAAGATTAAAGCAGAATGGATACAGAAAGATTCCTGTAAAGAATTATATTATTTTCTACAAGCAAGATGTCGAGCATGATATTGTTTATATTATGCGTGTCATATACGGAAGAAGAGATTATACTAAATTGATTTAACAAAAATCTCTCTGCCTTTTTCACGGCGGAGAGATTTTTTGCTATTGGATTATTTAAGATGATAACTTTTGTCAAAACTTCTGTCTTGATGTCGCCATCTGTCGAATGTATGATAAGCAGCAAACTGGGGTCTTTAATCAATTTTCAGTTTATAACCGGCCAACAAAAACCAAAGTCGGAGCGTTTGATTTTACATTTCGGTTCTCCGTCTTGCCAGAACACAATTCCTTCTATATCGTGTTCTTCTAAATATTTTTTAATTCCTTCAAATGTACGTTCTACCTCAATAACATCCTCACCATGTTTGATAAGAATATCTTTATCAAGATTATATTTATTGCTGTTAAAATGCTTTCCGATTGCTTCATAACTTCCTTCACTAATACACATTTTATCAGTTACATCGTATGCTGCAAAAAAACCATATATCAGCAGGATTATCCCTATTAATTTCAACCCAATGCGGATGATGTCCGGTTATGGAATCCGGTTCACAGCAGGGAATTGCACCATCAGGTGCTTTTTTCCGTGCTTGGCATCATATCGTTTATAAAACTTACCATCCATAATTGCACAACAACTGCCATCGTATTTGACGGTTGCTATTCCTTTGCCTTCCAATACCCACTCCATACCCTCTGTTACGTTAGGCAAAATACCAACCTTTTCATGATTTTCAAATATTCTTTCAAATAATGTGGGTATCTTTTTCGTTATCGTTGATCTCCTATGTTTGTTATACTTGATTAAACGGAGGTGTTTAATTATTTTTTTATTTTATGATGTGTATTATAGCGGATATTTGAAGGTTTGTCGAGTGGGTTTTAAAATATTTATCTTTCTAATAAGAACTTTATAGTTTCCTGTAACTCACTACTAAAACCTTCAATATCTTTAAGGGTAATTGCTCCATCTCTGATTAAGTCTACCAAATCAAATAGCATATTTTGTTTTCGCATTTCAATTAACACGCCTTTATGTCTTTTATCGTTATTTATGCGTTTTTCCAATGTCCAAAATTTCTCCGATGGGTTGCCATCACCTTCAAGAAGCTTTATATATTCACTATTAAGTTTTTCCATATATGATTCTTGCCAACTGGGTATCTTTTCACGAAACAATTTCCAGTCTTGTTTTGAAATCTCCATAAGATCCTCCGATTATTATATATTGGGTTTATATAACAAATTAATTACACAATCGGCAACTTCTTCAATTGCATAAAGAGGTAAATTAATTAAACCGTCCTGCACCTTATAATCTGCCATAGAAGTACGGACAGAGCAATCCGGTGAGAATAGTTCACGGTAAACCTTTAAACTTTTTGCATTTAAGTTTACGGACGCTTTTGCCTCTATTGGCACAACATCACCTTTTAATTGCACTACAAAATCAATTTCAGCATTTCCGTTACTATTCGTCCAGTAGTATGTGGGTATATTTTCAAGTGTTTTAAGCTGTTGCAAAACAAATTGTTCTGTAAGAGATCCTTTGAATTCTGTAAATATATCATTTCCTTTTACTATCGTTTTAGTATCAAGATCTGTCAGACAAGAAAGAAGCCCTATATCTGATACAAACAGCTTAAAGGCTTTCATATCTTCGTATGCCTTTAGTGGTAAACTTGGTTTTGATACGCGTCGGAGCTGATGAACAAGTCCACAATCTGTTAACCAGAGAAGTGCAGTTTCGTATTCTTTTGCTCTTGCACCTTCACGAATTAAACCGTAAATAAATTTTTTGTTGTCTTTTGCAAGTTGAGAAGGAATGCAATTCCAAAGCATTCTAATCCTCGGTACTTCGTTTGCAGGTGCGTGTTTTGAGAAATCAAGTTCATATGCGGATAGTATCTGTTTCTGAATTTCGCGAACTCTTGTAAAATCTCCGTTTTGAACATAATCATTAACTGCTTCGGGCATTCCCCCGATATAGTAATACTCTTTAAGCAAATCAATGTACTGATTTTTTAAAACGCTCACCATTTCAAAATCTTTCTCTGAAAGTAATGTTGCAAGATTTTCTTTCCCAACTGCACATAAGAATTCTTTAAACGATAACGGATACAAATCCATAAAATCTACTTTTCCCACGGGAAAAGATGTGCCATGATGTAATGCAACTCCAAGAAGAGAGCCTGCTGCAACTATTTGGTATTGCGGTGCATTTTCATAAAAATATTTAAGACTCGAAAGCGCTTCGGGTACTTCCTGAACTTCATCAAAAATCAACAAGGTATTTTCCGGATTGATTTTTGTACTATATACAAGTTCAAGACCTTTGATTATTCGCAAAACATCAAGGTCTCTTCCGAAAAGTTCTTTCATGGTCTCATTTTTGTCAAAATTAATGTAAACAGTATTTTCGTAATAAATTTTACCGAATTCTTTCATCAACCAAGTTTTTCCAACCTGACGAGCCCCTCTTATGATAAGCGGCTTTTTATTCTTATTTGCTTTCCATTTTTTTAATTTTTCAAGCGCAAATCTTTTCATTTTTAAACACCTCAATAAGATTATAGCACACTAATTACAAAAAGTCAATGGAGAATAAGTAAATATTCGCATTATTACAATTGAGTTTTGTGAAATTTTCGATAAAAAGAAGTATAGAGAATGTGATAACAATTGTACTCTATACTTCATATAGGTGTTTTAGATGCTAATATCTGTCGAAACTTCCGTCTTGATGTCGACATCAGTCGAATGTATGATAAGTAGCAAACCCAAGCTTTTAATTATTTTTCATTTTATGATGTGTATTATAGCGCGGTTTTTGCAGTTTGTCGAGTGTTTTTTTATGTTCTCAACAGTTTATCACAAATCTATTGACAAACTACTCCTTTAGGAGTATAATATAAATAGAAATGGAGATGATGTTAACATGATTAAGAAAATATATCACGGCAGTAAAGATATAATTGAAGAGCCTCTCTTTGGTTTTGGCAAACCATATAACGATTACGGTCTTGGTTTTTATTGTACCGAGGAAATAGATATGGCGAAAGAGTGGGGTGTAAATCATGACAGAGATGGTTATGCCAACATCTATGAAATAGAAACAGATTCTCTTAATATTTTAGATTTAAATGATGATAAATATATAATACTCAATTGGTTGGCAATTCTTTTAGAAAACAGAGAATTTGATGCTCCGTCAGGATTGGCAGCCGAAGCAAAAGAATATATACTCAAAAATTTTATGGTAGATTATAAAAAATATGATGCCATTATAGGCTATCGTGCTGATGACAGTTATTTTTCCTTCGCACAGGATTTTATTAATGGTGCAATTTCATATCGTCAACTTGGTAACGCTTTGAGACTTGGCAAACTCGGGCAGCAATTTGTGTTAATAAGTAAAAAGGCATTTGACAGTATTAAATTTATAGGTTATGAAGTTGCAGAAAGTAAAGAGTGGTTTGATAAAAAAGATTTGAGAGACAAAACCGCACGCAGAGAATATTTCAATGTTGAAAGAAATAAAAGACAGCGTGGAGATATTTATATTGCTCAAATAATTGATGAGGAGATGAAAGCGGATGATTCACGCTTACGATAAAGTTTATCTTGAAAAAGCAAGGGTGACACTTGCCCGTATGCTTGATTTTGCAGTTTATGATTTGAAGTATGATATAGAAGATTTTTTCAAGATGTTTATAACCTCAGGTATTGCTGCAAGATTTGAAAAAGGAGACTTTCAGATTATTGCGGGTAAATCAGGCGTTGAACTTGCTTATGATGTTGCAGAGATTTCAGATGAAGATAAAAGAGATATAAAACCACAGTATACAGTAAACAGAAGTGAAGAATACTGGACAGGATGGGCACTTGCATACTTTCAATGGAAAACAGGTCTTTCTTTTGCTGAAATAGTTAAATTTATTCCAATAAAAACTGTTATGTCTCTTTATAACCCATATCACGAAATGGATATAAGACAGTTCGCAGATAAGATGACAGAACTCTATAAGTCCGCAAAACCTGATACAAATTTAAAATTGATAAGAACAAAATTAAATCTTACACAAAAAGAACTTTCAGATATTTCAGGTGTGCCTGTTCGTACAATTCAGCAATACGAACAAAGACAAAAGAATATCAATAAAGCACAAACTGAATATCTTGTGATGCTATCAAAGGCATTGGCTTGTAAAGTTGAAGATTTGCTGGAATATGTGTGATTTAAAATAAACAACAGGAGAAATTACTATGGCAGATGTTTATAAATTCAGAGTAAAATTGCAAGAATTAGAAAAATATTTATGGCGAGATATTGAAGTTTCATCGTTATCTACTATGGCAAAGTTAGGATATGCTATTCTTGCCGCTTTTCAGGCACAGGGTAGCCATTTATTTGGTATCACTTGTGAGTGTTTGAGATATGAATTTGACTATGACGGAAATGTGTTTGATAGCTTGGATGACGATATCGAAGATGTAATTCCACCCAATATCGCTAAATTATCTTCCTTAAAGTTAAAAGTTGGAGATAAGATGGAAATGGAGTACGACTATGGAGCAGGCTGGACATTTGATATTGAACTCATATCAATATCACCTATGGTAAAGGGGACAGGAACACATTATCCGTACATCACAGACGGAGCAGGATGGGGCATTATTGAAGATACGTGCTCAAGTGAGCTATTAGATTATATTAAACAGATTGACGAAACAGAAGTTTTACCAAAATTCGAACATCATTATATGTCACTTTGCGAGGTAGAATGGGATTATAGAAGATTTGACGTAGAAACTATAAATGCTTTGCTCAAAGGCGAAATCCAGCAATTGCAAGATGCTTATGAGGAATTCTAATACATCAAAAAAGCATACCTACAAGTATGAAATTAAAAAGACACTGGTTATGGAGCCCACTAAACTCTATACCGTTATTTTTGATTTTAGATGCTATTCCTGTCGAAACTTCTGTCTTGATGGCGACATCAGTCGAATGTATGATAGGCAGCAAACCTAAGTCTTTAATTAATTTTTATTTTATGATGTGTATTATAGCGGATATTTGGCGGTTTGTCGAGTGGTTTTTGAGAATTTTACTTTTACTTTTGATACACAGAAAATAAAATTTGTGTATTAAAAGTCTTTGTCAAAACAACGCAAATCTATTCGCCACAAATATAAAAAATTGATACTATTTTGATTTATGACATTTAAAAACTTAAGTTAAAGGGATTTTTCAACAAAAAATATAAATTTTATCCCCTTAACTTGCATTTTTCTAAAAATGTGGTATAATATATACAGTAAGGCTTGCGTTGCAATCCTTTGCGGCTTTGCCGCTTGTGTGCGTTGCACACCTGTAATATTGACGGCTGCGTAAAAATGCCCTTGCAAGCAAGCATTTTTACTTATGGTGGAATATAGTCAAAGGAGGTTTTGTTATGGATAATATTTTTATGAGAGAAGAGTATTTAAATAAGATAAGAGGATTTTATCATAGCGATATAATAAAAGTTGTGACTGGCATCAGACGATGTGGCAAGTCTTTCTTTTTACTTTCTGTTATTAAAGATTTAAAGAATAACGGTGTTTCGGAGGGTAATATTATAAACATCAATCTTGATAAAAGAGGATTTAAGAATATTAAAACTGCTGACAGATTAGAAGAAGTTATTGACGGATATATAACGGATAATGAGAAAAAATATATTTTTATTGATGAAATACAAAATGTAAAAGGTTTTGAAGAAGTAATAAACGCTTACAGAGAAGATGGTCATTCTATATTTATTACAGGTTCTAATTCCTATCTTTTAAGTGGTGAGCTTATGACCAAGCTGACAGGCAGATATGTGGAAATAGAGATGTTCACCCTGACATTTTACGAGTATTTGGAAATGAAGAAGTTTATGGAAAAAGTTGTATCTCAAAATGTTGTAGAAGAATTTACAGAATATATTCGTGATGGCGGATTTCCTAAATCCTTGGAGTTTGATAATATTGATGACAGAAATTTATATGTACAAAGTGTCATTACGCAAATTTTTGAAAAAGATATATCAAAAAACAAAAAGATAAGAAACCGTGTTGCATTTGAAAAAGTACAGTCGTTTGTTATAAATAACTTTGGTTCAACGATAAATGTATCTAATATCGTCGAGTATTTAGCAAAAGAAAATATAGCGGTGAAAGAGAATACTGTACACAAATATATTGAAATGCTTGAAAACGCAAAAATAATATATAAATGTCCAAGATTTGACCTGAAATCCAAACAATCAATGAAAACGGAACAAAAGTATTATCTTGCAGATTTAAGTATATATTATTCTTTGAATGTAGATGGTAGAATAAATTATGGTCCGGTACTTGAAAATATATTATTCTGCTATTTAAAAAGCAAAGGTTATAAGCTTAGTGTTGGAAAGATTGGAAATCTTGAATGTGATTTTATTGTAAGACAGAATGTAGATGACTATTTTTATATACAGGTCGCCATGACTATTGCTGAACAATCTACCGAGGAGCGAGAATACAGACCGTTCACTCAAATCAGAGATAATTTCCCTAAATATTTATTCACTACTGACATTTTACTGCAAAAACGAGATGGAATTTTGCATTTAAATATGATTGATTTTATCAAAGAGAATAAAATGTTGTAATAAAAAACAAAATGTTTCAAAAAAAGCACGAAACTATTGAATTTCGCATAGTTTTGTGCTTTTTTTGAAACAGTATTATTTAAATATCTGTCAAAACTTCTGTCTTTATGTCGACATCTGTCGAATGTATGATAAGTAGCAAACCCAAGTCTTTAATTGGATTTGGGGTTATGATGTGTATTATAGCGGATATTTTGTGGTTTGTCTAGTGTTTTTTGAGCATATAATTTACAAAACAATTTCAATTACAATAAATTTTGCATAAAATATTGAATTTTTGAAAAAATAATGATATAATACACTTGAAAGTTAGTGGCTAAATCACGCAAATTTCAATTGTAAGGAGTATTGCAATGAATAATGAAATTAAACGAGATATATATTTACAGAGACTTGCTGATAAAAGAGAAAATGGATTAGTTAAAGTAATAACGGGCATCAGAAGATGCGGCAAAAGTTATTTGCTGTTCAACTTATTTTATGATTATCTTATTGAATGCGGTGTGAACAAAGAACAGATTATCACAATCGCACTTGATGATGACACATATGTAAAATACCGTAATCCGGATGAGCTTTCAAAATATGTTCGCTCACGGATAGAAAATGATAATATGTACTATATTCTGATTGACGAAGTTCAATATGCTATTTCAAAAGAAGAACTTAAAAACCCTGAGGATATTAAACTTTATAACGTCCTAAATGGGTTAATGAGACTTCGTAATGTGGATATATATGTCACCGGAAGTAATTCTAAAATGCTTACAAAAGATGTACTGACGGTTTTTAGAGGCAGAGGAGACGAACTTAAGGTTTATCCGATTTCATTTAAAGAATATTATAACTGGGTTGGTGGAGATAAGAGCGAAGTATATGAAGATTATGCTTTGTTTGGAGGAATGCCACTTGTTTTATCAAAAAAGTCTGACTCGGAAAAAATGAATTATCTGCGCGGTTTATTTACAGAAACGTATTTTAAAGATATTATCGAAAGATATGAAATTGAAATGCCGGAAGTCCTTGAAAATTTAACGGATGATTTGTGTTCGGCAATTGGTTCTCTTACGAATTCTAAAAAGCTGGCAGATACATTGAAATCTGTAAAACATATTCCGGTGTCCAGCACCACTATATCAAAATATATCAACCTTCTTACGGAATCTTTCCTGTTCAGCGAAGCGAAAAGATATGATGTTAAAGGAAAAAAGTTTTTTGAATATCCGTTAAAATACTATTGTGCAGATGTTGGTCTTCGTAATGCAAGGCTTAATTTCAGACAACAAGAAGAAACACACATTATGGAGAATATAATCTATAATGAGCTTCTTGTAAGAGGTTATTCTGTTGATGTGGGCGTTGTGGAAGTGTGCGAAACAATAGATGGAAAAAGAGTCAGAAAGCAATGTGAAATAGATTTTGTGGTTAATTTGGGTTCAAAGAAATATTATATTCAGTCTGCACTTAGTGTTGAAGATAAAACTAAGCTGGCGACCGAAATAAGACCATTTATGCATACCAAGGATTTTTTCAAAAAAATACTTATAACGAAGTCAAGTATGAGACCTTGGACAGATGAAAATGGAATTCTTCACTTGGGGTTGTACGAATTTCTTCTGAATGAAAACTCACTTGAATTATAAAATGTTTTGGGTAGGTGATACCAATGCTTTCATACGATGAATTATTAAATAAATATAATGCATTGCTCGAGGAAAACAAAAATTTAAAAAGTCAAGTTAATGATTTGAAAGCAAAGCTTGGTATACCTGTTGAAATAGAAGAAAAAATTATTCTTGAAACCTCGGCAGGAATAAACAAATATAGTTCTACAACTGAAAAAATATTACTGTACCGTTCTTTGTTCTGCGGTCGTGAAGATATTTTTGCAAGGAGATGGTACAGTAAAACAACAGAGAAAAGCGGATATCAACCTGTATGTGAAAATGAATGGGCAGATGGTTTGTGCGATAAAAGGAAATATAAATGTTCAGCTTGCCCGAATCGCAAATTATCTCCGATTACGGATGAAGATATATACAAGCATCTTGAAGGTAAAGACTATTACGGAAGAGATGTTATAGGAATTTATCCTATGCTTGTTGATGAAACATGCCATTTTTTGTGTGCTGATTTTGATGATAGAGAATACGAAAAAGATGTTTTGGCATTTTGTGAAATATGCGATGAACTAAATATACCTGCATATATTGAGCGTTCTCGTTCGGGTAGCGGTGCACATATCTGGATATTCTTTGATGTTCCTGTTCCGGCAGCTACAGCTCGTAGGCTTGGAAGTTTGATCTTGACAAAAGCAATGGAAAAGCGAAGTGAGCTTTCATTTTCTTCATATGACAGATTGTTCCCGAATCAAGATACTATGCCAAATGGTGGCTTTGGCAATTTAATTGCATTACCATTACAAGGTCAAGCACGAAAAAATGATAACAGCGTTTTTCTTAACAAAGATTTCAAGTCATATTCAGACCAATGGGAGTATTTATCAAAAATTCAAAAGACAAGTAAGCAAGCTATTGAAAATATACTGGATTCATATTCTAAAAAAGATGTTTTGGGAATACTTGTCGATGAATCTCCTGAAAAGCCTTGGGAAACAAAACAAAAAATACAACTGACAAGCAGCGATTTTCCGAATAAATTAGAAATTGTGCGTTCTAACATGATATATATCCCACGAGAAGGATTATCTGCTAATGCACAAAATCAAATCAAGCGACTTGCTGCATTTAAAAATCCTGACTTTTACAAATCGCAGGCTATGAGATTGCCGATTTATGATAAACCATGCATTATATGTACAGTGGATATTACTGGCTCATATATAGGACTGCCTCGCGGTTGCGAATCGGCACTATGTGATATGCTTGCTGATAAGGTAAAGGAGTACACCATAATTGATAAAACAAATCAAGGTGAATATATACCTGTTGAATTTAATGGTAAACTGCGCGATGAACAGGAACTAGCTGTAAGTGAACTATTGAAACATAATATTGGAGTGCTTTCAGCCACTACTGCATTTGGTAAAACTGTAATTGCCTCATATATATCAAGCAAAAGAAAAACAAACACTCTGATTTTGGTACATACTCAGGCGTTAATGCAACAATGGAAAAAGTCTCTTGAACAGTTTTTGACATTTGATATTACTCCGCCTGAACAACGGAAAGGCAGAGGCGGGAAAAAAGTGTGGTCGCCTGTTGGCTTGCTCGGAGCCGGAAAAGATACATTAAACGGTATTGTAGATGTAGCTGTAATGCAATCACTTGTTGATGGTGATGAAGTAAAGGAACTTGTACGTAATTATGGTATGATTATTGTTGATGAATGCCACCATGTTTCCGCTGTAAACTTCGAAAAAATATTAAAATATGTGAATGCAAAATACGTATATGGTCTTACAGCAACTCCGACTCGTCAAGACGGACACCATCCAATAATTTTTATGCAGTGTGGGTCTATAAGATACAGAGTTGATGCAAAGGCTCAGGCAGATAAAAGAGAATTTGAACACTACTTAATTCCGAGATTCACTTCGTTTAGAAACATATCAGATGATAATATAACCGCATTATATAAAAAATTATCAGATGATGCTATGAGGAATAATTTAATAGTAAATGATGTAGTAGCAGCTATTAAAAACGGCAGAACTCCTATAATTCTAACCGAACGGCGTGAGCATGTTACATTGTTTGCAGAACTGTTAAAGCCACATTGTGATAATGTGATAGAAATTGTGGGAACAGCATCAGCAAAATCAAGGCGAGAAACCCTTGAAAAATTAGAGAATATTCCTCAGGAAGAGTCTTTGGTAGTTGTAGCAACCGGAAGGTATGTAGGTGAAGGATTTGACTATCCTCGTCTTGATACTTTATTTTTAGCATTACCAATTGCCTGGAAAGGTAAGGTTGCACAGTACGCAGGAAGACTTCACCGTAATTATCCAGGCAAAACCGAAGTTCAGATTTATGATTATATTGATATTCATGTTCCTGTTTTAGAAAGAATGTATCAGAAAAGAGTGAAAAGCTATTCTGCAATAGGATATAAAACAAAAATTACAACATCCTCAAATGCTTCACCTGATTTGATATATGATGGTAAGACATTTTATCCAGTATTTTGCAGAGATGTTGAAACCACACGAAATGAGATTTTAATAGTTAGTCCATTTATGAGAAAAGCACGCTTAACTCAAATATTGAAAGTATTATCTCCACTAACAATGAGTAATGTGTCAGTCACGATTGTTACAAGACCTCCCGATGATTTTAAGGATAGGAACAAGCAGAGCGTTATTGATTGTTCCGAACAATTAAAACAGTACGGAATCAAAGTTATTTATAAATCTGATTTTCATCAAAAATTTGCAATTATAGATCAATCTGTTGTTTGGTATGGAAGTGTAAATTTTCTGAGTTTCGGTACTCACGAAGAAAGTATTATGAGATTTGAAAATAGTGATGTTGCTCATCAGCTTATGGATACAATATTGTAAAACAACCCACTTATTCAGCTATTTTTGAAATAAGTGGGTTGTTTTTAGATGCTAATTCTGTCAAAACTTCTGTCTTGATGTCGACATCAGTCGAATGTATGATGGGTAGCAAACCCAAGTCTTTAAAAAGTTTTTATTTTATGATGTGTATTATAGCGGATATTTTGCAGTTTGTCGAGTGGTTTTAATGATTAAAAAAATAATCATTTTATCTTTATTTGCATATACTATAATAGACAACATATTCATCTGTAAATTTATCAGTAAATATGTTGACAAATTAAATATAACGTGTTATACTATATATGCGGAGGTGAGAATTATGGCAAATATCACAAGTGCTATTCGAGATACAATTTCTATTTCATTATTTAACAGAGGTTTGGCCGGAAAGATTTTTGAAGATGTTAAGCAAAGCGGAGCAAAGGTTGTTATGAAAAACAACAGCGCTGAATGTGTTCTTATGTCTCCCGATGAATATGTTAAATTGATGGATGAAGTTAATGATGCAAGACTTTTGAGTATAGCAAATGAAAGAATGCAGAATTTCAATCCGGCAAACTTGATTTCAAGTGAAGACCTGTATAAAGAACTTGGTATTACAGAAGAAGATTTAGATACAATCGGCGAGGTGGAGTTTGAATGAATTGGAAATTAGTCTATCTCCCGGAAGCAAAGAAAGATTTTAAAGAGCTTTCAGGCAATGAGCGCATA
Organism: Clostridia bacterium; assembly: GCA_045654685.1. Classification (GTDB taxonomy): domain Bacteria; phylum Bacillota; class Clostridia; order UMGS1810; family UMGS1810; genus RGIG1828. Next base: position 66,341 of record JAZONV010000023.1, on the reverse strand, counting down.
GTTGTAGCAAAAGCACTTGAAAAAGTGCTTGAAAATCCACTTCCTGTCAGTGAAGGCGGATATGGCAAACCATTAGGTAATAAGCGTGGAAACAATTTATCCGGCTTTCTTAAAATTAAACTAAAAAGTCTTGGTATTCGGGTTGTGTATAAACTCATAAAAATCGATGGTCAAATGCTCGTTGTAGTCATAGGTGCAAGAGCTGATGACGAAGTTTATGATACTGCAAAAAAACGTGCTGACAAACATGAAATCTAAAAAATAAGAACCTCACGAAATACTAACGCAATTGAAATTGCGAGTATTTCGGAGAACCTTGTTGTATTCACAATAAAACGGTATAGAGAATGAGTAAATAGTCATTCCCTATACCGTTTGTTATTATTCAAGATGATAACACAAGTCATAATTGAAAGTTAAGTCATATGCTTTCAATACTCTTGAATTACCGCCTCTTGTCTGTATTATCTGTCCTGAACCGAATGTCAAAACATGAGAATTTTCTGTAAAGTTCTGCGGAGCAGTAGGAAGAAGTTTCAAAAAGATTTTAAGGTCAATCTGATTCTCAACTTCACTTTTATACACCACAATCTTATCAATAAAACTGTCAACAACATTTTTGCCGATGTCCTCTGTAAAGTCAAGTTCATTAGCGATACTTGAACGAAGACTTTCTATTGATTCTTTCAAGTCAAGACTTTTCTGTTCTTCTTCATCAAGTTCAGTAAGTCGTGTTCTCAGTTCATCAATCTGTGCGTTAAACGCATTGTTTCTCTGCTCAAATTCTTCATTGGATAATCTGTCATCCATTGCAAGGTCTAAGAGCTTGTCTTTTTTTGCAAGAATCGCATTTATGTCAGACTGTATCTTATGCTTTGATTTAGCAATCGCCTTTGTGCTACCGCTTTCCTTATAGAGTTCTATAAGGTCATTTATAATTGCAGTTTTTTCACAGATAATCTGACTGTAAACTTCACGCATTACCGCATCAATCTCAGTTGTATAAACAAGCGGATTTCTACATTTATCTCCCTGATTATACCTTTTGCATGCCCACAGTTCCTTGTTGCCAGATTTATACTTATAGATTGTATGGTGATAAGGATCGCCATGCTCACCACAAAAGATTTTACCGGAGTAGAGATACTTGTTCTGATAGCTTGTCTTGTCTTCACTTGACATCTTCTCACTGCGTGCTTTTAGTTTGCGATTCGCCTTGTCCCACAACTCAGGTGATACAATGGGCGGAACTTTTTCATTGTCCTCATACACAACCCATTCATCCTTTGGCAGATACACAATTTCATTGCTTAAAAAATGAACCTTATGCGTCTTGTTTCCGCAGTAAAAACCTTTGTACTTAGGATTAATCAGAATGCCTTTTACAGTAGAAAACGTAAGCGGATTTCCGGTTGAATTTTTATATCCTATTTCTGTGAGGAGCTTTGCTATTGCTCGTATCCCCATGTCTGCATTTGCATACATATCAAAGATTTTACGAACCATTTCAGCTTCTTCTTCTACAATAACCAGCTTGCCTTTTTCTTTTCTGTATCCCCAAATACAGTTGTTTCCAAGTACAACTCCTTTTTCCACAGATTGACGAAAACCAAATTTCAGTCTCTCAGATGTTTTTCTTGATTCTTCCTGTGCCAAACTCGCCATAGTGGTTAGCCTGAAATCACAATCTTCATCAACTGTGTTTAGGTTATCATTCTCAAAAAGAACAGCAACACCATAATTCAAAAGCTCTCTTGTGCAGCTTAAACTGTCAAGAGTGTTTCTTGCAAATCTCGAAACCTCTTTCGTACAGATAAGGTCAAATTTACCACGCTTTGCATCTCTCATCATCTCAATGAAGCTGTCTCTTTTATCAATCTTTGTTCCGGTTAAACCCTCATCAACGTATCCTCTGACAAAAGTCCAATTCGGGTTTCTTGCCAAAAGATTTTCAAAGTATGTTTTTTGTGCCTCAAGAGAGTGCAATTGGTCGTACTTGTCTGTTGATACTCTGGCATAGTATACAACACGAAGATTATAGTCAGATATTCGGGTATGGCGTGCTCTCATATCCTGTCTTATTTCATAAATATTCACTTTAAAATTCCTCCTGTCTTATGTTAAAATTTTTCTATCTATATAAAGAAAGTGTGCTGCAAAAAATACAGCACACTTTCGACCACCTTTGTCAGCTTGCTTGTTTCAACAAAAGTTCCTTTGCTGCCCAATACATATCTTCTGAGATAATGTGCTTGTCAAACAATTTCTGATTAATAAACATCTTCAACTCGTTGTTGAACTGCTCTCTGTTTCTCTTTAAAGTATCGTTTGCTTGTACAGTTTTTGTCATAAGCATCCCGACCTTTCTTTAAGTTTTATTTTGTAATTATGTATTTGTACATAATTATGAGATTACCTTGTGAATTATGATTGATAAATCACCATCTCTTACTAATATACCGTACAAAAATTTCTGATTTGCCGAAATAATTCAAATTTTTTTGAATAGATTCCTAAAAACCATAAAACAACACCAAGTAAAGTTCTATTTCACATATTTAGGTAATATAAAACGCATAGTTTCATCAAGAGCTACTTCAAGAACGACGTTATATTTATCAATAATCCTTCTGAGTTCATGTGCCGCTTCTTCAATAAATACCTTGTTGTTTTCTAGTGTTTCTATCAGTTCATAATCATCATTGGTATAGTATTCAAGACTTGATATTATATCTTCTTTGTCAAACCTGTTCTGCTGTTCCAAAAATGCATTGTATAATTCATCATCTGATAATTCAAATTCTATATTTTCTCTAAAGATTTTCATAATAAAATCTCCAATCTGCCTTGCAGGTGCATACTGCAATAGCTTTACTGCAAGGATTTTATGTATTTTTCACCGTTGTGGTATGCGGTATTTTTTGTTTTATTGCCCATTTCATTATTTCTTTTTTTGCCTTTCAATAGCATGAATTTTTTCTTGAGCAAGTTCTTCAGGTGTAAGTTTTCTGTAAGAATCTACGCCATAAACAAGACCAAGAGCACGACCGTTATCCCAACTCATGTGAATTGTACCAATATCATCAACGTTCCTAACAGTACCTCTGTCACCACAAACTAAATCTGTGTATGGATCATCCATTGAAATCAAAGACAAGCGAGTTCCTTTGGGATATTCTTTTTTTAACATGGCAACAACTTCTTCTCTTGGGAATCCAAATATTTTTATATCAGTAACTTTATTTAGTATGTTCACCATATCTGCTTTTTTTAGTTCGTATGAATTAAGTTCTTTATTCATTATTTATCGTCTCCTTATAATTTATTTTGTGGCGGTTTTGAATAGATGCCGCCAAACTATGTGATATCAAAGTATGGTGCAGATGACTTCATATTTGTCAAAGTCTGTTTCACGTATGATATGGGGTAATATTGTTTTAAGTTTGAAAATTTCTTCAAAATATAAACTATCATAGCTGTCATATTCAGAGGGAAATGTTTCTTCAGCAACATTTTTGTCAATCCCAATGTGTCTACATAACTCCAAAAGTTCTTCTAATAAAGCTTTTGTTAAGACACAGTGCGCATGCATAGCCCCATCACTGTAAGATTCAATCCAATCAATAACTCCTTCTGGAACAAAATCCATAAACAAATTCTCACGAATTGTTGGTGAATCAAAAAAAGGATATAATACGTAATTATCAATAGGAGTGTCCCAATATTTTTCTCTCTTATAGCGCTTGTAGTAAGGCTTGTAGAAATTTAAAATTTCTTCTGAATATTCATAATTTTCATCAAAGAAATGATAGTATGCCAGTTCAATTCTTTTGTTGCCGGCATTATAGTACTTTTCCATCAACTCAAAACCTATATATCTTCTGCCTGTCTCGATGCAACTTATCATTGTTGAGGCAGAACCAGCAAACATATCAAGAACCACATCACCTTCTTTTGATGCAGACTGAATAAGTGTAGACAAGATTTCAGTAGGCTTCTTACAAGGATGATAGAGTGGATCATTTCTGTTACCTCTGAGCTTTTTTGTGATAAAGTGATCCGTTATAAGTGGATATTTATCAGCTGAATCAGCCCTATAAGCATAGATGATGTATTCAGTATCACTGAGATACTTGCCGCAACAGAGCGGAGGAGCATCGGTTTTAGACCAAGTAAGTACTTGAATATTCATATCTGTGCCTGCAAAATACTTAATGTACATTGGAATCTGATCCTTAGAACAAAAGAAAAAAGCATTGCCTCGAAGAACTCTCATGCATTCGTCCAGTATTCTTAAATCGAAACCATTACACATGTAGTCTATTTCCTTAAGATATTTGTAATCTTTGGCGACACCTGTACCAATACCATCACTGTTGTCAAGTGCGTAAGGTGGATCTGACAGAATTAAATCAACAGAATTATCAGGCATCTTTCGGAGACCTTCAAGGCAGTCCATGTTGTAAAGGTTGTTTGTTTTTAAATCAGAGCATTCCCTCCAAACTCTGCATTCGTTTATTGTATTTAACATTTCCATTTGAAATCGTCCTTTCATAATTAATTTGTTTTTAAGGTTCACTACTAATAAACCGTACATAAAAATTCGTTTTGCCGAAAAAATTTAAAATTTTCAAAAATTATATTGTTTCGACATCAACAAACTCTTCTTACTTATATACCGAACATAAAAATGTGAATTGCCGAAATTTTTTTAAAAATTTATATCCGAGAATTCCTTTCTTATGCAATTAAGCATTTTTTTTCTTCTGGAGTCTAAAGTTGATCTTTTAATATGTAGCATTTCAGAAATTTTCGAGTGAGTATAGCCTTCTAACCTTAACTTACCGAACTCGATAAGTTCCGGCATCTGTTCTTGTATTCGCTTTAGAATTTCCTTTGCCATCTCGCTTTCTGCGAAAGCATCTTCAAAAGAAATATAATTATTTTTGGTATATTGGAAAACAAACTCGTATCCATATTCGTCACCATCAGAAGAGCAAAGACCATCCAGTGATATGTTTTTCCTAATCTCATACGGACACATTATGCAATCACTTGAGCAACTCTGCCATTTGGAACTTGGACAGTTACATAATCCGCGTCTGCGTTGCCTGATTCGCGTGGCATCTTGTGTGTTTCTGTACCATTTTCCGACTTCTGCACTAACCTCAACTTTTTCTCCATTAACCATAAAGTATTCTTTTTTGTTTAAATCTTTCATTTTGTTTCCTTTCCGGCGTACTACCTTGTGGGAAACAAAAAGTCGATGCATCTGATGATACACCGACTGACTCATATGCTGTGACTGCACGATAAGTAGAGCGGTGTTCATCAGATTTCAGAAAATATGTATACGAAATACATAACTGCCTGAAACCTTTTGAAACCCACTCCGCCTTATCGCGCGAACTTCGACAGAAGTACGATTTGTTTTTATTTTTGTAGGGATGTTTTATCCCTGTTCACATATAAAATTATACCATTAAATCTTCACAAAATTAAGCAAATTGATTTTAACACTACTTCATTTATATCTTAAAAAGATTAAAATTTGTGAAGATTTATATTTTTTGTGAAGATTTAAGATTGACTATAACCTATATACATGGTATAATAAAATAAAAAAGACAGGGTTGATTATATGTATGGAAGATATAAGTTTACAAAGTTTTTAGCAAAGTATATTGATGAATTAAGAAACGGCATACTTGGTTATTCGCATGAAAAATTTGGCGAGGATGTCTTGGGTCGCTCACAATCAACAAGTTACTATTTGTGTACAGCTAATAGAAGAAATCATATTCATATTGATGTTTTGCGAACGATATTTTTAATAGAATACAATGCACACCTGTTTGTACGAAAACAAGCAAGGATGTCTGAATTGTTAAGTGAAGCAATAGCATGCGGTGTTGTCTTGGAAAAATTTATTCCTAAAAAAAATGAAGAAGAAACCGAAAAAAGGAAAGAAGAAGAAAAAGTTGATTCTAAGGAAAAAGAAATACAACAAAAATCCGATCAGCCTCCAAAACCAATAAAAACTACATTGAAAAATATCTATAAAACTAATAGCAATTTGTTTTCATCATTTAACAAAGAACAGATATGCATACCAATTACCATTTTCACATCAAGAAAATGTGTTATTGCTCCTGAGTTTGTCAATGGAGAAAGAAAAGCAGAAGTAGAAATTAAAAAAATTGCCAATTCTATTTTTGATGAAAAAAATTTTGGCGAACATTTAAGATATGTTCCTATTGAATATGCTAATTTAACAGACAAAGAAAAAATAAGAGCCGATGAATATATAGCGAAAAAGATAAACGAAATATTTAATAAAATAGTAGATGTTAAGTATACACAATATCCTTTGGATTTGATTTATAGCGAGTATTGGTTGTACGGAATGTATTTAATGCATCACACGGTGGATATTCCCAAAGGAATGCAGGAGTATATAAATAAATTATATTGGAACGATGAAAACAAAACTGATTGGAATGGGATTTTTCTCCAATTAAGAACAAATGAGAGCATAAAAAGCATATACAAATACGAAACTCAGGACTTTGTTTATTTTAAAGACGAAAATCGTTTGATATCTAAACACGATTTCCCGCTGTTCGTGTATAAGTATGCTCCAATAGATTTTAGTAAAAAAGATTCTTTGTACCATGCGGACTGCGTAAGAGCAAGTACACCTGATAAATATACTGGCAGTGGAAAAATCAAACTTATACACCTTTTCATGACAATTTATAGTTACTTTCGTAAAAACGGAGAAAGTGAAAATGCTGCATTTGAACACACAGGACAAAAATTTGTTGCATACGGGGTGAATTCTCTTCCGTTTAACAAACCTATCCTTGAATTATATCCATTGCCACAAAATCCAGATATTGATATAAGTTCAGAAAATACCATGGAATTCCATAGAGTATTATGTGAATTCTTTGATAATATTGTTCTTGACGAAAAAGCAGATGCCGATATAATTGAATTTTCAAAAAACTTTAGAAGTTCAGATATGCATGAACAACCATTTATTTTTATGAAAACAATTGCTTTTGATTTTGAAATTCTTAAAAAACTTAACAATGCACTCGCTGTTGAGTTACGAGAAGAATTACACTCAACGGTGAGAAAGTTTAAAATTAAGAACAAGTTATAAATAAAGGATTTTAAAACCTCCCACGTAAATTGAAATTATCAATTTATGAAGGGAGGTTTTTACATGCAGACAGAGTTGCAGTTTTCTATCATCTATCCATCACATGCTGAAAATGATATTAATAAGTTTGACTTTTTTATTCGCATGATGCCGACAGGTGGTAAAAACATCATTTCAGTACTTGCTGTTCCGAAGTTTTCTGTTGATGGCAGAGTAGTTAAGCATCTTCATTTTTGTGTTCAGTCAGAGCATTCTCTGAAATCACAAAACATCTTGATGGTTATTTCTCAGCTTATAAGAAATAAAAGAATTTTTGAAAATAAAAAGGTATAAATGAAAAAACGACTAAATTAAAACATATAAAATAATTACTCTTGACAACACCTCCGCCTTCTTAGGCGAATTTAGATATGCTAATGACAGTCCACTTACCTTTCTGAAAGAACCCCAATCCCGCTAAATAATATCATTCTCTTTTGTAAAAATGACCTCACTATCATCTCTTTCGACAGTCATTAGCCAATGAGATCAAAGTTTAAAAGCTTTGGTCTCATTTTATTTTGAGCAGAAAAAAAGAACCGCGAGTTGCGGTTCTCATTCTCAGGCAAATGCGGGTGCAATTCCGAAGCTAATCATTAACTTATCATTTACCTTTTCCATGATGGAATCATCAAGGGATGAAATTTTTTCTCTTAGTTGAGATTTTTGAATAGTTATAATCTGCTCAAATAAAACTGTACTGTCGGTTTTAAGATTACATTCTTCAGCTTTAAGTTCAAGATGTGTAGGGATGGGTTTCTTCTTGCGTGATGAAGTTATCGGAGAAATCATAATTACCTCCGAAAAGCGATTCTGCAAATTATTGCCGCAAACTACACATGGTCTGACACCATGCTGAATGCTACCGTTGCGTTCACTACCTAAGTCGACATAATAAATGTCGCCTCGTCTTATATATGTAGTGTCTGTCATGTGAAAAAACTCCTTTCATGAGTGAAAATTTGATATAATTTCATCTTATAGAAAAAGAGTTATTCACCTTTTTTAACATATAATATCGGAAAACCTTTTCCCTCAATTCCATACTTATTTTTTATTTCTGTATTGCTCTGTAATCTTTTCAAATTCAGTCTATCCATAATTAATGGTAACTGATGCACGAAGATTGTTTCGTTGAATTTTAAGTTGTTTTCTTTATAAAATTCTTTAAGAGTATTTACAGTAAAATACTTATCTGTACTTAATAAATGCTCAATTTGGGAGATAAGAAATTCATCAGGTTCATGAGTCCTTTTGCCTTTTACCTGCGGAAATACACTGTCTGCAACCTCTTGCCCAAAGGCGTTATATACAGTGTCGTAAGTGAAATCAGTTTTTCGTATATTCTTTTCTTTAACTATTTTTGCAATATCGTCCGAATGTCTGAGCTGTTGTAGGTCGTATATAGGTAGCGAATATACATTGATATGTCTTAATTTGTCACCTTGGAATGCCTTTATCATCTTGCGGTACTCCGAAGAAATGTTAGGGTTATTTATATCAATTTTTCTGATCAAATCAAGCATAGCAAAATAGCTGATATCTTCGGTTGTGGTTTTTCTGTCGCTGCGGTATAGCTGATTTGCAAGATGCCCAGTAGATATGCTGAAGAGAAAACCGTTGGCATCTGCGTACTGCAAAGTATCAAGTGCCGCATAGTGAAGATAGCGGAGTGTTTGTAAATATCGGTACGATACTGAATATAAGTCCTGATGTGAATGCTTGATGTCATCGTTTATAACACGTATATTGTCAATTAACAAATTTCTGTATTCTTCATTTTCTTTATAAATGATGCCAAGGTCAGAGCAAATTTTCTCTATTGCTTTATGCCTTGGAAGATTGTCTTTCCATTGAACAACCTGAATAATATTACCTATTTTGAACTGACAGCTTGTAGAGCGACAGGAATATAACCATGTGCCGCCATCTGCTTTGAACACGCTCGCAGAGGGATGTGTATCATCATGACAGATACAACAGAAGCTGTTTGGGTTATCGTAATCAATATTATAAAATTCTTTTAAATATTCAAATAAATCAACATCTTTTGTGATGTAAAGGTGTTATCAAAGTCGGTCAGGACGACAATGCCAATATCGGTCAGGAACTCGAAGAATATGTTGTAACCAGAGAATTGCAGAAACATTTTTCTGATTTCTTTGCCAGCTACAAAAAAGGAATTACAGGTAATACAGATAAAATGGGCGTGTGGATTTCGGGCTTCTTTGGAAGCGGTAAATCTCACTTCTTAAAAATCTTATCCTATCTCCTTGCAAACAAAGAAGTAAACGGAAAAAATGCCATTGACTACTTTATAGAAGATAATAAAATCAATGATCCTATGGTTCTTGCTGACATGAAGCTCGCAACCACTATCCCTACGGATGTTGTTCTTTTCAATATCGACTCCAAGGGAGAAATGACGGGTAAAGAATCTAAGGATGCAATCGTATCTGTATTCTTAAAAGTATTTAATGAAATGCTCGGCTTCTGTGGTTCTAATCCGTTCCTTGCTGATTTGGAACGTAAACTCACAGAAGAAGGAAAATATGAGCAGTTTAAAGAGAAATTTGAAGAGAGTTTCGGTTCCGAATGGACAGATGCAAGAAATGACTTCGACTTTATTCAGGATGATGTAATTGAAGTTCTTGCTGATATTGACTTTATGAGCGTTGAAGCAGGTAGAAATTGGTGTGAAAAGGCTACTGAAAATTATTCTATCAGTATCGAACGCTTTGCAGAACTTGTAAAGAAATACATAGATTCCAAAGGTGGCAACCACCATGTTGTATTCTTGGTTGACGAAATCGGACAGTATATCGGTGATGATTCTAAACTTATGCTCAACTTGCAGACTGTAACAGAAGATTTGGGTACTGCCTGCCAAGGTAAAGCATGGATTATCGTTACAAGTCAGCAGGACATTGACTCTATCACCAAAACAAAGGGCAATGACTTCTCAAAAATTCAAGGTAGATTTGATACAAGACTTTCTCTTTCTTCTGCTAACGTTGATGAAGTTATTAAAAAGAGAATACTTGAAAAGAACGAAGCAGGAAAACAAACTCTTTCTCTTCTCTATGACGATAAGGCAACTGTAATTAAGAATTTGATCGTATTTAATGACGGAGTTGAAAAGAAGCTCTATTCAAGTGCAGAAAACTTTGCAGACATATATCCGTTCATTCCTTATCAGTTCAACCTTTTAGGAAGTGTTCTTACTTCTATCCGTACACACGGAGCTTCCGGTAAGCATCTTGCCGAAGGTGAACGTTCTATGCTTGCGTTGTTTAAGGAATCAGCCGTAAAGGTTATGCAGAATGAACCGGGTACTATTGTTCCTTTCAATATGTTCTATGATGCACTTGAACAGTTCCTTGACCATTCTCATAAGGGAGTTATTTCGCGTGCATTAGATAATGACTATCTCAACCCAACTCACGAGAATGAGTGCTTTGATGTTAATGTTCTTAAAACACTCTTTATGATTAAGTATGTTAAGGAAATCAAGGCTAGGATAAATAATTCTGCCTACCATTTAGATATTACTTGGGATATTGCAAACTCAACAAAGAAACATATAAATTACGATTATTTTAATTTGAATGACATAGAAATTTCAAAAGACCATAGCGACTTTAAGAATGTGCCTCCTTGCTCAAGCTTGGAAGCAAACTACTATAACATTGAAAATTTGATTTTTTCTGATATCTCGATAGCAAAAAAGCACGTCAAGAAACTGATAAAAGAAAATAATCATTACATAAATATCAAATGGCTATCATCCACCAAAGATATAAATGAAGCTGCAAAAACACTTGTTCAATTCAGCTTATCGTTGGCTGCAAGTGATGGTTATAGGTGGCAAGCGAAATATACGGTTAATTCCGAACAAAGTACTTTAAAAATATTTCTAAATGTCGCTGTTTAACTGTCCGTTTTTTGACACAGTAATTTGTGGTACAATATAGAAAATAGCCATTGGAGGTAAAATTATGAGTAAAAAAGGATATAGTCGCCCCGGCTTATTTGGAGAGATACATCATTACGATGAAAAAGGTCATAAGACAGGTACAAGCAGACCAGGTATGTTTGGCGGTTACACTAATTATGACGAGAAAGGTCATAAAACAGGTCATAGTAGTCCGGGATTATTTGGTGGTTACACCCACTATGATAATAAGGGGCATAAAACAGGTCACAGCAATCCCGGTATGTTTGGGAGTTATCATCACTATGATGCAAATAACAAATCTACAGGTTCAAGTGATCCGGGTTTTTTAGGTGGGTACAGCCATAATGATAGTGGGGGTTGTTATATAGCAACGTGTGTCTACGGCTCATATAATTGTCCTCAAGTATGGACTTTAAGACGATTTAGAGATAGTACCCTTGCTTCTACTTGGTATGGAAGAACTTTTATTCGTGTGTATTATGCAATTAGTCCTACTATTGTTAAAACATTTGGCAGAACCAAATGGTTTAAGAAAATATGGAAAAATGCACTTGATAAAATGGTTAGCAGACTGCAAAGCAAAGGTGTTGAAGACACACCATACAGTGATAAAGAATTGTAATTAAAGTTTAATTTCAGCGTGCTGTGAAATTAAGCTAAATTGTGTGAGGTGATTTTATGCCATTACAAATTATAAGACAAGATATAACGAAAATGCGGGTTGATGCCATTGTCAATACTACCAATGAAGAGATGATTGGTCACAGTGGTGTTGATTTTGCTGTGCACGAAGGTGCAGGGCCGGAACTTGACAAAGAATGTGCTAAAATCGCGCCTCTTGGACTTGGAACGGCAAAAATCACGAGAGGATATAATCTTGATGCTAAATATATCATACATACATCCGGACCTGTATGGCGTGGTGGATTAGTTGGAGAAAGCATAATTCTGAAATCTTGTTATTTGGAATCCTTGAAGCTTGCTGTTGAACATGGTTGTGCTTCGGTTGCCTTCCCTCTTATTTCGTCGGGCGTATATGGTTATCCCAAAGACCAGGTGCTTAAATTTGCTGTTCAGGTTATTACTGAATTCCTGTTTGAGCATGAATTGGTGGTTTATCTGTGTGTCTTCGATAGAACATCTTATGAATTCAGTCAAAAGCTTTTTGAGGAAATAAATGAATTTATTGATGATGAATATGTTGATAGCGACTGTGATGGAAGTATCGACAAAATTCAAGTAATAAAAAATTTCTGTTTATCTAAAGAGTGCATTAGAGAAGAATATATGGAAGCAGCACCAAAGATGTCGGCTCCAATGCTATCTTCTTATGGAAATGCAAAAAATAAATCCTTGCACGAGTATATGAAATCAATGGACAAATCTTTTGCCTATAAGCTTTTTGACTTAATTGATGAGCGTGGCATTACAGATGTTGAGTGCTATAAAAAAGCCAATGTTGACAAAAAGACTTTTTCAAAGATTAAATGTAATCCGGATACATACAGACCTTCAAAACAAACAGCAGTTGCGTTTGCAATAGCTTTAAAACTTAATCTTGACGAAACACAAGCTCTGCTTGCTTCTGCCGGATTAACACTGTCGAGAAGCTTTACATTTGATAAAATTATCAGATACTTTATTCAAAAAGAGATTTATGATATTTTTGAAATAAATGAGGCATTGTTTGAGTTTGACCAAGTGCTTTTGGGCTGTTAATTTAAAAGTCTCTCGTCAAGCGACCATTTTAATATTAAAACAAAGTATAATGTGATTGTAAGGTAAAGAAACCAAGCAATCACATTATTTTTTTGGAGGTATTTAAGATGAGTGAAAAGATTAAAAACGGAATTACAGAGTTGGTATTTATTTTGGACAGAAGTGGTTCAATGTCGGGTTTAGAGAGCGATACAATCGGTGGTTTCAATGCAATGATTGAAAAACAGAAGAAACAAGATGGCGAATGCTATGTATCAACTGTGTTGTTTGATGATGTGTCCGAAGTACTGCATGACCGAGTTAAGCTTGCTGACATAAAGCCTATGACAGATAATGAATACACAGTTCGTGGATGTACAGCATTGATTGATGCTCTTGGCGGGGCAATTCATCATATTGGAAATATTCACAAGTATGCTCGTAATGAAGATGTTCCTGAACACACTGTATTTGTTATTACAACAGATGGAATGGAAAATGCAAGTCGCAAATACAGCAGTGATAGAGTAAAGGCAATGATTGAACGCCAAAAAGAGAAATATGGTTGGGAGTTCCTTTTTATAGGCGCAAACATTGATGCTGTTGAAACTGCTGCACAATATGGAATAAGCAAAGACAGAGCAGTGAATTATGTTCCCGATCCGACGGGCACACACATCTTATATGAATCTGTATCTGCTGTTGTTGGTAATGTTCGAGCAAGTAAGTGCGTGGATAAGGATTGGAGCGACGAACTCAACAAAGATTATATACGCAGAGTCAAGAATAACAGATAATTGAGGTGATTTTGTAATGATCGGTGCAATTTTAGGAGATGTTGTGGGTTCTATATACGAATTTGACAACATCAAGACAAAAGAATTTGAATTGTTTGATAAAGAATGCTTTTTTACAGATGATTCGGTTATGACTGTCGCTATCGCAGAAGCACTCTTGCAAGCAGAAGAAATCAACGAAGAAAATTTAGAAGATTTCAAAGAAAACTTGATTACTGTTATGCACGAGATTGGTGTTAAGTATCCTGATTGCGGATATGGTGGTCATTTCCTTGTTTGGATGCTTCGCAACAAAAGAGAAGCATATAACAGCTTTGGCAATGGTTCTGCAATGAGGGTATCTTCTGTTGGTTGGTATGCTAAAACTTTGGAAGAAGCAGAATTGATTGCAAAGGCAACTGCAGAAGTAACTCACAACCATCCCGAAGGAATTAAAGGTGCAGTTGCAACCGCCGGAGCAGTATTCCTTGCAAGAACTGGTGCGTCTATGGAAGAACTAAAAAAATATATATCTAAATATTACACTATAGACTTCACTATTGACGAAATCCGTCCTGTTTATAAGTTTAATGAAACCTGTCAGGAAACTGTACCACAGGCAATGCAGGCGTTCTTTGAATCAACGAGTTTTGAAGATGCAATCAGAAATGCTATCTCTATCGGTGGCGATAGTGACACACTTGCCGCGATAACAGGAGCAGTTGCAGAGGCTTATTATGGTATTCCTGATGATTTGAAAGAAACTGCACTTTCCTACCTTGATGAAAGACTTCTCAATATCGTCGAGAGATTTGAGGACAAATATTTAATATGATTCGTTAAGAATTTGCATCATATTCATACGAGCCATTTATTTGCCTTTTGTGACCATTATCAATCTTTGGAAGGTAATTTGACATTAAACGGAATAAAATGCGATACAGCTCGTTTCAGGTGCGTTTGTGACCGTTTTACGGTGGTGTGCTGCTTCGCTATGCCGGAAACACGCTAAATACTATATAAAATCAAACAGGATCATGGATTAAATTGTTCCATGGTCCTTTGAATTTGAGAGTGCTATTTTTCTATTAAAGTATAACCATTCATAATGAACTGAGTAATCTCTTTTGATTTTACACGCATTCCCACAGATTTAATTACATTCTTGATTAAATCCTCTGAAAGAGTAGGAATGAATTTTTTAAGATTTTCATCGTGTTGCATCAATTCATTGAAAAGTTTGATAAGCAAGTCGTTTTTGCGTGTTAGATTTTTGGGATAACCTCTTGATATAAGTGCCATATTGTTATCAAAATTCGGTGCTAAACCTAAAATCTCACCGGTATCTGCATCTCTTAAAACACCGAAGTTGAAAGTGTGTCTATCGGGATTTGCACAGATTGTATCTAAGAATAACATCTTGATATAATCGCCAATTGCATCGGGGCAAATTTCTTTAAGCATTTCAACTGTTTTGATATAGTCTTCATCATCACCTAAGATGTTAAAGGCGGGTTCGAAATTTACAAGGGCATTGTCCGTAAAATCTTTTGTTTTAATAACACCGTTGCCGCGTTCATATTCTGCCATTTTAAAACCAAGTTCGCTTCCAAGTTTATATATAAACAATTCGGAAAACAGTTCATCATGGTTAGCCTTTTTGTACATCCACCATTGACCATTTTTCAGTTTCCAACACTTTTCAAAGCTTCCGATGTTGGTAAGCTCAGGAGTTTTAGATATTTTGCTGTTGGCAACCCTGTTAAAGCTGTCATAGTTCCCTGTCAGGGCAAGATTTGAGCAATAGTCATTATCGAATCTGACATCTGCATATGTTAAGTCTGAATTTATAGGTTTTATCCAATAATTATCCGTAATTGTTGCGGCATTAACAGATAACACGGTTAAAATATCATCTTTTGCTGTCATGCGAAGTGCTTTTTTGAGTAGCCGTGAGTTTGGTCTTTTACTATCTATTGCTCTGCTTTTTATCCACTTAAAAACATCATGCGAATATTGGAAATACAATGGCAATAAATCTTGGTTTATGATTTCAAAATTGTCATCTTGCCATTTTGCAACCGCAATGTCTTTTGACATTATATAAAAATTCATAGCTATTCACCACCTTGTGTATGAGTTTGGATTTATTATATCGCATTTCCTTGGATATTTCAACGATTCTATCAAAAATATAATGAAGTTTTAATAAATAATGTTTATTATAATTGACAAAATTGAAATTATAGTATATAATAATAAACATTAGGAGGTGTTTTTTATGGCTAAAAAGACCGCTCAAATATTACCTGCCACACAGGACATACTAAATACTATGGGTGAGCAGATAAAACTTGCAAGACTAAGAAGAAATCTTTCAGTTGAACTTGTGGCTGAAAGAGCAGATATAAGTCGTGCTACTTTATGGAAAGTAGAAAAAGGCGATAAAACCGTTGCTATTGGAATATATGCCGCAGTGCTTCATGCATTGAATGGTATGGATAAAGATTTACTGCTTGTTGCAAAAGATGACACATTAGGAAGAACTATTCAGGATTTGAATTTGACAGTACGCAAACGTGCACCTCGAAAGGAGGAATAATATGGCACTCAATCAAAAAATAATTTATGTTTATGAAAGCTTTAACTCGGACGAATCAAATTTAATGGGCAGATTGTATGTGGGCGAAGGAAAAGGTTCTGATAACTTTTCTTTTGAATTTGATGCAGATTGGCTTGTTCAATACGATAGAAGTCGCATAATAGATCCGGAGTTGCAGTTTTATTCAGGCAGACAATACCCTGTGAATAAAAGTATTTTTGGAATATTTGCAGATTCATCTCCTGACCGTTGGGGACGTGTTTTGATGCAACGCCGTGAGAGAATTTATGCAGATAAAGAAGGTCGCAAGCCAAGAAAATTAACAGATGGAGATTATCTGCTTGGTGTATATGATGAGACACGAATGGGTGCAATCCGCTTTAAGGAAGATGAAAACGGACCGTTTTTGTCTGACGATAAAGAAACTGCTGCTCCCCCTTGGGCAACACTCAGAACACTTGAAGAAGCATCAAGAAATTTTGAAAGTGAAGAAAATCTGCTTAATGAAAAATGGCTGAATCAATTGTTGAAGCCAGGTTCTTCATTAGGTGGTGCAAGACCAAAGGCAACTATTCAGGATACCAATGGAGAACTTTGGATTGCAAAGTTCCCATCAAAGAATGATGAGTTCAATACAGGTGCTTGGGAAAAGGTTGCTCACGATTTAGCAAGATTATGTTCTCTCAATGTTCCCGAATCTAAGCTTGAAATTTTTTCTAAGTTAGGAAGCACATTTATAGTAAAACGATTTGATCGTGATGGAGATAAACGAATACATTTTGCATCAGCTATGACGATGCTTGGTAAAACTGATGGTGCTTCATCATCAGATGGTTCAAGTTATCTTGATATTGCCGGATTTATCAAAGCAAGCTGTGTATCACCTAAGAAAAGTTTAAAGGAGCTTTGGATGCGCATTGTATTCAGTATGGCAATTTCAAACACAGACGACCATTTGAGAAACCACGGGTTTATTTTAACCAAACAAGGTTGGGAGCTTTCACCTTTATATGATGTTAATCCTACACCCTATGGTGATGAATTGGCATTGAATGTAAATACCGAGGATAATTCTATTTCAATTGACCTTGCAATAGAATCGGCACATCATTTTAGTCTGTCAGTTGAAGAAGCAACTGAACTTGCAAACAATATTACAACAACAGTCAGAGACAATTGGGAAAAACTAGCAACAAAGTATGGTCTCAGCCGTGGTGCTATTGAATATATGCGACCTGCGTTTGATGAGTGTTATTGATTGATGATATGAGGAGAAAATATAATGAAAGAAGCTGAAGTTAGTATAAGAATTGCACTTTATTATATATGCAATAACATTACACAAGATAATGTCAGAATATCAATTGATGGTGCTCATATTAAAACGAAAGACACTATACATTTTGATATTTGGAATTTTATGAAGGAAAACGATTGTAAGAAAATTGATGAAAATGACACTCGTTGGCAGGGATTATATGAAATTGTCGGTTACGAACCCCAAATTGAGATTTGTTCTCAACCAGGCATAGGTGATGTTAGAATTATCTTGCCTGATGGTTACATATTGCATATTGAAAGCAAAAAAGGAACTGACAAAAAGGGTAATACTGAATATCCATTAATGCGGGAAGCTATCGGACAATTGATGACAACCGAGTATAATTCCAATAACATTATCCCTATTGTTGCTGTTCCGTACTCTCAGAAAAGTTATGAGCTTGCAAAGCGTTGGATTGAGTATGAAAAAATAAAAACGGCAAATATTCATTTTATTCTTGTGTATGAGAATGGTGAAATAATGTATATCTAAGGAGGAAAGTAATATGATGACAGAAGAAATTGCAAAATTGTATGATGAAGAATTTCCTACAACTATGACTCTTGACGAGGTTTCCGGAAAATTAGATACAATGAAACAACATAAGCACTATTGTGAATTTGCAAGATTTTTTTGTGATACATTGGTTTCGGTATATACCGAGGGATTTGTAAAGTACGACCTTGAAAAAGATATTTTGTTTGCCAATGAAAAGGTACGTAATTTGATATTTCATAACATCGAAAGATTAGGTGATGATAAATTCTTCTACTGGGCTTTCTATTATTTTCTAAAACGAAATAATAAGAAATGTATTGAACATATTAATAAACTCTTGTTGGATAATCGTTCAAAAAATATAAAATTAATTGAAGGGGATATATTAGATTTATTATTGGTTCCTTACAAAAATGCTTATAAAGGCTTTTGGGGGAAAATAAAACAGTTATTTATAGAAACAGATACATTATTGGATGAGGGTATTCTTGCTTTTATAGATTTGATAGATGAGTATTATAATTGCAATGATGATGTGATTATGGTAGATAAATTGACCGAATTTATGAGACAATATCCTGATTTCAAGACGCCAAATGAGTGGTTGGGATATACATATCAGTCGTTAAAAATGTGGAACAATTCGATTGCTTGTTTTGAAGGTATAGAAGAAGCATTTTATTTTCCTATGGATGAAGTGTATTTCATGTTGGCGTGGGCAAATGGAAAAATTAAAAACAGACACGATGAAGAAGAATATTATCGTAAATGTTTAGAAATCGCTCCATATAAAATATATGCAAATAATAATTTAGGTTATTGCTTATACTGTCAGAAAAAATATATCGTAGCAAAAGAATTATTTGAAAAATGTTTGTATGACGATATAGATTTAGATTATGTTCCGAACAACTATGTAAGAGTGTTGGTTGCATTAGGTCGCAACAAAGATGCTTATGATTTTGTTAAAACTACAAAGCATAAAATATCAAAAGCGATAAAAGACAGGATTTCTAAATTAGATAAAACCAATAAACGTCTAAAAAAGCAAGATGTTGTTGATGATGTTATAGAGGGAAAAGAAGA
Organism: Clostridia bacterium; assembly: GCA_045654685.1. Classification (GTDB taxonomy): domain Bacteria; phylum Bacillota; class Clostridia; order UMGS1810; family UMGS1810; genus RGIG1828. Next base: position 47,192 of record JAZONV010000023.1, on the reverse strand, counting down.
AACCGGACAATTACCTGAGTTTGGAATCAAAAGACAACAATTTTCCAACGAAAAACTACTGGAAGACGAACTAACAGCTCGTATTGAAATGGGAATGTTGGTTTTTGGAATGAACCTTAAAATTTATAAAAGAAAAGGCGAATATGGAAGACAGTACATAATTCCTATTGGTCGATTGGATTTGTTATGTGAAGATAACAATGGAGACTTATACATAATAGAGTTAAAAAAGGATAGCGGGTACGATGATGCTTACAAGCAAACCGCAGAATATTTAGAATGGTTCGAAAACAGTCCCAAGTTCAAAGATAAAAACATTTATGGTATCATTTGCCTGAACAACCCAAGTAAGCAATTAATTGAAAAAGTACACAATGATAAGAGAATGAAAATTTTCGAATATCAAATTTCTTATACCGAAAGATAACTTAAAAGCTCTTTAAAACGGATACTATACAAAAAATCACAGACTGTTCAGGTCTGTGATTTTTTTAAAATGCCCATTTTATGCGGTTTTTAAGAACTTTGGTTTGTTACACATTATATGTATACTCGGTGCGCTTGCCTTAAGTCTTACTCCATATCTGGAGCCCTGACGAACAATTTCAGGCTCTTCAAGACTCAATTCATCAATTGAGGGAGCAACAATTCCGTAGCCAAGTTCCCTGACCTGACAAAGAGCACCTTCAATTTTGTCATATTCTCTTTTGGTTTTGGAAAGATCGGTTATAAGTTCCATAAGGGTATCTTTGCCTTTGATTTCAAATCCTGAGTTTTCTCCAAGAACTTTGTAGAAAAGGTCATCATCAATTGTCAATTCAAAAGAGACGTTGCCTTCTCCTAAATTAATGTCTGATATTTTTGTTTCTTTTATGTTTTCATCAGATTCAAATGAACTTGTAAGAATTGATGTATCACTGATTTTTTTGATTTTTCCGATAGCAGACAGAAGTTTATCGTAAATTGATTTCTTTATTCTGTGTTCACTTTCCAAAACATCTACCCAGGATGGGAGATTTACCGAAATTTCATTTACCGGAAATTCAAAAAGGATTTTTTCTATAATATTATTGATGTCTGTGGCATCAAGTTCTGCACAATTGACACACAAAACACTTACTCCATGTTTTTGTTCGATTTCACTTTTGGTTTTGAGAGCACTTTCGCTGTAGGGGTTAACGCAGTTTAAAAGGACAACAAATGGTTTGTTGATTTCTTTTAGTTCACGAATAACTCTGGATTCGGCTTCAACATAATCCTCTCTGGGAATTTGAGTAAAACTTCCGTCAGTTGTCACAACAAGTCCTATAGTGGAATGGTCTTTAATAACTTTGCCCGTTCCGATTTCCGCTGCCTGAATAAAAGGTATTTCTTCGTCTGACCATGGTGTTTTTACCATTCTCGGAGCCTCGTCTTCAATATGACCCATGGCTGAAGGAACAATATATCCCACACAGTCTATCATTCTGACCTGCATTCTGGCATTTTCGGAAATGTTGATTTCAACAGGTTCATTTGGAATAAATTTTGGTTCTGTAGTCATTATTGTTTTTCCCGATCCGCTCACAGGCAGTTCATCTTTTGCCCTTTCACGGCTATATACGTTGGTGATGTTGGGGATTACCAAAAGATCCATAAATCTTTTTATGAATGTTGACTTCCCGGTTCTTACCGGTCCAACGACACCAATCATAATTGCTCCGTCGGAGCGCTTGGCAATGTCTGAATATATGTTCTCCATAAAAATAGTCCTCCATAAATGTTTTTGTACATTTTATGAGCGAGGACTAATTTTTATTACTTAATATATATTCATATATAAACATGAAAATATATTGCTGCAAATATATCTTATTCTATTCATTTATAATAACTGTTCTAAGCTCATTATTCCATTCAACCTTATGATTAAAAGAAATTTTTGACATATCAATAACCATTGCAGGACGTATATTGGCTTGTGAACTTGCGTTTAAATTATACTTTTCAATGGATTTTAAAGTGATTAAGCGGAACTTAAATTGCATCACTTATTTAGCGAGACAATACTTTTTATTACAGTTTGGAAATAAAATAGAACAAGGATGTCAAAACTGCAGATATTTTGACATCCTTGTTCTATTAAATAACGAAAAACAAATTGTGATTAAAGTTTTGCATACAACAAGTACATTAATCTATTTGTATTGTACTACAAAAAATATTATTTGTCAACACTTATTGCGTAAATTTTTCAAAAAAATTTTCAGAAGTAAAACAAAGGATATTTATGCACAAATTGTTAAAATAATGTTACGATTATTTGACAAAATACAAGATGATTTGACATATTGGTTCATATTTTGATAGAATTATTGCATGATATATTAAGGAGGAGTTTTATGCGAAGAGCTATATTAATTCTGATTTTAATAATAGGCTCCCTTGTTTTTTCTGCAAACTGCATGGCAGATAGTACACCTCGTATATTCTGCAATGGAGAAGAGATGGTGTTTGGCGAGGGATGGTATATGATTGATGGATGTGCATTTGTTCCCGTAAGAGGAATTAATGAGGCACTGGGATTCAGATATAGTTGGGATGGTGCAAATAACACGGTTATCGTTGTTTCAGATGGGGTTTCCGCTTGGTTTCAGGCAGATAATCCTGCCGTTACCATCAGTAAAAATTCGATAATCTATTCGGAAAAAACGGATGTTCCTCCATGCATAATAAATGATCGCATATATGTACCACTTAGATTTATTGCAGAACTTTTCGGAAGTACAGTTGAATGGAATTCATATCATAATGCAGTTGTCATAACAACCCCTTGGGGAGTTGGTACATATCCCAATTTTGAAGAAGTATATCAGGAACCGGTATATACCGCACCGGTATCCTCAATAAATATAACAGGCCTTGTTCCGCCAACTCAGGTTACCAGAGGTAATTCATATGTGTTGGATGGTATGGTCAGCAGTACACTTCTTCTTGACAGAATGAATATAAAGATAATTGATAAAAACACCGGTGAAACTCAGATAAATGAAACAGAATTTAATATAAATTCAAATACTTATTCGATTTCAAACATTGACAGTCGGGTAAAATTCGGAACACTCACCTCCGGGGATAAGGTTATGCAAATAACCTGTGTTGATAAAAATGAATTCAGACAGACGTTTTCATATGACTTCAAAGTGACACAACCGGTTGCCGCAACACTTGAGGGTGATGTTCATATGCTTTGGCCGGTTCCGTCATCATCACTCATAACCACAATCTTCTGGTGTGATAATCCGTTTTGTCACTCAAATGCAGGCAGAGTAAACGGACATGCAGCTCTTGATATTGCCGGAGACGAAGGTGCACCCGTAATTGCAGTTATGGACGGAGTGGTAAAACTTCAGGGATTTGGTAATTATGAAAATTCAAAAACCGGATATGGTAATTTTGTTTTGCTTGACCATGGTAACGGGGTAGAAACACAATATGCGCATCTTTATTCCATAAATGTTACAGATGGTCAGTATGTTAAGGCAGGAGATATAATAGGAGGTGTCGGAAACACAGGAAACAGCACCGGAAACCATCTTGATTTTTACATATCAAAAGACGGTGTACGATGTGATCCCCTTTATTATCTCGATATTCCGGCAGATGCAAGATGTTGGAAAGAATGTGATGTTCCATATTTTGAACAAGCCCTTTCGCAAAGAGGTCTCAGATAAATATTTATACCGCAGAAAAATGTGATTTTCTGCGGTATTTTTGTATATACATATATAAGGTGATATTTATATGTATAAAAAAAGATGGAGCGTTGCAGGTTTTATTTTTATTCTTCTCTTTGGCACATTTCTTCATTTTGCCTACAATCTTTCAGGTCAAAAAGAAATTGTCGGATATTTCAGTACGGTAAATGAGAGCATATGGGAACATCTCAAACTTATTTTCTGGCCTGCATTTATATTTTCCTTAATGGAATATTTTTATTATGGGAAGAAAGAACCTGACTTTTTTAGCGTTAAAATGTGTTCCATATTTTCTTCGCTTTTATGGGTTGTGGTTTCTTTCTATACCTATTCCGGTGTTCTGGGATTCAATCTTTTTGCGGCAGATATTCTCATTTTTGTATCTGCGGCACTTATATGTCAATATGTAAGTTATAAACTTTTAATAAGGGAAACTACAGCAGATGCATCAGATAATCTGCGCTCTTTTGTTGTGCTTTTGCTTTTTGTATTATGTTTCTTTGTATGGACAAAAACTCCCCCAGACCTTGGAATTTTCTGGGGATAGAAATTTTCCCTGACAGACTATTTTATTGTGCATGATATACAAAAATACTTTAACTTTATTGACGATATGGTTTATGGGTGGTAGTATATTAAAATAGTAAACTTAGTTTAATATTAACTGAGGGTAATATCTGGGGGACAATATGAATAAACTAATGAGAGAATTTGAAAACGTGTTGGAAATGATACATAATGTGGATATCGGCAGTACTTTCAGAGTTGATATGTCAAAATCTGAATTTATCATAATGAAAGTAATATATTGCATTAAAGAAGTATCAGGAGAAAAAGTTCCGGTAGCAGATATAGTGGACAAGATGCAAGTGTCTGCTCAGGCAATTTCAAAGAGTCTGAAAAGTCTTGAGAAAAAAGGATATATTGAACGTTTTTCCAATAGAGATGACAGACGGCGTATGGAGGTTTTAGTAACAAATAAAGGTAAACAAACCTATTCCAAGCTCATTGAAAGAACAGATGAAGTTCTCTCTGAAGTCCTTGATAAATTCGGGAAAGATGATCTTGAAACATACATTTATCTTACCCGCAGACTGACTCAACTTTACGGAGAGGTTATAGACAATATAAAATAATATTGCGTAGAATGGAGGAAAAACACCCGTGAAATTATATGAAATTTCTGTCAAAAAACCCGTTGCAGTAACAATGGCGGTTCTTATGTTTGTTGTTATCGGTCTTTATTCGTTGACAATGCTCCCTCTTGAAATGACTCCCGATATGGAACTTTCAATGGCAATTGTTGCAACTCAATACCCCAATGTGGGAAGTGAAGAAATTGAAAACATGGTAACAAAACCCATAGAAAGTGCTGTGGCAAGCATCAGCGGTGTTGATTCCATTTCATCCCAGTCGTCAGAAGGGATGAGTATGGTAATGGTGCAGTTTGCAAATGGAACGGATATGGACAAGGCGGCTTCTGATATGGAAAGCAATATCGGTCTTGTTGAATCATATCTTCCGGACGGTGCAGGCGATCCTATGGTTGTGAAACTTGACACCGATATGATAGCAACTGCACAGTTCAGTGTTGCCTATGAAGGGTATGACCTTGTACAGACCAAACAGTTTGTAGATGATACGTTAGAGGCAAAAATAAAATCCATTGACGGAATTGCAAGTGTGTCTGTCACGGGAAGTGTCAACAGACAGATTGATGTATACATAGATCCTGTAAAACTCTATGGTTACAATATGAGCATAACAGATGTTGCAAATTCCATAATGGCTCAAAATGTAAATCTTCCTGCAGGAACAACAAATGCCATGGGGAAAAAACTTTCAGCAAGAATGCTTGGAAAGTTTGAAAGCGTAGAAGAAATAAAATCAATTCCTCTGATGACTTCTCAGGGACAGGTAATTTCCCTGAGAGATATTGCAACGGTAGAAGATTCCTTTTCTGATATTTCGGGAATTGCAAGACTTAACGGTTCTGATGCGATTTCCGTAACAGTTTCTAAAGAATCCGATGCAAATACGGTTGAAGTTGTGAGAGGATTATATGAAACTCTTGATAATCTTCATAAATCTAATCCTAAATTTACATATAATATGACAATGGAGCAGGGGACATATATTGAAGACTCTGTGAACTCTGTGGCAAGCAATGCCGTAACCGGAGCGTTTTTGGCTATTTTAGTTCTTCTTTTGTTCCTTGGAAGTATAAGAACATCTTTGGTTATAGGCATTTCTATGCCTGTGTCTGTTATAACAACATTTATAGGAATGTATTTCGCTAAAATGTCATTAAATGTCGTATCTCTCGGAGGACTTGCTCTTGGAGTGGGTATGCTTGTTGACAACTCTGTTGTTGTTCTGGAGAACATTTTCAGGCACAGAAACCTTGGAAAAAATGCAGAAAACGCTTCTGTGAAAGGCTCGGGAGAAGTTGTCGGGGCGGTTATTGCATCGGTTCTCACAACCTGTATAGTATATGTGCCCATACTCTTTATTGACAACATGATGGCAGTAATGTTCAAACAACTTGCATTTGCCATAATATTTTCTCAGATAGCATCAATTCTCACTACATTTCTCCTGGTTCCCATGCTGTCATCGAAAATAAAATCAGAAAAGAGTGAAAGTAAAACACTTTCAAAGGTTTTAATTCCTTTCAATAAGTTTATGGACAGGGCATATGATTTTTACAAAGTGTCACTCAAAAAAGTTCTTGGCACAAGAAAGTCATTTGTTTTTGTTGTAACCATAGTTTTTGTTATAAGCCTCATTGCCCTTTCATTCATCGGAATGGAACTTATGCCTTCCACAGATTCGGGAATTATCACCGTAAATATTTCATTGCCATCAGGAACACCTCTTGAAAAAACAGATAAAATGGCAGAAAAAACAGAAAAAATAATATCAGAAAACAAAAATGTTGAAGATGTGTTCACAATAGTTGGAACAGGCACTGATGCGGCAAGTTCGGTTATGGGAGGAAGCAAAACCGATTCTGCATCGGTAACTGTTACCCTTAAAGATGTAAAAAACAGAAAGGATTCATCTAAAGAAGTTGAACAACAAATCAGAGAAAAACTTTCAAAAATTCCGGGAGCCGAATTTGAAGTTTCCTCTCAAAGTATGATGATGTCGTCTTCTTCTGATGAAATGAGCATACAGTTTTCCGCAACAGATAGTGAACTTCTTGAAAAGTACGTTCTTGATGCACAAAAAGTCCTTTCAAAGATAGATGGGGTTACAGAAACCTCCACATCTATTTCTGATACAAAGTATGAACTTCATATAAAACCAAATCGCTCAAAATCTCTCAATTACGGACTCACGCCGGCACAAACTGCTAATTTAATAGACAATGTGATATCGGGTGTTACCGCCTCAAGATATACAGAGGGCGGAAGTGAGTTTGATATAAAACTGAAATATCCCGATGAATATGCAGATACATTTGAAAAATTAAAGACTCTCCGTGTAAAATCTCCCATGGGTGTGTGGGTTACAATTTCTGACATTGCAGACATCAGCCAGGAAGCAGGATACACAACCCTCACAAGATCTGACCAGAGAAGAGTCATAACTCTTTCTGCAAAACTTGGCGGAACAGACCTTGGAACTGCAACGAGAAAATTTGACAAGGCTATGGAATCACTTCCTGCCCCTGATGGAATAATGAGAGAATCCGCAGGAACATATGAAGTAATGATAGATGCCATGAGCAAACTTTTCGTAGCAATACTTCTCGGAATACTTCTTATGTATATGATAATGGCGGCACAGTTTGAAAATCTTTTGCAGCCTCTCATTATTCTTATAACAATTCCGCTTGCGATTATAGGTGTTGTGATATCCCTGATACTGACTCATTCAAGACTTTCTGCAGTTTCATGTGTTGGTATTTTAATGCTTACCGGAATAATTGTAAATAATGCCATCATTCTGATTGATTTTATAAACACATCAAGAAAAGAAAACATATCACGCACAAGAAATGAACTTGTTATAGATGCGGGAATTGTGAGAATGAGGCCCATACTTATGACGTCTCTGACTTCGATTCTTGGCTTTTTGCCAATGGCGCTTTCGGGAGACGGGGGAGAGGCGATGATGCAGCCTCTTGCAATTGTACTTCTTGGCGGACTTTTGGTCGGAACATTTCTGACACTTTATGTCATTCCTGTAATTTATACAATTGTGGATGACAAGTCAGAAAAACATCGCAGAAAGAAGGAAGAAAAGAGAAGACTAAAAACAGCGGCAAAGGAGAAAAAAGATGAAATTTAAAAGAATAATCCCGGCAGTTCTGTCATTTATAATTGCATTTGGCACAAATTCAGTCATGGCGTCAAAAACCTACACTTTGTCTCTTGAACAGGCACAGGAGTTGGCAATGAAAGACAGTCCTGAACTTAAAATGTGCGAAGTTAACCGCCAGAAAGTGGAAAAGCAACTTAAAGATGCGGCACTCAGTCAGAAAGATTATAAAAATATGGATATTCATGTAAATCAGAATTTTGATTTGATATATGTTAAAAACGGATATTATGTAAAAATGTTCAGAAAGTATTCCGAACTTTCCAAAAAAGAAAAAGCCAAAACCGAATCATCCATAAAATATAACACAATTAATGATTATTATTCATTGAAAAACGCTCAAAAACTTTGCAGCATATATGAAAGCGCTTTGAACAGGGCAAATGAAAATCTTGAAATCGTAAAAAAGAAATATAGCCTTGGGATGTGCACAGCCCTTGAAGTTACAAATGCGGAAATATCTCTTGATGAGGCAAAATCAGGACTTTCAAAGGCGAAAAACAATGCGGACCTTTTGACCGACAGTTTGAAAATCCGTCTGAATATTGAAGAAGATGCAACTTTTGTTCTTACCGATGAAATATCTCAACCTCAGATTTTTGAACGGAATCTGTTGACAGACACAAAAAATGCACTTGAAACAAGATATGATGTATCAGGGCTTGAAATTAGTGCAGAACTTTCAAAAGACTATTATCAGACGGCAAGTTCCCTCAATGAAGACAGTGTAACATTTTTTACAGCCTATGCGGATTACATAAAGGCAACTCACAACTATTCTGATGGTGTAAAAAACATTTCTCTCGGTATAAAGAGTGCATATTATAATGTGCTAAGTGCTCAATCTGCATCAGATATTGCAAAACGGAAATTGGAATATAAAAAGTCCGAATATGAGGTAAACAAAGTCAGATATGAGATGGGAATGATAACAAACAACGTTCTCACCGCTCTGTCAGATGAACTTACTATGACAGAACTTGAATATGAAAATGCTCTTTTGACCCACATACTTGCAGTTGAAAGATACGGCTATGAAATCACAACCGGGATATAAACATCTGACCGGGAAAGGAGAAATAAAATAGTATGAATAGACGAATTTTAATTACAATACTTTCTCTGATTCTTTTTCTGTTTTCGGGTTGTTCAAAAAATCCGGATTTGGCAGAAGAAGGCGGAGCAAAAATAAATGTGTCAATTTTTGATGCAAAGAAAAGTGATATATCTGAAACCGTGTCCTACACAGGAACCCTTGAGGCATGCGAGAGCGTATCGGTGTCTGCAAAGGTTAGCGCAAAGGCGATGGATGTTCTTGTTAAAGAGGGGGATTATGTCAAAGAGGGCACGGTGATTATAAAACTTGACCCCACAGACGTGAGACTTTCTTATGAACAGGCACTTGCGGCATACCAAAGTGCAAGTGCAGGATACAATTCTGTTATGAATTCTTCGTCAAAACAACAGATTGCTCAGGCAAATCAGGCGCTTTTAAATGCACAGACAGCCTATGACAGTGCAAAATCAAACTATGACAGAGAAAAAATTCTTTTTGAAAATGATTCACAGGTGAAACTTGCAACCCAAGGGTATAATGATGCTAAAAATGCATATGACCGCACCCTGAAACTTTTTGAAATGGGTGGTGCAAGCCAGGTTGAACTTGATATGGCATACACTCAGATGATGTCTTCTGAGGAAAATCTAAAGACAATAGAGGCAACTTCGTCAGCCTCTTTCGATGCGGCAAAAAACACCCTGAAAAATGCAGAAAATGCACTAAATACTGCAAAAGAAAATGTGATACTTACCCAAAATGCAGTTTCATCTTCAAAAGAAACTGCAAGTGCATCCGTAAATCAGGCAAAAGCGGCACTTGATATTGCTCAAAACAGTCTCAATAACACGAACATAACTGCCCCTATATCAGGATTTGTGTCCGGTCTTTATGTTTCAAAAGGACAACTGGTATCCCCCGGCGCTCCTGCATTTGATATTGCAAACACCAATATGATAGATGCAAAAATTTATGTGTCAGAATCGGTAATCGGAAAAATAGAGCAGGGAAGTAAAGCCGAAATAAGCGTGGCATCTGCCGGAATCGAATCCCTTTCGGGAACTGTTACTGTTGTAAATCCGGTAAAAGATGCAAAAACAGGATTATATGGAGTGAAAGTTGCCATAGACAATGAAGACGGAAAGATAAAATCGGGAATGCTTGCAGATATTATCCTTACAACAGATCAAAAGAAAGACGTCATCATATTGCCGTCAGATGCTCTCATAAATGAAAGTGGAGACTACTTTGTGTATGTTGTAAAAGGAGATAATGCAAAAAAATGTAAAGTGTCTGTGGGTGTTACTGATGGCGTTTATACTGAAATTACACACGGTATTAAATCCGGTGACAAGGTTGTTGTTGATGGGAAAGAATATCTTTCCGAAACAAATAATCAAATAGAAATAACCGAGGAGTATAAACCCGAATAATAAATATGCATTGTGATTTATTTTTTGCATAGTAGTCATATTATATAATAAAAAAGCCTCTTAAAAAGAAAAAAAGCATATTTTGACAGAAATTTGTCAAAATATCTTGATTGAGAAAAAATTATATGATAATATAATATCATGTTATACTATGTATTTAATAAGAAAGGGGTCATAAAATGATTTACAGTTCAGAAGTAGAAAATATGTGCGTTGTAAAAAAAGGCGCAAATCACGGTCCTGCTCCCATTCCTGAAGAAGGCAAATGGGTTGCATCCAAAGAAATCAAAGATATTTCCGGTTTTACCCATGGTATAGGTTGGTGTGCTCCCCAGCAGGGAACATGTAAACTTTCCTTAAACGTAAAAGACGGTATCATTCAGGAAGCTCTCGTTGAAACAATCGGTTGCTCCGGTATGACACATTCTGCTGCTATGGCATCAGAAATTCTTCCCGGAAAAACAATTCTCGAAGCTCTCAACACAGACCTTGTTTGTGATGCTATCAACACAGCAATGAGAGAACTCTTCCTCCAGATTGTATACGGAAGAACACAGACAGCATTCTCTGAAGGTGGTCTCCCCATCGGTGCAGGTCTCGAAGACCTTGGTAAAGGTCTCAGAAGCCAGGTTGGTACAATGTACGGAACACTTGCAAAAGGTTCAAGATACCTCGAAATGGCTGAAGGCTATGTTACCAAAATTGCTCTTGATGCAGATGATGAAATCATCGGCTACAAATTCGTTCAGCTCGGCAGAATGATGGAAATGATCAAAAAAGGCATGGACGCTAACGAAGCTATGGAAAAAGCAAGCGGTCAGTATGGCAGAGTTGATGATGCTGCAAAGCTCATCGATCCCAGAGAAGAGTAATTTAAAGGAGGAAACATAAAATGGCTTTATTTGAAAGTTATGAAAGAAGAATAAATAACATCAATGCCGTTCTCAATGCAAACGGTATTGCATCAATAGAAGAAGCAAAAGCAATCTGCGATGAAAAAGGCGTAGATGCATACGGCATCGTTAAAGGCATTCAGCCCATCTGCTTTGAAAATGCTGCTTGGGCATATGTTGTAGGTGCTGCACTTGCAATTAAAAAAGGTTGCACAAATGCTGCTGATGCTGCAGAAGTTATTGGTGAAGGTCTCCAGGCTTTCTGTATCGATGGTTCTGTTGCAGACGACAGAAAAGTGGGTCTTGGTCACGGTAACCTTGGTGCAATGCTTTTAAGAGAAGAAACAAAATGTTTTGCATTCCTCGCAGGTCACGAATCTTTCGCTGCAGCTGAAGGTGCTATCGGTATCGCAAGAACTGCAAACAAAGTTCGTAAAGAACCCCTCAAAGTTATCCTCAATGGTCTTGGAAAAGATGCTGCACAGATCATTTCCAGAATCAACGGATTCACATATGTTCAGACCAAATTCGACTATGCAACAGGTAAAGTTGAAGTTGTAAAAGAAAAAGCATACTCAAATGGTGAAAGATCCAAAGTTAGGTGCTATGGTTCAGATGACGTTAGAGAAGGTGTTGCTATCATGCACCTTGAAGGTGTTGACGTTTCCATCACAGGTAACTCCACCAACCCCACAAGATTCCAGCACCCCGTTGCAGGAACATACAAAAAAGAATGTAATGAAATGGGCAAAAAATACTTCTCAGTTGCATCCGGCGGTGGTACAGGAAGAACACTTCACCCCGATAACATGGCTGCAGGCCCCGCTTCCTATGGTATGACAGATACAATGGGAAGAATGCACTCCGACGCACAGTTCGCAGGTTCTTCATCCGTTCCCGCTCACGTTGAAATGATGGGACTTATCGGAGCAGGTAACAACCCCATGGTTGGTATGACTGTTGCTGTTGCAGTTGCTGTTCAGGAAGCAATGAATAAATAAGGGTTTCAAGAGTCCTTTAAAACATAATATTCAATAAAAACAATTAGTCCCATCATTTTGAGTAAAATCACGATGATGGGACTAAGTTTTTTAGAATCATGAGGTGTATATATTTATGAAAAAATATATAATAATATCCGGTGTACCACGAGCAGGGAAAAGCACAGTTTCACAAATAATAGCAGAAAAATTTGGCTTTCAGCACATCAGTATGGACTCAATTATCGCAGGCATTGAAAAGGTATTCCCTGAAACTAAAATAGACACTGAAGCATTCATTGAACCACAAAAGAATCTTGAATTCATAAGTTCAAGAATTGCTCCTTTTATAAGATCAATGATTGATAGTGGAGAATATGACGAATGTAATTATGGGGTGATAATTGATGTATTTCAACTTTTGCCTTGTGATTATATCGAATTTATTGATAATTCAAAATGCGATGTATATTATTTTTTATCATCTGATGTCACCCCTGATGAAAGACTTGATATATTAAACTCCTATGATACGCCCAAAGATTACACGTATTATCGTTCTGACGAAGAAAATCGCAAAGACTGTATAGACATCGTTAACATAAGTAGGCTAATTAAAGAACAGTGTATATTATATGGATTGCCTTATTATGAAACAACTAAAAACAGGGAAGCGATAATAAAAGAGTTTGTTTCGACTTTAATTTGACACAATATCCCTTTTATGATAAAATACCTCTCGTAGCAAGAGAAACAGCGGCGGTTGTTTCCGACACCTCATGATAAGGAGGTGTTAATTATGGAAGAAATAATTTCTTTTACTTTATTAGTGATGATAATTATCCTTTACATAAAGAAATACCCGCCACTTCTGCCAAAGTGACGGTTTCATAAAATAAACTATAAACTTTTGCGGAAACAACTAATGCTGTTCCCTCTTGCTATACTTATATTATCACAAACTTAACAATATGTCAAGTTTTGTTTTCGGGAATGGAGAAACCATATGTATACAGATGCAAAAACTCATTATGATATGCTGATAGATGAAGGAAATGATCCTGTACATGACACATTATCGCTAATAGAATATATGAATAAGTGGGATGGAGATAAATTTGTTCAGAATATGGAACTTAACAAAGACAAAACCGTTCTTGAAATCGGAATCGGAACAGGCAGACTTGCATTAAAAGTCGCACCTGAATGCAAAACATTATACGGAATTGATATATCTTCAAAAACTATCAAGCGAGCTAAAAGCAACTTATTTCAATTTAAAAATATACGTTTGATTTGTAGTGACTTTATGACATATGATTTCAACCAAAAATTTGATGTTATATATTCATCACTCACATTTATGCACATCGAAGATAAACAAACGGCAATTAACAAAGTTTCATCACTCTTAAATAAAAATGGAATATTTGTATTGTCCATTGACAAAAACCAATCAGATTATATTGATATGAGCACACGAAAAGTAAAAATATTTCCAGATAAACCGGATTTAATATCAAAATATATAAGGTTATCCGGATTAACAATTATACATCAACACGAAACAGAATTTGCATTTGTTTTTGTAGCTAAAAGGTAGTATTTAAAACCACCCATACTGCACAATTTTTCGACTAATAACATACGGAAAATACTTGTGCTATGCATATTTGAATATGTTTCATTTTTAATCGTTTAAGCTCTGCAAGCCTGTCTTATTTTTGATAAAATTATATTATCAGACTAAGAAAGGATTTAAAACATGAAAATAAGCAATAAATGGAAAAATTGGGTTACGGTAATTGACTTGAAAAATTGTAAACCTTGCGAAAATAACCACGGCAAAATTTATGAAATATCGGAAAAAGTCGCACCCTCACCACCACTTCATCCCCATTGCCGTTGTACGATTCAAAGATTAAAGTCACTTTTTGCAGGCGAAGCAACAGAAAAAGGCTTAGATGGTGCGGATTGGCATTTGAAATATACTGGTAAACTGCCTGAATACTACATAAGTAAAACAGATGCAATCAAGCTTGGGTGGAACAAGAATCATAAAATGTTATCTGATGTTGCTCCCGGATATATGCTATATGGAGAAGTATATCGAAATGATGATGGCCATCTGCCGGAAAAGCAAAATAGGATATGGTACGAAGCAGATATTGATTATATATCAGGAAGAAGAAATAAAAGAAGGATTCTATTTTCAAGTGACGGATTAATGTTTGTAACATATGATCATTACGAAACATTTATAGAAGTAAGGTAAGGAGGAAGAATATGCATAGTATAAAATTGGATTTTTCAAATTGCAATTACTTTATGGACATCTTTAAATATATCAAAGAAATATTTAACATACCACAATACTATGGCAATAACCTCTCTGCGATGTGGGATTGTTTAGATGGCGATGATTGTCCCCACAATTCAAGAATAGAAATTTATGGTATTGAATATTTAAACACTAAATTTGATGGGTATGGTGAAAAAATAAAACAGTTATTTGAAGATCTGCCAAAAGAATATGGAAATGAAGATATAGAAGTTATTATACATTCTTAAAGCTTTTGTAGAAGTAAGATAAAGAGAGGTGAAACAAGTATGACTAATTTAAAATTAGATTTTAGTAAAGTAAAATATTTTAATGATATACACAAAATTATACAGAACACCTTTAACTTTCCTGATTTTTATGGCGAAAACTTAGATGCACTTTGGGATTGTATGAGAGATTACTGCGAGTATGATTTACATGTGGTCGTTGTAGGAATAGAACATTTGCCGGATGAATGGAAAGAATATATGATTAAAATATTTGATATATTTAATGATGTGCACGACGAATGCCATGATTTTACATATGAAATATCCAATTTTTAAGTCAATGCGGTGAAACTATGAATATTATAAACCTTGATTTTTCAAATTGTAATTATATAAGCGAAATACATAAGGAATTAAAAAACAAATTTAATTTACCGCAATACTATGGCGAAAATCTTGATGCATTATGGGATTTTTTGGATGGTGATGACTACCCGCATGATTCAAAAATCGAAATTTATGGTATTGAATATCTAAACAAAAAATTCAATGGTTATGGCGAAAAAATAAAAGAGTTATTTGAAGACTTACCAAAAGAATATGGAAATGAAGATATAGAAGTTGTTATACATTCTTAAGGAATGAATGATGTAAAATAATTGACAGAATAAACGTACAATGATAATATTATAAAAAACCATTATTCATTTTTATTATTAAGATAATTTAAGCGAAAAATAAAGTGTTCCAATCACCCCAAATGCTACAAGGCAAACACCTACAAGAGTTGACATTGTTTTTGATATCTCTAAAAGAATTTGATTAGAAACATTTGCATTTTCAGCGGCAATCGCGGCGTTCTCCGCGGCAGTTGCAGCATTATTTGCAGCAACTGCCACATTATGCTCGGGACTTGTATTTAATTTGTAAAGATCCTCTTTTTTAGGAAAAGGAACACTTACTATGCTTACAAGATTAGATGGCTTACCATCTGGTAAAGTTAATGAGTTATCATTGATAAAACCACCGGAAGCAGAAAATATTCCAATAAAAGTAATAACAATACAACAAATAATTCCTATTATAGAAATCTTTCTACTCAAAATCATTGTTCTGTTGTTTTCTTCCATATTAAACACTTTTAGATTAAAACTAATATTAATTGCTAGTGTATCACTTTTTAAATTTTAAATCAATATATCTTTTCAAAATTCGACAAATATATTTCAAATATTGATAGATATCAATTTCGTTATGATGAATTTTAATTGACAAAAATGCAAATTAATGATATAAAAAATACGTTGAATTTTTTGTGTGTTAATTTGTGTTGAATAGGTCGCAAAGAAAAATTATTTTATGACTAAAGGTGGGAGATATTATGAAAAAGAAATTAACTATCTGTATAAGTGCAGTTTTGCTAATCGCAATTACGATTGGAGTAATCATAGGTGTGAATACATACAGAAGAAATAAACTAATAGCAGAACAACAAGAACAAGCCAGGATTCGAAAAGAGCAGATTGAGATTTTGAAAAACAGGTTTGAACAAGCAGTTGGTGCATATGATGAATCTCAGGTGTTGGAAATTTTGCTTAAAGCAGATGCTGATTACAGCGAAGTGTATAACTATTTTATAGAACGGATTGTCAATTTGATTAATGGATTTTCAGAGGATTGGAATAAAGAGAAAAAAGATTTTCTGTTTGGAATGTATAACCAAGTATCCGACAGCAAAAATAATAGAATAAAAGGTCTTTTGGAGAATTTAAATAAAGCAATTGAAGAATATAAATCGGGATATAAGAAAGAATATGCGTCTGTCTTGAAAAATGCCGTAAATTCCGGACGTAAATTGTATTTTGAACTAATATATTTGGATGAAGATGATATTCCTGAACTGGTGTATAATTCGGGAGAGTCACATTCAGCAGGAGCATGTGTATATACATATTACAACGGAACAGTAACAGAACTGATTGCATATGATTCAAATAATAGCCAATCATATAAATTTTTAGGATCATGGGGTAGCATAAAATATAAACCATATTCCGGTTATGTGGCATCTGTCTACTCGGGTCAGGGGCACGTGATTGCAACTATATACAGACTGGAAAACGGACAATTGATTGAGGACTGTATTTTTAATGATTCAACAAGAGCACCATTTTCAATGTCCCCTGCATACATGGTAAATGGTGAATCGGTAAGTCAAAGTGAATATCAGAATAAAGTGTACTCGTACGGATTTGGTGATTTGTACTTTGAACAAGGTTATAGCCAAACACCCGTTAGTGTTGTATCATATATACCAAACTCAAATGCATATTTGTTGTCACATGATAATATACAGAGGGTTTTCGGATACTAAGCATTTAAGTTTCATTACGTTATCCGTCTTTGAAGTTTGCCATTTGAAGTTTTAATAACTTGCCGGAGTGTGCGACATGAGCGTACAACCGTCTACAAATATGTTTCTCTTTTGAAAAATTAAATAAAATTAAAGTCAGACAATTAACATTGATGTTTTATAATAATTGGTGTTAATTGTCTGACTTTATTTTGGATATATGGCGGATAATTTAGTTTTAATTATCATCAAAATACAACTTTACAGTTTACTTGCTTAGGTCTTATTTTTTTAGCTTTTTATACCCTTGCACATTTTACAATTGCAGATATGATCTTTTTGAGTTGTTCTATGTTGTTTAACCTGGATTTTAAGACCATATTGCAAATAGATTTATTCATCTCTCTGATTTGACTGAGATTTCATCCGGAACGTCAAATTTTATTTCCTTGCTTTTTTCAAGGTGGAATTTGGCATATCCATAGGGTGTTGGCATTGTGATATTTGCAAATTCCAATCCGAGCAAATCAGGCGAAACGCTAATTTCTTTCATTGCCGGTTTTCTGACTTCAAATCCCAAAAGTGCTTTTGGGAAAGAATATACAGGTGTTCCGCCCCAACCGTGACTGTAGTCAAAATGATATGTGGGGTCAGGGGGGATAAACCCTTCGGGCAATCCCTTGTCGCAATCCTTGACAGCATCTTTCCACTTTTCAAGAACCTGTATGGTATATTTTGAGCGTAGACCATTTTCATATATGGCTTCGAGAAGAAAATGAAGAAAATATGGCTGAACATCTCCCGAAATTTCATCTGCCATAATCATATCAATAAGCCTGCATGCATTTTCTTTGTTGCAGATTCCCGAATATGCCGCAAGTATGTTTGAATGTTTCAGGTAATATCTCTTATTGGTGTTTTGAGGCATGTAAACATAGAGGAGATTTTCTTCGGTTGGAGTGTTTAGCCCTTCAAAATATATTCCTTTTTCCGGGTCGTAAAGATGTTCGTTGACAGCAGTTTTTAATTTGTCGGCTTTTTTGTTGCATTTTTCTGCTTTGTTGTGTTCGCCAAGTTCTGTATATATTTTTTCTGCTGTTTTCAGAGCCTTATATAAATACATATTGAGGCAGGTCTGTCCCAAAGCCTTCGGAGGATGATGCAAGCAGAATTCGTCAATATAAATCCAATCCACAAACATAAAGTCCGGCGGTGTTTCCACAAGGTTGTTTTCTCCCATATATGTTTCAAAAAGAGCAAGAAGCATATCAAGCGCATCATGGCAATCGGAAAGGAGTTCCTTTTCACCGGTGAACATATATACATCCCAGAGCCAGTATGTCCATATGAGACTGTAGGTGGTGTGGAAAATTCTGCCGTTGTTTTCTCTCATAAGTCCTGCAGTTTTTCTTATGTCAGATTTTGCAAGTTCCATATCTCCATATGTAAAGAGTGTCATGAGGGTTTCAATATAGTAATCCCCCGTACATGCAAGAGGTTCACAATGTTTTGGACTGTCAAGATGTATGCTCTGACGGCAAATTTTGAGATTGTGTGCGCAAAGCTCCATAACGTTGTTGAGAGACTTGTCGGAGGTTTCAATTTTTCCCTCATCCTTAATGGGATAGTACCTTGAAATTAATCTGATTTGAATTTTTGCAGGCTCTTGGGAATTGTTTTCTGCTTCCACTTCAAAATATGCCGCACTGTGAAGTCTGAAGCTTCGATATTCGGAATTTTTGTTAAATATGGCTTCTTCATATGAGAAAGCCTTTTCTTCCATTGCAGAAGTTCCGCAGGTTTCTTTGCAATTTACAACAATTTTAATTTCTCCTTGTGTCTTAACCCTGATGTAAACATATCCTGCATACACTTTATCAAACTCAAAAATTTTTTTGCATTTTTCATTGCCGTTAAGGTTTATGCATCCGTCATCTGACGGAGAAAGTATCTCTTCCGTCATGGGAGGTATTGGTGAGATTTTGCAGTTCCACACATCTTCCGTTACTTGTGCATTATGAAAATTGTCGGGCAAAATACGTTCATCATAGGAAAAAGGTTTTACATATGCTCCGAGTTTTCTTGCAAGCCATGTATCATCCGTTGAAATTGTTTCTTTTGTGCCATCTTCAAATGTGATTTTTCCGTGGAGCATAAATCCACCGTGTCCCATGGAATAGTCGCACATCTGAATAGGCATCATAAGCACTCTTGCAAGAAAATTCAGTTTGTTGCAATCGGGTGTAACACTAATCTGTGTTGCGTAAAAAGTCGAACGCTTGGTGCTGTTTCCGAGCCAGTCTCCGCCAACCATGGCAGGTCCGGAGGTTACAATTTCTCCGTTAAGATACAATTGAAATCTTGTATCACCGCTTATGATTAGAGCGGCTTTTTTTATTTTCTTTTTAAATTCATATGTTTTTGCAAATTCTGCCACAGTATAATTTTCAGGTCCGTTCTCATGAAAAAGACTATAGCGGGTAATTTGATTGTTGGGATAAAGGTTGCTGTCAAGCCAGATCCACTTATACATGGTTCTCTTGTCCTCCTTTGGATAAACGCATCTGCGTATTTTTCATTTTATATATTACCATAACGAAAATTATTTTTCAATGTGTTAATTCTTCAAAAAACCCGAATTTTAAGATTGGGACAAGATGCATTTTATATCAGAATTCCATTTTAGAAACACACATCGGGAAATTCGGGGTTTTTTTGTCTTTTGTTGATGTTGCAACTTGTCTTAAATATGATAAAATGATATTATAAATTGGTATGGGGGATAGTCCCGATTCCGTTATGTTTGGATAATAACTGTCCAACAGTTAAGTCTGTTTACAGAGTTAACTACAAACCCTATAAAACAATTGGAATAGAAGGTATTACAGAATATGCAATTGTTAAGGTTGAGGCAAGTGACGAACCACAGCCCGAAAATGGTATCATGAACATCATTGACCGTGATCCCACCACAAGATGGGCGGCAACCGGTTCACAATATATCACCATTGATATGTCCAAGGTTGTTGAGTTCAATACAATCTATATGAACTTTATGGAAGGAAATCAGAGAAAGAACAATCTCAGCATTTCCGTATCTGAGGACGGTATTGAATATAAAGAAGTGTTCAACGGCACATCAAGCGGAACAACAGATGATTATGAAGCTTTCAATCTCGGCACACAAAGAGCAAGATATATTAAAATCTTCGGTAATGGTTCCAACGTTGGTGAATGGAACAGTTGGGAAGAAGTTGCCATTGTGAAAAAGTAAGGTTTTAAAACAGCAAAATAAGTTTTATCAAAACATACGGCGGTGTAGCAATGCACCGCCGTTTCGGATTTTTTACAGTTGTTTTCGGATTATATATCTACGAACTTTAGGTTTACAATAATTTGACTGTATGCTATCTCTCTACACAAGTAGTGACGGAGAATATGATTTTTGCGACAGAGCTGTTCGGACATTTAGGGATATGTTCAGCGGCAAAACAATTTCTTTCCCCACAAGACTATCTAAAGGGCAACTTTTTATGTTAAAAAGAAAGTCTGAAATATAACACGATTAATATGCAATGAAAAAATCACAAAAGAACAATTTATAATACTTTTTTAGCTTATTTTGGATACATACATATTGATAAATTTGTGATATACTGAATTTTAAAGAAGTCAAAAATTATCGTTACGGAGGATGTACCATGAATACTCAACCTCATATCACATTATCTTTTTCAGAGAATGAGTCCATTTGGATAAAAGATAATGCGGATACAAATTTTTTCAAAGATAAAATCGCCTATCATCAAAGAAGCGGAGTTCTCACATGTAACGGTGTGAAAAACCTGCATTATCCCATAGAAATCGACGGATCAATATTTGTTCCCATTTCATTCTTTAAAGATGCATTCGGATACGAAGTCTCATATGATGCAGATTCAAAATTTGTCAAAATAGGTGAGACAGCTTTGTTTTCAGGTGAAAAAACAGTCAGCATAGATGGTAAAGATGTTTCGTTGTCTGTGGCTCCGTTTCAAAAAGAGGACACATTTTATATTCCCCTAAAAGACATGTGTGAATGTGTCTTGGGAAAGAATGTCTGCTACGATGATTCCGTACATGGCGGCGGAATGTTTTTGATATCAGATTACGAGATTAAAATACCTGAAGACAACAGTCTTCAGGCAATAAATGACTATGCGCTTTATGAGCGCCCTGATATGGAGAAGATAAAATCGGATTTCGCATCATGCGGATATGCAGGAAAACATCCGAGAATAATGGCTGATGCATCAGATTTTGCCCGTATTCGACAGATGACAAAAACTGATGAAAACATGAAAAAGTGGGCAGAGGACGTGATCAGAGATGCAGATGAATTTGTTGCAACATCGGAGGTTCTCATATATGAACTGCGTGACAATATACGTCTTTGGTACGTATCAAATGATTTTATAAAAAGAATAAGTGCTTTAGCCATGGCATATCACCTTACGGGAGATAGCAAATATTCAAAAAGAGCATGGCGAGAAATGGAATCCATTGCCAATTTTCCATCATGGCATCCCGAACATTCCATAGATGTGGGAGCAATGGCAATTGGTTATGCTCTCGGATATGACTGGCTTTATGACACCTACACGGATGAGCAACGCAAAATTATTGAAGACGGTGCTGTCAAAAATGGATTTTATATATACATAGAAGGATTTCAGGGACGGCACGAAAGAATGATTCATGCACTTTTTGAACTGGGAAATCATTGTATGGTAATGGAAGCAGGCGCAGCAATGATGGGCATTGCATTTTTTGATGTGTTCCCCGAATATTCTGCCTATTGCACATCTGCATCAATACGAGGTCTTGAATATGGTCTTTCCCAGTATGACCCAACCGGTTCATGGTTTGAAGGCATCGGATATGCGTCAATGACCCTGTATTATCTTGCATTTCAAATGTCAACCCTGAAAAAGATTTTCGGTCACACCTACAGTCTTGATAAAGCTTGCGGCCTAAATAATGTTTTGAGTTATTTTCTTCACATTCAATCTCCCCAGGGAGCTTTCGGATTTCAGGATTGCTCAAATCAAAGTATCAACTCGGAAGAGGGACTTTTGTGGTTGGGCAATCATTTCAAAGACTATGAAAATCTTTCTGCTTTTTGGAATCTCTATGGCTTTGACGGAGACTGGCGTGCACTTTTGTGGTATGATCCTGATGTTTTTTGCGAACCAAAGACACTTCCTCTTGATAGATTTTTTCAGATCAGCAAGTGCTCACGGTTCGTGATTCATGGGATATGGAAACACAAAAAACTTTTGCAGGCATAAAAGGTGGAACGGCAGGAGGATTATATATTGGTCACGGACATATGGACATGGGCACATTTTCATTCTATGCAAATGACGTGCAATGGACAATAGATATCGGAGCCGAAAACTTTAATGTGCCCGGATTCTGGTCAGGTGAGACCATAGATGCACCACGCTGGCAATATTACAGACAAAGGGCTGAAGGTCACAACTGCTTTATTGTGGCTCCTGATAAAAATTCTGAATTTGATCTGGGGTATGTGTCATTTGCGCGCTGTGAATCCAAACCAATGGGTGCTCTTTGCACAATGGATCTTACCGGTGTAAACTACGGAAAGGCAAAAACGGCAAAAAGAGGAATGTATTTTGCGGATAAAAGAAAAAGCCTTGTAATCCGTGATGAAGTTACTCCGGCCAAAGAGTGTACAATGTATTGGTTTATGCATACTTTGCAGAGTGCTGAAATATCAGATGACGGAAAGACTGTTATTCTCCGTGAAGAAGGGAACCCTGAAAACTACGTGACTCTTGAATTTATGATAAAGAGTTATCAAAAGAAGAATATAAACTTACAATAAATTCGGATGGTGTTCTTATCACATCTTCAGACGAAGAAGGAACATTCAGAGCTGCAACAAGCCTTTTTCAGCTTTTTAAAAGAGGTGACGGCAAGGCTCCTTGTTGCACAGTAGAAGACAGACCCGATTTTGAAAGACGCGGATATATGCTTGACATCAGCCGCGGACGTATGCCGAAAAAGGAAACCATAAAAGAAGTTATAGACCTTCTTGCTCTTTTGAAATATAATGAATTTCAGTTGTATATGGATAATTTTTGCTTTAAATATCCGCTCATTGCGGATGTTACAAAAGACATAGATTGTCTTACTCCGGAAGATGTAAAAGAGCTGGATGAATATTGCAAAGAGCGCTTCGTTGACCTTGTTCCCAATCAGAACTGTTTCGGTCATATGGAAAACTGGCTTTCAAGAGATGAATACAAACATCTCGAAGTGGGATATGAGAGGGGAGAAAAAACTTCAACAATCAATCCCCTTCACCCGGAAACAACCGAACTTGTTGACAAGATTTTCGATTCTCTTCTTCCATACTTTTCATCGGGATATGTGAATATTGGTCTTGATGAGGCAGGAGGTCTTGGAAAATACGAACTTGAAGAATATTGTAACGAAAAGGGAAGAGATGTTCTTTTCATGGAAAATCTTAATCGTATTGCGGACTACATTCACAGCAATCACGGAAAACGTGTTCAGTTCTGGGCTGATATGATTACCGGATACCCAAATTCATTCACAATGATTCCTGAAGGCGCTGTTGCTCTTGAATGGGGATACGAATATAAAGACGAACGTAAGATGGAAAAGCATTGCAGAGACCTTAAGGAAAAAGGTGTAGATTTCTATGTGTGTCCTTCCTGCAATACCCACTATTCTCTCACAGGTCGTTTTGAAACCACAACGGCAAACCTCAGAACAACAGCCGAAATAGGCAGAGAGTTTGGTGCAAAAGGCTATCTTGTAACAGATTGGAGTTGTGGCGGAGAGGGGCATCCTCATTTTGCAATTTGGAGTTATCTCCCGGCGGCAGTCGGTGCAATGTATGCCTGGAATGTTGAAGAAGAAGAAAAAGAACTTATCATGGAAACCTATTTTGACAGAAGAGCCAGAGATTTTCTTGACTTTTTCATGTTCGGAGGAACACAGGTGTCCGAAAGACTTCAGAGACTTGCAAACTACTATCTTTTAGAACCTGAAAGAGTACGTCTCGGAACCATTTGCGGAATGCTTCTGTGGCAGGATGTATCTGTCAGAAAGCATTGTGCCTACTTTGACCTTGACGACTGCGGAAGAGATTATTATTTTGATAATGTGGCACGTTATGTCAAAGAGATAATTGATGATGTGAAGACTCTTGATATGGACGAAAGATATAAAAGAGAAATTATCGTAAATTCCAATATGGTCATTTTCTCGTCACTTTTGTGTAAATTGAGAATGAATTCCGGAATTGACAAGAACACAGCAAAATATCTTGTGGGTCTTGCTGATGAAATTTACGAAGAATACAAGGATTTATGGAATTTCAGAAATTATGAAAAGGGAATGGAATTGTTCCTGAATGTTATTTCTGCCAGAAAATCCGAGATTGAAAAATATGTGTAACGTAAATGAAGTCGGAAGAGCAGAAGCACTTGTGTACAAAACAGACACATATGCCGCAACAATTGATGAAACATCAAGCAGCGGTATTGTTTCAAAATTCGGAAAGGTTTTAAATGATGAGGGAGATGTTGTATACAAAATCGAGGTTTATTATGCTGACCGCTTCAACACCTATCTCATGAAACCTGAAGCATCTTTTATAACAAACGGGGATTCCACTTTTGTTCCGGGAGATTTCATCAGATTCAATGTTGATGCAGCGGGATATGTGACAGCAGTTTCCAAAGATTTTGACTATGCTTCAAAAACAGTTCTCGGCTCAATGCAGGATAATACAAGAAACCATTATTACTATGGTGATGTATATCTTCTCGGAGATTCATCAACGGCAATCAGACGGCCTGACGGTACCCTCATGTACATACCAATGGCAATAGGTGATTGCGGATATGTAAGCGGTGGAACCGTATCTACTGCATCAAAAGATGTCATAAAAACATATAAGCATGTTGGTTCTTCTTGCTCCAAAGTGCTTGTTAAATGTTATTATTCATCACCTCAGGCAGTATACATATTTGATTAAAAATTTTCCAAAATACAATAGGGAATGTAAATTAATTTGTCGAATTAATTTACATTCCCTATTATTGTTTCTGATACTATGAATCGTGGCAGATATGGGAAATATTTTCAATCTTAATCTTGATTAATGTGAGTCTTTGTGATAACATATTAATAAATATTATCTTCGGAAAAATCTTAAGAACTACAGGTGGAAAATCTTTATGAAATCTATAACAGTAAAAGCAACACTTGCCGCCATTATGGCACAGTTTATTTTCGGATTCAGTTTCATGTTCACAAAAATTGCTTTGGGATATGCTTCGCCCCTTACCGTAATCGCAGACAGATATCTGGTGGCATTTGTGGCATTGACTTTTGTGATGATATTTAAAAAAGTGAATATTAAGTTTTCAAAGAATATTTTGAAACTGCTTCTCATGTCTGTTTTTCAGCCGGTTCTCTATTTTCTCTTTGAAAGCTATGGAATCGAAATGACCACAAGCGGCTTTTCATCGGTTATGATTTCTCTTATACCGGTTGTTTCGATTTTTGGCGGCATGATATTTTTAAAAGAGTATCCCGCTCCGATGCAATATGTTTTCACGGTTTTATCGGTTCTTGGAGTTGCTGTTATGGCAACATCGGGCAAGCTTGACGGAACTGTTACAATCCCGGGAATAATACTTCTTTTCGGTGCAGTAATATCCTCTGTTGCCTACAATGTTACAAGTCGCAAAATTTCAGGTGAATTCACCGCTCTGGAGCGTACATACGCAATGACAATAATAGGGCTTATAACCTTTGTCTGCATAGCCTTTTTTGAAAATATTAAAAATCCTATAGGGGTAATTTCCAATTTTGCATTTGCTCCATACACTCTCTCAATCTTGTATCTGGGTGTCATTTCATCTGTTGCGGCATTTTTGTTTTTGAACTATGCCAACACTCATCTTCCTGTGGCAAAAACAACAGTATTTTCAAATATCACAACTGTTGTATCTGTCATAGCAGGGATAATCTTTCTTGACGAAAAGTTCAGCGTCGTAACGATTGTCAGCGCAATAATGATTGTTGTGGGCGTCTGGGGAGTTCAGGTTTTGAGCGTGAAAAAGAAACTGTAAATGCGAATTTTATAAAATATGGAAAAGGAGAATGAAATGCGTATTTTTGAAAGTGAAGTATTTACAAAGGGTTATATTCCCTTTGGAATATCCAAAACATCCTGGGATGGTGAAGGAAGCTGTGAACTTCACAAACATGAATTCATTGAAATGGTCTATGTTTCAGACGGAAAAAGCGTCCAAAGAGTAGATGGAGTTCCGTATGATGTTGAAAGCGGAGAAGTTCTTTTGATAGGCTACAATCAGACTCACTCATTCTCTTCCGAGAAAAAATTCCATTACTGCAATTTTTTTGTTAAACCTCAATATCTGAGTGAACACCTTGCCAGCGCACAGACAGTTTATGATATATTCTCATTTTTCATTCTTGATAAATATTTTGAAGATGAAAGTAAACGTCCTCCGGTCATAAGGCTTTCGGAGGCGGGAAAAGTTGAAATTGAAAAACTCATTTCCAAAATGGAAAAAGAATCGAGAGAGAGAAAACCGGGCTTTGAACTTGCCCTGGATGGATATATGAAACTTGTTTTTTCTCTGATCATACGAACCTTCAGAGAGAGTGAACCTCATAGCATCGTCAGCGCAATCACTCCTGATATTTTAAAATATATTGATGAAAATTATCAGGAAAATCTGACTCTCACATCTCTTGCAAATAAGTGTTTTTATAATCCGGCATATCTTGGCAGACTTTTCAAGACAACTTTTAACAAAAGTCTGAAAGAATATATATGCGAAAAAAGAATAATCCATGCAATAAAACTTCTGATTGAGACAGACGAGACTGCAGAGAACATTGCAAGGCAGGTAGGGTATGAAGATAAAAAAAGATTCTATAGTGTTTTCAAGGAAAAAACCGGATATACTCCAATCGGATACAGGGAAGAATTTAAAAGAGAATAGATTTTCTGAAAAACCTTTACAAAATCTTCGTATGGTAGTATAATTACACTATGAATTATACTTTTGATAGAATTTATGAAAAGAGGTTATAATATGAATAAACAGGCAATCGGAAAAACAATTGCAGATTTGAGAAAGGAAAAGGGCCTCACACAAAATGCTCTTGCAGATCTTCTCGGAATCAGCAACAAAACAGTCAGCAAGTGGGAAAGCGGTCTCGGATATCCCGAGGTTACACAGTTCCCTGCAATTGCAAAAATATTTGACGTTTCCGTTGATTATATAATGAACAATGGTGACGGAGGCATTGTGTTTGCCGGAAACATTCTTGTGGACAATGTAAAAATTATAGATCAGTATCCAAAGGAAACAATGCTTTCTAACATTCTCTATTCTTCAAAAGCAGTTGGAGGATGCGTGCCAAACACAGCAATAGACATTGCCAAAATTGACCCATCAGTACCTTTAAGTGCAATTGGTTTGGTTGGTGATGACGATTTCGGAAAATATGTCTGTGATACTATGAAGGCTCACGGCATAAATGTTTCAGGCGTGAAGGTGACATCGGATGTTCCCACAAGTTACAGCGATGTTATGAGTGTTGAATCCAACGGAATAAGAACTTTCTTCCACGACAGAGGAGCAAACAGAATTTTCTCACCTGATGATATTGATGTTGATGCCCTGAACTGCAACATATTCCATGCAGGATATATTCTTCTTCTTGATGAATTTGACAAGGAGGATGCAGACTATGGCACAAAAATGGCAAAACTTCTTGCAAAAGTTCAGGAGAAAGGAATTAAAACTTCAATAGATGTTGTTAGTGACACATCTGAAAAATTCCGTCAGAAAGTTGTTCCTGCTCTCAAATATTGTGATTATGCAATTATGAATGAAACAGAAGGCGGCGGTGTTTCGGGGTTGGAACCCAGAAATTCCGACGGTTCAATAAATCTTGAAAATATCCGTAAAACACTTGAAATGTTTATGGAATGTGGTGTTAAAGATGTTGCTGTAATTCATTGCCCCGAGGGTGGATTCGCTCTTGATTCTGAAGGCAATTTTGCAGCGGTTCCATCTCTCAGTCTTCCAAAAGGTTACATAAAGGGAAGCGTTGGTGCAGGTGATGCTTTCTGTGCAGCTTGTATCTATTGCCTCTACAAAGGCATAGAAATCAAGGAAATGCTTGAACTTGCATCCTGTGCAGCTGCATGCAATCTTTCTGAAAGCGATTCCATCAGCGGAATGAAACCCCTTTCGGAAATTGAAAGAATGAACAAAGAAATGGAAAGAGCTAAAGCAAACTGGTAAAAAAATAATGGTTGTTACCATAGTCTTCAAAGATTGTGGTAACAACCATTTTTGTTGTATCATAATTTCTTATGTTCAAATTAAATAATAAGTTTTACGGCACTTGGCAAAACGTCAACATCAACACTTTTTGCACCGTCAAATTTTTCGCCGTCGATTGACCAGTCAATGCCATCAGGCATTTCAAAATGAACTTTGTTGGTTTTGAAAAACATAAAGCAGTCACTTTCAAAATCGGAGTTCAAAGCTCCCACAATAACCTTCATAAGGTCTGCAGGATTTTTTGGCTTTTTCACAAGGCAAACTTCAAATTCGCCGTCATTAAAACCGACAACCGACTCATTGAGACGGACAATTCCGCCGATGGATGTGGTGTTGGTGACAGCACCAAACAAAAATTCGTCTTCTATTTTTGTGTCATAACTTTCAATTTTAACGGGTATGGCCTTTATGTTTGCAATGTCTTTTATTCCTGCAAGGACATATGCCATATGACCGAGGAGTTTTTTCAGGGATTGGGGAGCATTGTAGGAAACAGAGGTGAAGGCACCAAAGGATGCAATGTAGTTGAAATGAAGTCCGTTGATGTTTCCGACATCTATGTCAATTTCATTTCCGTTGATTGCACGTTCTGTGGCTTCCAGCATATCAGATGACAATCCGAGGCTTCTTGCATAGTCATTGGTGCTTCCCGACGGTATATAACCGATTGGAATTGGACATCCGCTTATAATTGAGCCTGACACAGCTTCATTAAGTGTACCGTCACCGCCTGAACATACAATGGAATCGTAGAGTTTGCTTTCGCAAGCCTCTTTCGCAATTGCCTTTGCATCTCCGATTCTTTTTGTCAGACGGATTGTCACAATGCAATCATTTTCAGACATAATATTTATTATATCAAAAAACATAGATTTGTTTTTGAGTTTTCCCGAATGGGGATTGATAATAAGAAGTACCTTTTTCATAACAAAGAATCCTTTCATTGGCAAGACAGTCTGTATATATCAATCATCGTTCTAAAAAGTTTTATCCAACACAGTAATTATATTATAGCATATGTAAAAAGTCAATAATATAAGATTTTGTTTTTGAGTTTTGTCAATAATCGGTTTTTTAATGCTCATTTATTTGACTTTTTGTCATATTTGTGATATTATTTATAAGATATTATAGGAGAGGAATAACGCAGATGATATATCCCATTAAAACCCAACCTGTTTTCAAACAATATCTGTGGGGCGGAGACAGTTTAAAGAAAAAATTCAACAAAAATGTTCCTTTTGATACTGCTGCAGAAAGTTGGGAGATTTCCTGTCATAATGACGGACTCAGCCTTGTAGCCGAGGGTGAGTATGAGGGACAAACTCTTAAGGAAGTCATATTTTCAAATAAAAAAGAAATGCTTGGACGTGAAGATACAGAAGTTTTTCCGCTTTTGGTAAAAATTCTTGACGCTAAAGATTCCCTTTCTGTTCAGGTTCACCCGGACAATGATTTTGCATCAAAATATGAAAACGGTGAATTGGGAAAAACAGAAATGTGGTACATAATGGATGCAAAACCCGGTGCAAACCTTGTTTTTGGCATCAAAGAGGGAACCACACCCGAAACACTTAAAAAATCTATAGAAGACGGAACCCTTGAAGACTATCTGAATTATGTTCCCGTAAAAAAAGGTGATTTTCTTCACATTCCTTCAGGAACAATTCATGCCATCCGAGACGGAATTCTGATTGCTGAAATTCAGCAAAGCTCAAATACAACCTATAGAGTATACGATTATAACAGAGTGGACAAAGACGGCAACAAACGTCCGTTGCATGTGGAAAAGGCTGTTTTGGCAACCAACTATGAAAACAACGGAAACATCCCTGAATCTTTTCCCGAAAAGGAAATCCCGGGCGGAAAATTCAGAACACTTACAAGCTGTGAATATTTTACGGTTGAAAAATATGAAATTTCCCAAAAATATGATATAGAAAAAGAAACAGATAAATTTGAAATGCTTTTGTTTACCGACGGCAAAGGAAAAATAATATATGACGGGAAAGAATATAGTTTCGTTCCCGGTGACAGTTTCTTCATGCCGGCGGCAATAGATGGATATACAATCAGCGGTGAGTGTGAATTTTTGAGATCCTTTGAGTAAAAAATCACTTGCACAATATTCAAGATAAATTAAGGAGTAATTCATAATGAACGATAAAAAGACCATATTTTCAGGCATACAGCCCACAGGATGCATTACACTGGGGAACTATCTCGGTGCATTAAAAAACTGGGTAAACCTTCAAAAGGACTACAACTGTATATTCTCTGTTGTTGACCTTCATTCCATAACAGTACGTCAGGATAGTGCACAGTTGAGAAAAAGATGCATGGACTTTCTCACTCAATATCTTGCTTGCGGAATAGATGGTGAGGAAAACATTGTTTTCTTCCAGTCCCATGTTCCTGCACATGCTGAACTTTCATGGATACTCAACTGTTTTACATATATGGGTGAACTTGGACGTATGACACAGTTTAAGGATAAATCCTCAAAGCATGCAGATAATATCAATGCAGGTCTTTTCACATATCCTGTCTTGATGGCGGCAGATATACTTCTGTACAAAACAGACCTTGTTCCCGTGGGAATTGACCAGAAACAACATCTGGAACTTGCCCGTGACATAGCAATACGCTTTAATGGTGTGTTTGGGGATGTGTTCACAATTCCTGAAGGATATATTCCAAAAGAGGCTGCAAGAATAATGAGTCTTCAGGATCCCACATCAAAAATGAGTAAATCAGACCCAAATGTTAACGGGTTTATTTCAATTCTTGATGATCCTGATACAATCAGAAGAAAATTCAAACGTGCAGTAACCGATTCTGAAGGAGAAATAGCATTCAGAGAAGGAAAACACGGCGTGAATAACCTTTTGAATATCTATTCTGCAGTTACAAACCAGAGCGTTGAAGAAAGTGTAAATGAATTTTCAGGACTTGGATACGGAGCACTCAAGGAAAGAGTGGCAGAGGCCGTAATTGAAGAACTCAGACCCATGCAGGAAAGATATGATGATCTTTGCAAAAACAAAGATTACATAAATAAACTCTACACAGAAGGTGCGCAGCGTGCAGCATACCTTGCTTCAAAAACTCTTCGCAAGGTACACAGAAAACTCGGATATGTAGACAGATAAAATGTGAGGCGTATTATGGATATAAAAACTTTGGTTCTGTGCTTTTCAATAGCATTTGCAATCAGTCTGGCGGCAACGCCTTTTGTCAAGAATCTTGCATATAAAATAGGTGCGGTAGATGTTCCCGATGATGAACGCCGTGTTCATAAAAAACCAATCCCTCGTCTTGGCGGGCTTGCAATTTTCTATGGGTTTCTGATTGCTGTTTTGTGTTTTGCAAAAGTTGATCAACAGCTTAAGGGTATTATAATCGGTTCTCTCATAATTGTCGGAATCAGCATAATTGATGATGTGAAGCAACTCAGGGCTTTAATAAAGCTTATTGCACAGCTTCTCGCAGCTTTTGTTGCGGTGATTCACAATGTGAGAATAGTTGCAATCAGCGTGCCCCAGTTTATTTCAGAAACAGGAATTCTGGAGCTTGGGGTGTTCAGTATTCCCGTAACTGTTGTGTGGATAATAGCAGTAACAAATGCAGTAAATCTTATAGATGGACTTGATGGACTTGCGGTTGGTGTTTCTTCCATTGCATCATTCTCGCTTTTCTTCATAGCAATAATTGCAGGTGAGCCTGATGTGGCAATCATTGCCGCGGCACTTGCCGGAGGATGTCTTGGATTTTTGCCCTACAATTTCAATCCGGCAAAAATATTCATGGGTGACACAGGTTCTCAGTTCCTTGGCTATATGCTCTCGGTTATATGCATTCAGGGGCTGTTTAAGGGATATGCGGTAATTTCATTTATTGTTCCCCTCCTCATTATGGCTCTTCCTCTTTTTGATACGGGCTTTGCCATTATCAGAAGAGCAATTAATCATAAACCAATTATGGGAGCAGACAGAGGTCATCTTCACCACAGACTTCTTGACAGCGGATTTTCCCAAAAAGAAACAGTGGGGATTTTGTATGTAATAACAACGATTCTCGGACTGAGTGCTGTTTTGGTTATAGAAAGAGGTTCCTATGTGGCGGCACTTCTTTTGATTGTTGCAGTTGCGTGTGCATTTGGAATGTACAAGCTTTTAAGAAAAAGATTTAATCGTAAAAGAGCCGAAGAAAATTCAAATAAAGCTGCGTAATTAATTTGTAAATCGAAAAAGCTGTGATTTTAAAAAATTAAAGTATATTATGCAATAAAAAACCATTGTTTTCAGAACTTGTGAAAACAATGGTTTTTGTTGTATATAGATTTTTGCTCAAATATAATATTATTTTCTGATTGCTCCGATAACAGAAAATACAATGAATATAAAAAGATTAACCAAAGTTACGGCAGAACCTGCCGGAACAGAGTCAAAGATAATTGACAGACAAAATCCCGCAAGAAAACAAAATGCGGAAATAACAACCGAACTGACAGTAACCGAAAAGAATGATTTGAAAACCCTCATTGAAGAAAGGGCAGGGAACACAATCAGAGCAGATATTAAAAGTGCACCCATAAGTCTCATTCCGATAACAACCGTGACAGATATCAAAATCGCAATTATAGTGTTATAAAAATTAACTTTCATTCCTGTTGCTCTTGAAAATTCTTCGTCAAAGGTGACGGAAAAAATACGATTATACAGAAAAATGAAAATTGACATAACCACCAGACATAATATAACCGAGAAAACAGCATCGCTTTTCTCTACTGCATATAAACTTCCGATAAGGTAACTGTTCATATCCGTACCGGAGCCAAAATAGGAAATCAGCAGAATCCCGACAGCCAGAGCCGAACTTGAAATGATTGCAATAAGAGAATCACCTTTTATGATTTTTCCGCCAAAACGCAAAAGAAGTATTGCCGCAAGTGCCACAAGGGGAATTGCAATTTTAAGCGGTGCAAATCCAAGAACCGAGGCAAGAGCAAGCGCTCCGAAGCTTATGTGTGAAAGTCCGTCTCCAATCATGGAATATCTTTTCAACACAAGAATAACTCCAAGGATTGATGCACATATAGAAACACAAAGACCCACAATGAGTCCGTATGTTAAAAACTGATATGATAATATATTTGATATAATTTCTCTCATATGTTTCTCTCCCAGAATCCGCCGCTTTCTGCCGCAAGTTTGTATTCGGAGCTTTCTCCCGAAAACATGGTTTTCTGTTGCCCCAGATGAAGAATATGCTTTGAATTTTTGATAACTCTTTTAATGTCATGGGAAATCATAATTATTGTGATTCCGTCGCGGTTTAATTTGTCAATTATTTCATACATTTCGTCTGCGGCAATAGAGTCAAGACCATTTACGGGTTCATCCAAAACAAGCACTTTGGCGGATGCACAAATTGCCCTTGCAAGAAGAACTCTTTGTTTTTGACCTCCCGAAAGATCCTGATAGCTTTTTTTTGCAATGTGTTCAATTTCGAGTTTTTTCATTGCTTCCATTGCTTTTTTTCTGTCGTTTCCGGAATAAAACGGCTTGAATCCCGAACCTGAAATTGTTCCGGATAAAACAACTTCTTTCACAGATGCGGGAAAATCTTTTTGAATTGCCGTCTGTTGGGGAAGATATCCGATTTTTTCAAGACCGAATCCTTCTTTTGTCACAATGCTTCCGCTGTCGATTTTCTTGAGACCCAGAAGACCTTTCAAAAGGGTTGTTTTGCCGGTACCGTTTTCGCCTACTATGCAAAGATAATCGCCTTCATGTATTTCAAGATTCAAATCGCTTATTACTCTCTCGCCCTCATAGGACATATTTAAGTTTTTTAAAGTTATGAGAGACATGTTATAATAGCGCCTCCTTAAGATTATCTGTGTTTTGTTTCATCAAATCAATATAGGTTTTCCCTTGTTCAAAATCCTCACGGCTGATGCTCTGACATGAATGTAGCGGCAAAGTTTTTGCCCCTGTTTCTTCAGATATTGCCATGGCTACTCTTTTGTCTGACTGCTCCGAGAAAAAAACAACATTAATGCTGTCTTGTCTCATTTTGTCAATGATTTTCATCATATCCGACGGATTGGCTTCGCTTTCATGACCGCATCCCGGGATAGCAGACATATATTTTGCTCCAATATATTCCGTGAGATAAAGATATGGGAAACGGTCACCGACAACAATAGTGTCGGTTTTCAGATTGTCTCTGATATATGCTAAATCAACTCCGAGCTGTTTTATGTTTTCTGCATATGAATTTGCATTTTTTCTGTATGCATCCGAATTGTCGGGGTCTTTTTCACACATTGCATCACATATGGCATCAATCATCAAAACTGCATTGTCGGGATCGAGCCATATATGTTCATCATAGCCGGAATCAAATTCACATTCATCATCATGACTGTGACCATGATGGGAGTGGGTGTGAGTGTGCCCGTCCTTTTCCTTTTTGATAAGAGTCACAAAATTTACAAGAGGCACCTTTAAGGTGTTTTCCATATCTTCGAGTTCTGTGATTTCATGAATCCATATATCTGATTCTCCGCCGTTATATATAAACACATCAGATTCAGAAATTTTCTTTATATCAGAAAATGAAGGTTCATATCCGTGATATTCGCTTCCGGGCTTCATTATCATATGAACATCACAAAGTCCGCCCGATATGGCTCTTGCAAAGTCATACTGAACAAAACTTACCGCAGTAACGCTCATTTTGTTGCTTGTTTTTGTATCCTTTTTTGTACAGCCTGAAAGAGAACATACAATCAGAGATGAAATAATAAAAAGTATTAATTTTTTAAATATTGAACTTTTCATATCAAAATCCTTGGTTATATTATTTGCTGTTGCATTTATCGCATAATCCGTACAAAGTTGTTTTTCCGCTGTCAACAGCGAAATTGTGTTCATCTTTTATGTGCTTTTGGAATGAGTCCATCAGATGGCAGTCCATGTGAATCAAAACTCCGCAATCAGTACATTTGAGATGAAAATGATGCTGACAATGTTCCTGATTATCGCTGTACTGATACATGGCTCCTTCAGAATTTGAACCAATATATTTTTTTATAAGACCTTCTTTTTCAAACTTTGAAAGGGTTCTGTATACAGTCGCCTCACCAAGACTTATGCCCGGCATTCTGATGAGTTCTTTTGCACTGAAACATTTGTCAGGGCTTTCCTTGAAAACATTTAACAAACTTGTCCTTTGTTTTGTGTTGTAACCTTTCGATTCCATATTCCACCTCAAATTTGATAGTGATTATCATTTTCAAATTGTATCACAAAATTCTTCGTATGTCAAATTGTAATCTGTCATAAATATAAATTAATTGTTAATTTTTTACTGTAAATATTGAAAAAAATTCCCTTTTGAGATATAATAATACTGTGTCGGAATCAGTTCGGACACTTCTTATTTTTTTGGATGGAGAAATAAAATGAAACAGTATTTCAAGTATATAAAACCACATATCATTTTCTTTATTTTCGGACCGCTTTTTATGATAACAGAGGTTGTTGGCGAAGTTCTTATGCCAAAACTCATTTCTGTTATAATTGACTCGGGCGTTTCAAAAGGCGATGTGTCATCGGTCAGTGCAACGGGAATCATGATGATTGTCGTTGCACTCATGATGATGCTGGGAGGCGTTTTAGGGAACTATTTTGCCGTGAGGGCATCTGTAGGATTTGCTACGGGACTCAGGTCTGACCTTTTTAAAAAGGTGCAGAAGTTCTCTTTCAAAAACATTGACGATTTTTCCACGGGATCCCTTGTAACCCGTCTCACAAATGACATAACCCAAATGCAAAACGTTATCCGCATGAGCCTTGTAATGCTTCTTCGTGCTCCGGGAATGCTCATTGGTGCGCTTATTATGGCAATAAGCATAAACAAAAGACTTGCAATGATAATTGCCATTGTTATACCCATTCTCGCCACAGCTATAATAACCATAATGGTAAAGGCTTTCCCGAGATTTAATATAATGCAGAAAAAACTTGATAAGGTGAATTCTGACATTCAGGAAAATCTCACCAATGTGAGAGTTGTAAAATCTTTTGTCCGAACAGATTATGAAAACGACAGATTTTCAAAGTCAAACAGAGACCTCAGAGATTCAACTCTTAAAGCCATGTATCTCGTAATTAAAAACGGACCTGTTATGACTCTTATGATGAATATCACAACTCTTGCAGTTGTTTGGACCGGTGGTAATTTTATAATAAAAGGCAGTATGGCAGTTGGTGAACTCACCGCATTCACAACCTATATTGTCCAGATTCTCATGTCTCTTATGATGGTTTCAATGATAATTTTAAGTGCATCTCGTGCCCTTGCATCATCAAAGAGAATAAAAGAAGTCTTAAATGCGGAATCTGACATAATAGACGATTTTGCAAAAGAACCAAACAAAAAAATAGAAAAGGGTATGGTGGAATTTAAAAACGTAAGTTTCAGCTATAATTCATCATCATCCGTAAAAACTCTGGATGGCATAAGTTTCAGGGTTGACCCCGGAAAAACCCTTGGAATCATCGGCGCAACGGGTTCCGGAAAAACAAGCCTTGTTCAGCTGATACCGAGACTCTATGATGTAACAGAGGGTGAAATCTTAATAGACGGTACAGACGTGAGAGACTATTCTCTCTACAATCTCCGTGAAGGAGTAGGAATGGTTCTTCAGAAAAACACTCTTTTCTCCGGAACAATTGAAGAAAATATGCGTTGGGGAAAGGAAGATGCAACAGACGAAGAACTTCAGCGTTTTGCATCCTATGCCCAGGCCCATACTTTCATAACATCTTTTACAGACGGATATGAAACAGAACTCGGTCAGGGCGGCGTTAATGTGTCCGGTGGTCAGAAACAAAGATTGTGTATTGCAAGAGCCCTCATAAAAAATCCGAAAATTCTGATTCTTGATGACAGCACAAGTGCGGTTGACACGGCAACAGAAACGAAAATAAGAGAAAGTTTTTCAAATGACCTTCGTGATACAACAAAAATAATTATCGCCCAGAGAATCACATCCGTTATGGAAGCAGACAAAATTCTTGTTATAGATGACGGGAAGATAGTGGGAGAGGGTACACATCCGGAACTGCTTGCCCAAAATTCATACTATCAGGAAATATATTATTCTCAAAAAGATAAGGAGGCGGAAGCATAATGGAAATGTCAAAAAAAGAACGCCTCATAAAAAGATATAGTGCAAAATCCTTCAACATGCCAAAAGGCCCCGGCGGTCCAATGGGTCCCGGTCCCGGACCCAGAGGAAGACATATGGGAAAGGGCGGAAAACCAAAGAATACCATTGGAGTAATAAAAAGGCTTTTTGGCTATATAGCAAAAGACAAACTGAAAATTGCAGCTTCCTTTTTATGTGTGATTATAACTGCAATTTCAACCCTTGCAGGCTCATATATGCTTCGCCCAATTATAAATAATTATATTATTCCGGGAGACATAAGAGGTCTTTTTATGGCGCTTGCTGTCATGGCGATAATATATTTTTCGGGTGTTGCATCTTCCTACATTCAGTCAAAAATAATGATTGGTATATCTCAAAGAGCTCTTTGCCGCATAAGAGAAGAACTTTTTTTCAAAATGCAAAAACTTCCCGTAAAGTTTTTTGATACAAACACAAACGGTGAAATTATGAGCCGTTTCACAAACGACGTTGACACCATTGGTGAAATGCTTAATTCCACAATCATTTCTCTTTTTTCAGGCATAATAACCATCATTGGAACATTTTCCCTTATGATATATACAAACTGGATGCTTGCTCTTGTTACAATAGTGATGATACCCGTGTTTATCAAAGCGGCAACTTTCCTTGCAAAGAAAAACCGAAAGAACTTCTCCGAACAGCAAAAAGCTCTCGGGGCAGTAAACGGATATATTGAAGAGACAGTTTCCGGTCAAAAGGTTGTAAAAGTTTTCAACCACGAAAAAAGAGCGGAAGAAGAATTTGATATTCTCAATGATGAACTTTGCAAAAGACAAACAAAAGCACAATTTTTCGGTTCAATGATGGGACCTGTTATGGGAAACTTGAGTCAGGTTAACTATTCCCTGACAGCTCTCATTGGCGGACTCATGTGCATCTTGAGAGGATTTGACGTTGGCGGACTCACAGTATTTGTAAACTACTCCCGTCAGTTCAGCCGCCCCATAAACGAACTTTCAATGCAGGTTACAAACATTTTCTCGGCACTTTCGGGTGCAGAAAGAGTTTTTGCCATTATGGATGAAGAACCTGAGGCTGATATTGATGATAAACCTCAAATCGGAGAGGTTTCGGGCGTAGTGGAATTAAGGAATGTTTCTTTTGGATATAATGCCGATAAAACAGTTCTTAAAAACATAAATCTTGTTGCCGAAAAAGGTAAAAAGATTGCCTTTGTAGGTTCAACAGGTGCAGGGAAAACTACTGTCACCAACCTCATAAGCCGGTTTTATGACATAGAAGAAGGAAAAATACTTTTTGATGGAAAAGACATCAAAGATTATAACAAATACAGCCTTCGTCGTAATATTGCAATGGTACTTCAGGATACTCATCTTTTCACCGGAACGGTAATGGAAAATATACGTTATGGAAGGCTTGAGGCAACAGATGATGAAGTTGTGGAAGCGGCAATAACCGCCAGCGCTCATTCCTTTATCATGAGACTTCCCGATGGCTACAACACCATGCTTGAAGGTGATGGAGCAAACCTTAGTCAGGGTCAAAGACAGCTTCTTAACATTGCAAGAGCGGCAATTTCAAAAGCTCCGATTCTTATTTTGGATGAAGCAACAAGCTCCGTTGACACAAGAACTGAAAGACACATAGAACATGGAATGGACAGACTCATGAAAAACCGCACCACTTTCATCATTGCCCATCGTCTTTCAACCATAAGAAATGCAGATACCATATTGGTACTTGAAAACGGTGAAGTAATTGAAAGAGGAACTCATGATGAACTTTTGTCATTAAAGGGACGATATTACGAACTCTACACCGGCATGGCGGAACTTGACTGATGTTTAATGTGTACTGATGCATAGCCGACAGCTAAAGTAACAAAATAACCCATACCCTCATATAATGAAAGTAGACTACTGACTATGAGGAGGTATGGGTTTTGTTTTTCAGAAATATTTTGAAAAAACTGTGGGGCTTTTGCATTCTTAGTTTTATTCTTGGCATGTTTCTTGCCTTTATAATGCCTCCCCTGATAATAGCAATAATCGAAGGTATTTTAATTGTAATGCTATGTATAGCAATATACTGTACGGGGAGGTAGAAATATATGAAAATAGTAGTGTGGAATGCACCATCGTTTTTCAAAGGCATACTTAAAAAGCTGTTCAGAGTTAAGGATTGATATTGACAAAAACATTCTATTGTGGTAAGTTTTAGTTAATATCAGTAAAGGAACTAATGACTATGACACTAAAAAAACTTGCATCAATGCTTATGGCAGTTGTAATACTTACTTGTACAACATCTTGTTCAGACAGCAAAAAATCATCTGAAACCGCATCCCGGGATGGATTAGATAATTCCGATAACACAATATCTGTTCTCACTCTTGGAGACAATCTTTTGCACATGCCGGTAATTGATGACTGCAAAAAAAGTGATGGAACCTATGATTTTTCGCATCTCTACAAAAGAATTCAACCTGATATCAAAGATGCCGACATTGCCGTAATAGGGCAGGAAACGGTTTTCGCAGGTGAGGAATACGGATATAGCGGATATCCTTTGTTCAACTCTCCGTCAGATGCCGGAAAAACCTTGATAAAAGAAGGCTTTGATGTTGTTTTACATGCATCAAACCATGTTCTTGACAAGTGGGCATATGGAATTGAGAACACCTTTGAATTCTGGGATGAGTATCCGGAAATTAAGGTTCTTGGAATAAATCATACCTCCGCCGAACAGAAAGTGCCGAAAATTATGGAGGTCAAAGGGGCTAAAATTGCACTTTTGAACTATACATATGGAACAAACGGCCTCACATTGCCGGAGGGCAAAGAATATATGGTGAACTATATTGACGAAGAGAGAATAAAAAGTGATACATCCTTTGCAAACAAGTGTGCAGACTTTACAATTGCTTTTATGCATTGGGGAGAGGAAAATCTGACAAGTGTTCAATCATCCCAAAAGGAATGGGCACAAAAAATGTGTGATTTGGGAGTTGATCTGATTGTTGGTTCTCACCCTCATGTTATAGGGCCTGTTGAATGGATAGAATCAAAAAACGGCAATCGTATGCTTGTATATTATTCCCTTGGAAATTTTGTTTCAAGACAGATGGAAGAAAAAAATCTTCTTGGGGGTCTTGCTGATGTAACTCTTAAAATTGATGGCGAGAACGTTAGTATAGATAATTATTCTTTCATTCCCGTTGTGACCTATTATGATGCATCATATAAGAGCTTTTCTGTATATAAGCTTAAAGATATGCCCGATAGTGCGTTTTCAACTCATGGACTCAATAATCAGGGAATAGCAGTTTCCAAAGACAGATATAAGAAAATTGTTGAAAGTGTATTTGAAGGATATGACAATTCAATTATAGATATGGACTGACATTTTGAATAATTATATCGTAAAGAGGCTGCATTGTATGTAGCCTCTTTAATAATACAAAAATATTACAAAAAAATAAAATTATTGACCTTTCCGTATTACACACGTAATATGTAATTGTAAATATGTTTTTGGAGGAAGAAAAATGGTACATATCGCAGCATCAGAATGGATTATAATGAAAGAACTGTGGAAAGAATCTCCGCTTACATCAAGAGAGATTATAGACAGAATCGATAACAAATCGGAGTGGAACGCCAAAACAGTTCATACCCTGATTTCCAGACTTTGCAAAAAAGGTGCAGTAAGAGCAGAAAAAAAAGACGGGACACCCTTTTACAATTATTATGCTTCCATAAGCGAGAAGGATTGTGCAAAACAAGAGGCTCGAAGCTTTATTGACCGTATGTTTTCCGGATCTGTGAAGAACTTCGTTTCTGCCTTCGTTCAAAGCGGAAATGTTTCAAAAGAAGAAATAAAAGAACTTAGACTTATGCTTGAAAAGTATGAAAAGGATGATATAAAGTGACATATGATTTTTTAGAACAACTCATTTCTGTTTCATTCATGGGAACTGTTGCTATAGCTGTTGTCATAATCATAAAAAGGCTTCTTATCTCAAAGCTTTCGCCTAAGGCACATTTGTTTTTGTGGTTGCCTGTGGTTCTTCGTCTTGTTGTTTTGAAAAACCTCACCAGTCCGATAAGCGTGTATAACCACATACCAAGCGATGTGTATGAATCTGTTTATATGACATTTACTCAGACAGAAACTCAGATACAGACTCATATTCCGACACAGATAAACTACTTTTTTATATTGTGGATTCTTGGGGCGGTTTTGTGCATCGTTATACCATATGTTTTTTATGTAAGATTTCAAAATCAATTAAAACCCGACAACAATACGGACCCGGTCATTGAAGAAATTGCAGCCAGTTCGTTTGCAATGAGTAGGCTCAAAATTATGCCGAATATGTTTTTTTGCATGAATGACATATCTCCAATGGTAATTGGGTTTATAAAGCCAAAGCTTCTTGTTCCGCACTGGATATCGGAAAAACTTTCTCCAAATCAGCTTGAAAAAGTTTTTTTGCATGAATATATTCATTTAAAAAGGAAAGACAGATTTTTAAATCTTTTTCTCATACTT
Source organism: Clostridia bacterium (assembly GCA_045654685.1). GTDB lineage: Bacteria > Bacillota > Clostridia > UMGS1810 > UMGS1810 > RGIG1828. The sequence continues at coordinate 4,633 of JAZONV010000023.1, read as the reverse complement.
CTCTGTGCGCTATACTGGTTTAATCCCGCAGTGTGGGTGATGGCATCATACATAAGAAGGGATATTGAAAATGTGTGTGATGAGCAGGTGCTTAAAATAGCAGGAAAAAAAGATTTAGGTACATATGGAGAAGCTCTTCTTGATATGGCACAATACAGCCAAAATGTAAATTACACCAATTTTGTATCTCCCATGGCAAGTAGCACAAATCTTAGAATCAGGTTTAAAGTATTGATATGCTATGATAAGAAGAGAATTGGAGCATCGGTTCTCCCTCTTGTTTTGGTAATTAGTGTAGCTTTTCTAACCGGAGCTATGGCAGATGAGACACAAAGAACTGCAGAATTTATTTCCGGGGAATTTATAAATCAGCCAATTGTTGCTGGTCAAAGAATTGATGATGAACAAGTGATGCCGGATGATGTCGGAGAAATTGTGACAACTGACCAGGAAATGAGCGAAGCAAAGCAAGGATACATTCAAAATCCTGAAAAGTCCGACTCTCATGCTCAGCAAATGCAGGAAAACAGACAAGATACGGAAAAGATGTTACATCCTGAAGTCAATAGCAATGAAGAAAGCGAAATTGTAAACATAGAAAATACACCTCACCAATCGGGACAATCTGGACTAAAGCCGTCACAAACGACATTGCCCGCAGATTCATCTGAGATTCAAAATAATACAGCTCCAACTAAGGTACATACATATTCCTCACAAGATGCCGTAGCACGTTTTAGTGATGACAAATCCCAAAGTGGGTTTGCTTGCAATACAGGAAATATAAAAATAGATACTGTTGGACTTATCTCATCAGATGAGAAATCTCTTCACGGATATTTTAATGTATATAAAGACGGTGAATTGGTGGGAGACAGCATAAGAGCATATGTAAGCTCCACGCCCTCATCCATAACATTTTCCGAGGCAGAGGGAGATCTTGATTATTCATTTAATGTAAAAACAAAAACCATTAGCTAAAATATTACATTTATATTAAATACAAAAAAACTTGTTGACATAATCGGTACTACAGTTGTAATATGTAATCGTACTACACGTGTAATACCGAAAAAGGAGGATGCATTATGAAAAAAATAACAAGTATTTTGGTGGTAATGATTTTTGCTTTGCAAAGTATGGCGCTATGGGTTTGTGCAGACACACCCGTATCGGTTTCAAACGGTGTTCGTATATATGCCCTTGAAACTCCGGGCAGCTTTAAGCCTTCTGTAAACGGAGGAATCGGTGTAGAAATCCCGAGTGAAGAAGGTATCTTTTCTTTTGAGTTGGGAAAGGATGATGCAGGCATAATATCTACTGCTTTCTCAGCAGAAAGTGTTGAGTATGAAGCACAAAGAACATCTGAAGAACTCAGTGAAGGCAATTATAGTATGCATAATGCCACAAAGCTTGACTTTGTTGAGGATAACACAAATTACAGGTGGATAATATATTTTGATGAAAATGAAATTAAAATTATAAGGATTTACATATCATTTGCAGAAAACGATAGTCATAGTCTTGCGATGGGTGTGTATAAATTCAAAGACTCCTCAACTTATGAACTGCTCAATGATAGATTTTCAGAATATATAGCTGATGCCAAATTCAGGGAATCTTCTGAAAGTGTTTCAAAAAGAGGAACACCGGTTTATGACTACGAGGAGCTTTACAGCTGTAAGATTCCGTATAATAACGGATATGTGACATGGGGATTTTGCAGCTACAAAACTGAAACCTCTGAAACACCTCAAGTTCATTCTTTTCTTGATCTTTTCGGTGAGGGAAGAGATCTTGTTCTGATATCAGATGAGTCCAAGGATAATATGGTTACATTTGATGGTAAGACTATGTACTGCCCTGATGATTCGGATATGTTCATCCTTGAAGACGAAAGTGTTAACTGGGCATATGAGTGGAAGGTGGAGATAACACCTGATTCAGAAGGGAAAATTGCTGAGCTTAGTCTTTATGAAAAGCATATCAAATCATCTGATGAGAGAAAGCTGACTTTTTCTTCTGATGATATATCCGCAGGCGATGAAGTTCTGGACTATCCCGGATTTGAATTTTTGACCGATACAAAAAATGTGTTTGAATCTGAAAGGTCAAAAAGCAAAACAGAAGATGACAAATTCGAAAAAGAGGATGCTGCGCTTAAATATCTTCATTCGGATAAATACGATGTACAACAGGTGAGCTACGTTTATGTCAGCGGAGGAACAACTAAGGAAATAGTCAAAAGAAAGAATCAACTAAATGTGTATGATATATCTGCAAAGATACAATCTATTATGAAAACCGTTGAACTTGAGCCAATAGATGCAAGACCTGAAAACCAGGGTCGTATGGCATTGCAGGTGCTTTTTGAAAACGACGACAGCGGCGAGAGCTTTTATGTATGCATATACGAAAACTACATAGAGATATTTGGAAGAAAGTTTCTTGAATTTGAAAGGTACTATGTTTCTGTTGGTTCCAATCTAATTGAGCAGTTTGACAAGCTTTTTAAAGATTGGGTTACAGAAGAAGAAACGGATTTTATAAAATATCAGGATATTACCCTTTTAAAGACAAGATATAGTGCAGAATTTGAATTTTCTCCCGATAAAGCTCAAATGGAAACATGGATAGGAGAGGTATGTGAAAATGGCAAGGTAAAAGCCGTTGTAAACTATGATGACAATGAAAGATCGTGGATTACCTTGTCCGGAAATGGGAAGTCATATACACTTGTCGAAAAGTATTATAACTGGACAGGTGATAATGTATATGTTACGGATAATATAGGAATAGATAACAATACCCCCATACCTCATTGCTTTGAAAAGGGCGGAGCAATAAGCTTAAGCTGGGACAGATGGATTGATTATAACAGAAATGATGATTTGACAGTTTCTTTATACCAAAAAGCTGACTCTTCAAAATCTGCAAGTCCCGAAAATATCAATATGAATTTGCCCGTGGGAAAAGAAATAAAGATAGAAAAAACAACTCAGATGAGGGATAATACAATACCCGATGAAACACCTAAGGGAGAATCCGAAAGACCAAAGCAGGTGTTTTCAGATGTTACTCCCGACCACTGGGCATTTGAGGATGTGGGAAGGTTTTATTATGCAGGCATAGTAAGGGGAATTGGCTCGGGGCTTTGTGCACCGGATGACTACATAACCTATGAGCATTTTGCACTTCTGCTAAAGAGACTGTTTTTCTATGATAGTTCAAACACATCAGCCGCACCGGCACTGCGTCAGTATGTCATTGCTGAGCTGGTAAAGGCGTGTGGGCTTGAACCGGGCGATGAAGAAAATGGATACGTTCTTGAAAATTTCGCAGATAATCGCCTGTTGGATTCACAAACCCGACTTTATGTTCAGAGAGCCGTTGAGGAAGAACTGGTTATGGGATATGGTGGAAAGCTTCATGCAAATGAAAAATTAACCAGAGCAGAGGCGATAACTCTGTTGTACAGAGCGATAAAAACCGTATACGGAATAACTGATGATGATTTACCGGAATACTACAAGCTCATAATAAACTCTGATAATGGTGAATACCTTACTTTAACCGCATCTGAACTTTCGGAACTAAAAATAAAAAATCTCCAATCTGATTCAGAAGAATACCTTGTGTATGTAACGGAAGATGAGCGTCTTGGCGGAAAGATGATAGTGTCATCAGGGAATAATGCAGTTGATGATACATATATATATGCTGTGTGTCAATGTGATGAGGATGTGTATACAGTTGAAAGTCGTTCAATATATTTTGTAAACAGAAATTCCCATGGATATGTCTACAGAGTATATATGGATATATACAAAAACGGTCAGCCTATATATATTAATCAATATATGACCGCAGACTGTGTTGTTTCCGATAGTGAAGCATGGCTGAAGTGGGGAGGCTCCATAGAAATGTATTTTAAAAAATTACTGTCAGACAACGGAAAGAATCCTTCAATACCCGAAATTCAGCCAAGAGACAAAGATTTGCAGGAGCAGGAAAAATGGTCCGGCGGAAAGACATATTTTGCAAACGGATATCTTAAAAATCTTAAAGGCCCTGCCATAGTTGATGATATGTATAATCTTCCTGAGGGAAACATGACAGTTACCTACACTCCCAAAGGTGATGAGGTGAAGATAGAAGGCGAATTTACGGCACCAACCATATCGTCGCAGATTTCTCAGTTCACGTTTGAACTTACTGAGACCATAAATATTGATAAATCCGCAGTATCTGGAAAATTCAATATATACTCAGATGGAATTCCTGTATTGGAAGGTGTTACAGGCATGGTTTTCGGTGTGGATGCAGCTTTGGGAGAATATCTCACATTTTCTACTGATGACGGACTCTGGAATCTGAGTATGAAGATATCAGAAATAGGACAGTAACATAAAAAAGTAAAAATTCTAAAAGATAATCACATATCAAATATATACAAAAAAAGGTTGCCTCCTTAAAGAGACAACCTTTTTTGTGGTGTGCGCTCGGCATGCGTAATAACTTGGCGGTGAAAGTCCGCTACAGGCTTGGCAGTAGGAACTGTTAGCTGAAGGCAAGGGCGTCCGTCGTGAGGCGGAGTCTGAAGGAAGTCGGAGGCAAAACCTCGGTCTGACGA
>JAZONV010000022.1:0-17103 GCA_045654685.1 Clostridia bacterium | reverse complement strand
AAAACACAACCACTTCAATTAACGGACAATCAAAAATTCAATAACTTTACCGAGGTTTTGCACAACCTCTTTTTGTTATGTCATTTTTAATTCGATTTTTATTATATCACATATTTTTGAAAAACGCAAATTCCTATACAGCAAGCGAAAAGGGGATTCAAAGGGGAATCCCCTTTGGAAAAATCAAATTAAACTCTCTGCCTGTTTGATAAACCCATCCTGTTCCACTTTGCAGATGTTATTCCAAAGTACGTTCCATCCGCAGACTCTGATCTGCAAATCTTCATGTTTTTCAGGATGTGCCTGTGCATCACGAAGGGTCTGGGCATCAAAAACATTTATGTGCATTGCGTGTCCCATACGTTTCACAAAGGTCATCAAAAGTCCATACATAGCTTCGAGGCCATCGTCTCCACTCACTGCAGAGGGCAAAAGTCCGAGGTCAAGGCAGGCATCGCCGGTAAACTGTGTGGCATCAATTTTGGTGAGAGAAAGGATGGCAGCGGTTGCACCTTCTCTGTTTTGTCCCATTGATGCAGAGCAGTTTTTGGAAAGCTCTTCGCCTTTGAGTCTGCCGTTTGGAAGTGCCATTGTAACTTTGCCCTGAGTGTAGCTCATACGGGCAACATGGAATCCGCATCCCCATCCACCGCCTCTGTTTTTGGCGTTCTTCTTGCCTTTCAGGCACTGAGGGATAAATGCACAGATGTCCTTTGCAAAAAAGTCGGGAAGATCCTTGTTGTTGCCATATTTGTCGGGGTCGGAGTAGAGTCTTGCTCGAAGAAGCTCTTCTCCTTCAAAGTTTTTGTCAAGAGCTTCCACAAGTTTGGGCAGTGTGATAAGCTTTTGGTCGAAAACATATTTTTTTATCATTGCAAGAGAATCTGCCAGGTCTGCAACAAAGCCGCAGGCAATTCCAGAACCGTTGGTGAGAGCACCGCCGGCAAGAGCATCTTTGCCCTTTTCAATACAAGCCGGGAAGGTTGCAGAAAGCATTGACTGGGGGTTAACATAGGCAAGATAGTCTTCAAATTCGTTGACAACCTCTATGATGGTGTCGATGAGACGTGAAAGCTGTGCCTTGTATTCAGCGTAGAACTCATCAAAGGTTTCATAGTCTGCAGGGTCAGGACTCTTTCTTCCTGCAAAAACACCGCTGAGACCGTCGCAACCCCGGTGGAGAGCATATTCAAGGGGTTTTATGAGGTTAATGTAGTTCATTCCGGTGCCCATTGCACCCTGAAGACTATATTCATAGCATCCGGTGACCTTGCAGTTTCTTGCATTCTCCCCGGTTGCTCCACGATTCTCCAGTGCCGCTCTCATAAGATGCTCGTTTACAAACACAATGCAGTTGTGTCCTTTTCTTATCATATCAAGAGCCTTCAGGAGAAAATCCTTGGGAGTGTTTTTTGAAACCTTTATCTGGATTTTGGGATTGTAGATTCCCATTTTGTCATACACATCAAGAAAAATGTAGGAAAGCTCATTTATCATACTTTCCTCGTTTTCGTCTGTTCCGCCAAGGTATACGGGCTGATTCCAGTAGTTTGCAATGGCGGTGAACTGCATAAAGTAGTATGCAATATCTGTTCGGATTTCTTCTTCCGTAACCCCTCTTTCAAGGTCTTTTTTGTAATAGGGATAGAGACAGTTGTCAAAGTTTGAAAGTGAACGAACCTGAAGACCTTCAATGTGCTCACTGAGCATAAAATAGAGATACATCAGAAGAAGTGCTTCATAAAATGTCTTGGGCGGATTGTTTTTGATATTTGAGAGAGCAGTCGCCATTTTTTCAGAGCCGGGGGTTTCTTTTGCAAGGTTTTCAAGTCTTTCAACAAAGCCAATTATTGCAGTGTATGTAATTTTTATGCCTTCATAAAAATCGTTTTCTTCCTCTGTGAGCTCTCTTGAAGCTCTCATCTTTTCGCTTTCTTCCAAAAGCCCTGAGAAGCCAAGCTCCAGAACTCTGTCCCACACGGGAACGGAATGGTCATAGTCGGGCCACATTGTAACAATGCCGTTTTTTTCGAATTCACATCTTTTCTTTTCGTTTTCGGGAATAATGTTGTCAAAAACTTCCCTGAGCCATTTTTCCACAACAGTACTGTTGAGAGGGCGGTCAATGGCATTTATGCCGGGGAAAATATCACGGGGGTCACAAAGAATTCTCGTGTTGTCCAACACAAATTTAAAGGCAAGAGCCTTTCTTACGGGATGGGAAAGGTGAGAAAACTCCTCGTCTCTTTCCAGAATCTGTCTTTTGATTTCATCTCCGTCCATTCCGGAGTTTTCGTCATATATTCCATCGTGGCGCTTGAAACGGTCACCAAGACCGTCATAGGGTTTTTTCGTGTCGTGATATTTGTTTGAGATGTATTCATAATCTTTTGGTTTGATATATTCCATACTTTTTTCCTCCAACATCTTTTTTTAGATTGCAAAAAATTCTTTTGTTTATTTGATTATATCATATTTCATATATGACAATTTGTAAATGACAAAAACAAACCACTTGACTATTTCAAAACAAAAATATATAATTTAAAAAGAGGTGATGATTATGGAAAATTTCATGAATTATGACTTTGACGTAAAAAAAATCGCATTTGTCTACCACAAAGACGGCGGATATGGCGCAACAACCCATACAGACAGAAAAAACCACGGGATTGCCTTTTGGGTTGATGGAAAAAGCGAATATGAATTCTCTGACGGAACAAAAATCTCCCCGGAAGACGGAGAAATCATATATCTGCCCAAAGGCTCAACCTACAGGGTTTCCACAATAGTGCCGGGAAAGTGCAGAGCAGTAAACTTTGAACTGTCAACGGATGTGACATTTCCTCCTTTTTCAAAGAAAATGAAAAACCCCGGTGCAATAGCAGAGATTTTTCAACACATGAAAAGTGCCTGGGAAACCAAAAGGGATGGATATATGGCAAAGTGCAAATCGGAACTTTTTGCCCTTATATACACCATACAAAAAGAATTTAATTTTGAATATCTTCCCAAAAGCAAATTAAAAATCATTGAAAAAGCAGTTGAATATATTCACAAAAACTATTCATCTCACCCCCTCACCATTTCCGAACTTTCTTCAATGTGCGAAATTTCCCCCGAATATTTCAGAAAAATTTTTAAATCTCTCTATGGCCTTTCGCCCATCACCTACATAAACACTCTCAAAATCTCAAGAGCCAAAGAACTTTTGGAATCCGGGGACTACACCGTCACCGAGTCGGCATTTTTGTCGGGATACAGGGATATTTCGGTTTTTTCAAGAGAGTTTAAAAAAGCGACGGGCTTTTCTCCAACGGAATATATTAATATGTCGTCAAATTTTGCTCCGTAAGCGCTTTTGGAAAAAAATTCGAAATTATGATTGAAAATCTACTTATATATAAAGGATAAAACTATGACAAGAACAACAGATATGACAAAAGGAAATCCGGCAAAACTTATGCTTGATCTGGCATTTCCTCTGATTTTAACAAATCTCGGTCAACAACTGTATATGATTGCCGACTCATCAATTGTGGGCAGAGGCGTGGGCATAAGCGCCCTTGCATCTGTTGGCTCTGCCGATTGGATATACTGGCTCGTTTTGTGGTCGGTGATGATGCTGACTCAAGGGTTTTCCACTTTTGTTTCAAGATTTTTCGGAGAGAAAAATTCTGAAATGATGAACAAATCCATAACAATGTCTGCCATTTTATGTTTTGTGTCGGGAATTGTTATGACTGTTGCAGGCCTCATTGTTTCAAGACCCCTTCTTGAACTTCTCAAAACGCCGGAAGATATTATAGACGGTTCATCGGTCTATCTTCACACAATGATTGCAGGAACTCTGATTGTCATTTTCTACAACATGGCATCTGCAATTCTCCGCTCTCTTGGTGACGGCAAATCGCCCCTTGTGGCAATGGGGATTTCTGCGGTTTTAAATATCGGACTTGACCTTTTGTTTGTCTTTGTTTTTCATTGGGGGATTTTCGGTGTGGCTATTGCATCTGTAATCTCACAGCTTTTCTCATTGATATATTGCGCAAGGAGAATCGTCATGTCAGATGTTATCTGCCTTAAAAAACAATTTTGGAAAATTGATGGCAAACTCATAAAGGATCTCATCGGTTTTTCTCTGCCCCTTGCCCTTCAATATATAATCATAAATCTGGGTGGTGTGGTTCTTCAGTCAACCATAAATTCCTGCGGAACGGATTTTGTTGCAGGATTCACCGCCACAAATAAACTCTATGGACTTTTGGAGTGCAGCGCAATTTCTCTCGGTTCTGCTTTTTGTGCATATTTTGCTCAAAACCACGGTGCAGGAGAGGTTCAGAGAATAAAAGAGGGGCACAAATATGCCCTTTATCTGTCTGTTGCCACTTCACTTTTGATAATGGCTATAGTTTTGATTTGGGGAAGGAATCTTTTGGGTCTTTTCATAGACCCGACAGAAAAAGAAAACATTGTGCCTTTGGAAATTGCATGGAATTACCTTTTTGTTATGGCAATTTGTTTGGTTATACTCTATCTTATCTATGTGTACAGAAGTCTTTTGCAATCGGTGGGGATTTCCTCCTGGTCTCTCATTTCAGGATTTGGAGAGTTTTTTGTGAGATGTTCAATGGCAAAAATCGTGTTTTTTCAGTTCGGAAAAAATTCCCTTTTTTTTGCAGAACCCTTTGCATGGCTTGCGGCACTTTTGTTTGTTATGATTCCGTTTTTCTTTAAGCGAAAGAAAATATATTCATCAATGTTGCATTGTGCAGATAATTTTGATATAATAAATAAAAATACTTTTTAAAGGAGATATTAACCATGAATGAAAATATGAATCAGAATGAAGAAGTTTTAACAGTTGAACTCACATTTGACAACGACGAAACTTTAGAATGTGGTGTTGTTTGCATTTTTGAAGCAGAAGAAAAAGAGTACATCGCTTTAATTCCTGTTGATCAGGAAGAAGAAGACGAACCCGAAGTTCTCATCTATCGCTACATTGAAACAGATGACGGCGGTTCTGTTATGGAAAACATTGAAGATGATGACGAATATGAAATGGCTGCAGATGCATTTGATGCATGGGTGGAGGCAAACTAAATTTATGAAAGGGGAATTTCTTTTTTTGAAAAGGGAAAATCTTTTTTTGAAAGGGGATTCCCCTTTCAATCCCCCAAAAATTGTTTTTTTCAAAGGGGCTTCCCCTTTGAATCCCCTTTCCGCTTGATTTTCCTTGCCGTCAGGTCTTCAAAAATCAGAGCCGCTCGCAAATCGACACAAAAGTGTCTCGGCTCGCTTTCTCTCTGATTTTTCTTGCCCTGATTCCGTCAAGGAAAATAGGCGGAATTTTTTCACCACAGCCGAGAGCCTCATTATAATTCAAACTCGCATGAGGAGAGTTTGTACCATAATGTCTGCGTTGCAGACATTTCACGAAACCAAAGGTTTCATTTCATGCCAGAGGCATTTCACGACGGCATCGCCGTCATTTCATTTCACGCGAAGCGTGACTATTCCCCTTTCAATCCCCTTTTCGCACCACAGCAATGTACCCAATTATAAATGGGACTGTATAATCTTATAAATTGGAATTTAGCGGTTTAATAAACCTACGCTAAAGAGCAAAAAATGTCCCCCTTGCCTAAAGGGGGATGTCAATCCGAAAGGATTGACAGGGGGATTCTCTTTACACAATCATTAGATAATACAGCATTTGTGCACATTTCTATGAATAATGAATCCTCCCGTCACGCTTACGCGTGCCACCCTCCTTTAGGCAAGGAGGGCTTTGGAACAAGCGTATTTTTTCATCATCATTAGAAAGTTAAACTTCAATTTCTTACATGATTATGCACATTATACGATTAAAGAAACAGCCCCAACCATAATTTCGCATTTCGAATTTCGAATTTTCTTTGTTTCGAATTTTCTTATGTCTATGTCTAAAACTTATCTTTGCATTGATTTAAAATCTTTTTTTGCCTCCGTTGAATGTGTTGAGCGTGGGCTTGATCCTTTATGCACAAATTTGGTTGTGGCGGACGAGTCAAGAACGGAGAAAACAATATGCCTTGCTGTCACCCCAAGTCTTAAAGCATACGGACTTTCGGGACGGTCAAGGCTTTTTGAAGTGCTTCAAAAAGTGTCTGATGCCAACAAAGAAAGACGCCACAGGATAAGAGGCAGAAAATTTACAGGCAAATCCGTTGATGCAAAGGAGCTTTCCGAAAATCCATATCTGGAGCTTGATTTTATTGTCGCTCCGCCCCGTATGGCATACTATATGGCATACAGCACGAAGATTTATGACATATACCTAAAATATATCGCTCCCGAAGATATTCACGTCTATTCCATCGACGAAGTGTTCATTGACATCTCGTCCTACCTTTCCACCTACAAGATGACCCCGAGAGAACTTGCAATGAAAATCATAAGGGATGTTCTTAAGGAAACTGGAATTACCGCAACTGTCGGTCTTGGTACAAATATGTATCTTGCCAAAATTGCAATGGATATTGTTGCCAAAAAAATGCCTCCTGATGAAAACGGTGTGAGAATTGCTTCTCTTGACGAAACGAAATACAGACACGAACTCTGGACTCACAGACCCCTGACGGACTTTTGGAGAATAGGGAAGGGGATTTCGAAAAAACTTGAATCCAACGGAATCTACACAATGGGCGACATTGCAAGAATCTCAATGTTTGACTATGGCGAAGACAAGCTCTACAAACTCTTTGGCGTAAATGCCGAACTTCTCATTGACCATGCCTGGGGATATGAGCCCTGCACAATAGAGGACATCCGTTCATATAAGCCTGAAAACAAAAGTATCAGCTCGGGTCAGGTTCTTCATTGTCCTTACGACTTTGAAAAGGCAAGACTTATCGTTCAGGAAATGACTCATCTTATGAGTCTTGACCTTGTGAGAAAAGGACTTTTGACAGACCAGATTGTGCTCACCGTGGGCTATGATATTGAAAATCTTGAATCAGGCGGTTCATATGCAGGTGAAATTGTTCAGGATTTCTACGGAAGATCCGTTCCCAAACACGCCCACGGCACACAGAATCTTTCGGAACATACGTCATCGTCCTATCTTCTGACAGATGCCGCACTTTCAATTTTTGACCGCACGGTTCAAAGAGATTTAACCATAAGAAGGCTCAACCTATGTGCAAATCACATCATAGATGAAAAAGACAAAAAAGAGAAAGAAACCTATGTTCAACTGGACTTTTTCACAGATTATGAAAAAAAGGAAAAAGAGGAGCAAAAGAAAAAAACCGCCCTTGAAAAGGAGCGGAAAATCTTAAAGACCACCGTTGAACTTCAGGAGCGTTTCGGAAAAAACGCTATTTTAAAAGGCTTTAATCTTAAAGAAGGTGCAACAACAAAAGACCGAAATTCACAAATCGGAGGTCATAAGGCATGATAGATAATTATGAAGATATAATAAATCTGCCATATCAAAAATCCACAAGAAAAAAACAAATGTCAAAAAAGGAACGAGCGGCGCAGTTTGGCTCCTTCTCTGCCCTGAAAGGTCATGATGAAGCCCTTGAGGAAACCGCAAGGCTAACAGACCAAAGACCCGAACTTGATGAATATAAGATTGAGGAACTCAACCTGAAAATTCTTCGGATTATGGAAAACATAAACTCCGAAAAGGAATATCTCATAACCTATTTTATTCCCGACGAAAAAAAGGCAGGCGGGATGTGTCTCACGGTGAGGGGTAGGGTTGAAAAAGTTAAGGAGTTTGAAAAAGAAATCCACCTTAAAGACAAGAGAATTGTCCCTATAAGGGAAATTATTGAAATACAGGAAATCGATCAGGCTAAATAAGCATAAATTTATGAATTATTAAAACAATATTGCCAAATATGTCGATTTATGGTATAATATGTAAGCAATACAAAAAATTGTATTGCTTACATTAAAAGGAAAAGAGGTTTTTTATTATGAAAGTTTGTTCAAATTGCAACGCCACACTTGATGACAACGCTGTTTTCTGTACTAATTGCGGAAATCAAGTGCAAGCATCACAGGCACAGCCCGAATTCTATCAGATGATTCCCAACCCGTTCGACCACACAAAAGAATTTGATGCCAAAGACATTTCTGACAACAAGGTTATTTCAATGCTTGTTTATCTTTTTGGATGGATCGGCATTGTCATTGCACTTCTTGCAGCACCACAGTCACCTTATGCATCATTCCATGTTCGCCAGGCACTTAAATTTACTGTCATCGAAACTCTTGTAGGTCTTGCCGCAGCTCTCACATTCTTCCTCATTATCACTCCCATTGCTGCAGCTATATTCTTACTCGTATTGTTTGTTGTAAAAATTATCTGCTTCTTCCAGATTTGCGGTGGTAAGGCGATTGAACCTGCAATAATCCGTAACTTTACTTTCCTGAAATAATTTGTGGAGGATGAAATTATGTTTTGTTCAAAATGTGGAACTGACAATGGCAACGAGTCATTATTCTGCAAAAGCTGTGGAGCAAAATTGGGAATGACGGGTAACGCAGAATCTTCTAATGAAACTTCAACACCTACATATGAAGCACCCACATATACAGCACCTCCCCCCATGGTGAAACAGCCCTATTCTTTAAATCCTGTATTAAATAAGGTTAAGTCTGTTGCGGCATCTCCCCTTGCACTTGTTGCAATTATAGCACTTTCAGTACAAATCCTTGCTGAAATTCTCGGAGCATTTATTGCAGGAAACGGACCTGCTTATACGATATACAGATTCTTAAATATGTTCGGCAACCAGATTCCATATGAGGTTTATGGTGTTTTGAATTGGTTCACAAACATCGGAAATGTAACATATATTATCACTACAATTCTCGGACTGATACCAACCATTCTTATATGTATAGGGTTGTGGATGACATATTCCTCTGCAACAGACCGTACAAATATCGGGCTAAAAACCTCGGGTCTTACGATGATAAAGGTTATATATGTGATTAAGAATATTTTTGCTTTTATCGGACTCTTGCTTTTTGAGATTGCTATTCTGGCAATAACAATCGGAATATGCAGTGCAATAAACAGCTATGACGGATACTACTATGATTCTTCACCATATTCCGGATTTGCAGTAGCTATATGTGTGATCATTGCAATTGTTGTAGCCTTAATATTTACCTTGCAAATTATATTTAACTCAAAGGTAATAAAATCAATAGATACAGCAAAATACACTATTAACACAGGTGTTCCGACAGATAAAATCTCGGGTTTTGTTGCGGTATGGTTGATTATCAGCGCTTGCGGCTTACTGTTTACGCTTATCACAAACTTCTTTGTAAGCGTCCTTTCAATGACAAGTCTCATTTGTTTTGCAATTCTTATCTTTAAATATAAGAATGCAATGAGAAGCGTTATGTATGTAAATCCTCCCGCAGTACAGCAACCGACCCCCGGCGCAACAAGCCAAGAAATAAATTAAAACCTATGTTTCAAGATTGATTTGTCAGTTTTGCTGACATTATGAAAAACACTTAAGCGAAATCCGCCCCGTGCAAGGAGCCTTTCGCTTAAGTGTTTTTTTGCTGTATAGGAATTTGCGCAGTATTTAGTTCGCGAGATGAGATGTATATCAAATTATGCTCGCGACTTGGGTGCAGGCTCAGCCTGCTTTTTTAATGTATAGGAAACCTCGTTTCCTATACATTAAAAAAAATGATTATATTGCCGTGCAAATTTTTTTGAAAAGCTAAGCTTTTCTTGTCACACTTCATTCCCCATAAAATCAACCCATTTTTTCTTTTGGGGGTCTATGCATATGAGCATTTTTCCAAGGTCTGTGTCAAAAATCTTCTGTCCGTAGGTTGGATAATATGAAAGTCTTTCGCGGCTTGAGCAAATTTCTTTGTGGCAGTTGTTTCTTGTTCTGATGCCCACACCCGAGCCGTCATTTTCCCATATTTGGGCGTTTTCTTCATTGAGATGGCACCAGTCAGGTTGCAAAGTGAAATCTATGCTTCCTCTCCATGTACCGGGATATACCTCTTTCATAAGGTCGCCAAGTTTTCCTCCGGGGCTTTGAGATGCAATTCTTTCAATGTTGAAACTAATCATGGTAACTTCCTGACCACCCTGCATTCTGTTGCCATCCCAATCAGAATCACCGCAGGCGTTAAAGAGTGGAAGATTAACATTTCTTTCGTCCATGCAGTTTATCATGGTTATGGGGTGATTTGCACCGCAGTTTATGGGATAGTTTCCGAAAGTATGTCCCCACACGCACATAATTGCTCCGCAATTTATCATCACAACATGTTCTCCGCCAACCTGAATTCCTTCATAAAATCCTGTGGCATAAACATTTGTATAGTTTGAAAAGCAGGCATTGCTTCCGTCGGTCATTGTGAGTCCTATGCATCCTTCCCTTGGAATCGGAGGAGGATTCCCAAGACCTGCACTCATGTCAAAAAACGCATTTAACATAACATTTTTAAGTTCAGGTCTGTCACAGCGTCTGAGGTCGATGCATCTGATGCTTGCCTGATTGTGGGAAAGACCAACAGAAACATTTTCCATTCTCAAAGAAGAACCATTGCTGATTCCTCTGTCTGTCCAGGTTGTCCTTATAACGTCAACGGGTTCACCAATATCTTTAAGGGCCTTTTCTCTTACATACAAAATAACGCCCGATTCCTTTTTTCCATAGGAAAGGTTTTGCCCCTGAAAAATAATTTCTCTTCTTGAATTAGGGAAACAAAGAGCGGTCCTTGGACCATCATCTCCAAAATCATAGAAAGCGTCTATACAGTATATACCATTATAAAGGAATATGTTTTTTCCCTCATCCATACATCTGTCGATGGCATTTTGAATTGTCACTTCATCATGATCGCCGGTGCACAAAACATCGGCTGTTTTTTTTATTTCTTCAATACTGTCTGATGCCGCAATAGTTATAAATCCGTCCATCTTAAGTTTTGCTCCTCTTAAAAATAATTTTATATCCTTGTGAGTTTCCATTTTTCACCTTTCCATCTGAAAGATTCATAACTCTGACAATGGTGCCTGAAAAAAAGTTTATCAGAATTGCCATAACAATGCCGTACAAAAAACCGAGACAAATTCCTGTTCCCGCAGATTTTCTTTCTCTTTCGGTGTTTTTTTCACCGATACAAACGCTCATTATAACTCTCATGCCCGACGCCACAAGAGTTGACAAAATAAGAATAAAACTTACTACTGTTCCCACAACACCCACAGCGCTCACTGCATTTTCGGAATATCCCGTGAGCATAAGGGTGTTTACCGTACCAAGAAGAGTGGCAAACAGGGTCTCTGCAATTCTCGGGTACACAATCCCCCACATACTTACGACTTTTCCGTTTTCACAAATTCTTGAAATTGATTTATCATAAAGCATTTTCCATCTCTCCCTTTATTCTCTGTCTGTAACGACCGGGGCTTATGCCTTCGATGTTTTTAAACATTCTTCCGAAATAATACACATCGTTCATCCCAAGTTCTCTTGCAATTTCTCCGATTGATTTGTCTGTGACTGCAAGAATGGTTTTGGCTCTTTCCATCCTCAAAACACTATGATATTTCATTATGCTTGTGCCCATAATTTTTTTGAAAATTCTGTTGGCATAGTCAAAATTAACTCCGCAATTCTTCTCCACATCTCCCGACCATATGCTTTTGGCGAGACTTTCTTCAAGATATCTTACTATCTTTTTTACTATGGCATATTTTCTTTTGTCACTGCTGTTTCCTTCAATCTCAGACAGACCGTATTTTTCAAGCCTCAAAAGAATTTTTGATACTCCCGTTGATACGTCCATATAGGTTTCGGGGTCAAAATGCCGGCTGTTTGACACGCATTTATCAAGAGATTTTACGATATAGTCAAAAAAAACTTCGTCTTTTATGTGATACTTTTGTTTTACGCAGGTCAAAAGAGAAGAGTGACAGTCACGTTTTCTGATGCTTCTTGTGAGATTTCTTTCTCTTTTTTCTTTTACAATCATCAGATGTTCATTTTCTTCGATGTTCAGTTCTCTGAATGATTCGGTTTCAAAGTGTGCAAAAAAGTATTTGCACTCTGACCGCCCTTTGGGGCAATGAAATTCCCCCTTTTTAAAGATGTAGACGTCTCCCTTTTTGAGGGATAGGGCTTGCCCGTTTTCTTCAAGGTTAAGTTCGCCCTCGGTTAGGACATATAAAATGTATTCAGGTGCAAATCTCGTGACGTGAAACTCTTCGAGTTCAATATATTCTTTTCCTATCAGTGTTATTTCCGGCATTTTGCCAAGATCAAATTCAAAATATCTCATTTCTTTTCTCCACATCGTTCAATTTCGGCTATGCTTTTTCCGACTTGGATTTGTTAGTGCCCGATTTTAAAAAAATATACTTTATTGCCTATCATTTAACCATATAAAAAAATAAATGTCAATGTTAATTAGCGAAAAAAATGGACAAAAACGACTTTTTCTGCAATGTAACAGCGAAAAATTTTTTGTGCAGGTTTTTCTTTACAAAATACTCTGACGGGAGTATAATATGTGAAGAAAAATACTTTTTTAAAGGAGTTATACATATATGAAAAAATTAGGAAATGTTTTTATTTTGGGTGACAGTTATTCCACATTTGAAGGCTACATCCCCGAGGGCTACTCTCCTTTTTACACCAAAGATGCCGAGTATACAAAGGTTAATGATGTAACTCAAACCTGGTGGCATCTTCTTTTTTCAGAAACAGAATCAAATCTTTTGAGAAATTCAAGCTGGTCGGGAACAACCATCTGCCACACAGGCTATGAAGGACTGGACAGATGCGAAATTTCTTTTTCGGGTAGATTTGACAAACTTGTGGAATCCGGATATTTCAAAGAAAACAAAATTGACACTTTCTTCCTTTTTGGCGGAACAAATGACAGCTGGGCAGATTCTCCCATTGGTGAAATGATGTATTCAGACTGGACAAAGGAAGATGTATATAAGGTTCTTCCTGCCATCGGATATCTCTTTCAGAGAATGAAAGATAACTTACCCGGCGTGAGAATCATCTGTATTATAAACAACGAACTCAAAGAAGTAATCACAGATGCAATGAGAGAGTGTGCAATACGCCACGGCTTTGAATATGTGGAACTTTCAAATGTTGAAAAATATGAAGGACATCCCACAATCCTCGGAATGGAACAGATTAAGAATCAGATTTTAGATATTATATGAGATTGGAACTGACAAATGAACAACCTGAAAATAACTGATGTACGTCATCTGAATGGTGACTCTGCTTTTTTGGCAGACGACGGAAAAACAAGCATTTTATATGACACAGGCTTTGGATTCACGGGATATGAAGTTGCAAAAAACATCAAAAAGGTTTTGGGCAAAAGAAACCTTGATTACATATTCCTCACTCATTCTCACTATGACCACGCTTTGGGAAGCGCATATATCCTCAGGCACTACAAAGATGCAAAAGTTGTTGCCGGAGAATATGCCGCAAGTGTTTTTCAAAGAGACGGTGCAAAAAAAGTTATGAAAGAACTTGACGGAAAATACGCCCGAAAATGCAACGTCGGCGATTATGAATTTTTGGGAGATGAGCTGAAAGTTGACATTTGTGTCCGTGACGGAGATGTTTTGAAAGCAGGAGACATGGAATTTGAAGTTTTGGCTCTTCCCGGTCACACAAAATGCTCTGTGGGATTCTATCTGAAAAAGGAAAAAATCCTTTTTTCTTCCGAAACCCTCGGTGTGTATGACGGAGAAGAAAATATTGTCCCTTCATTTCTTGTGAGTTTTAAAGACACTTTGAAATCCATAGAAAAGGTGAAGGGAAAAGAAATCAGACAAATTCTTGCTCCCCACTTTGGACTGTTGGACGAGGAGAGGACAAAATATTTCCTTGAAAACATGAAAAGTGCCAACGAAGAGTGCGCAAGGGATATCTTTGAGTCCATAAAAAAAGGTGAGTCTGATGAGCAAATCATGGAAAACATCAAAACAAAATACATTCACGGGAAAATAAAAGAAACCTATCCGGATGATGCATCAAACCTTAACATATCCATAATGACAGAGCTTATCAGAAAAGAGCTTTGCTAAAATTTTCAAAAAACTATTGACTTTATTAATCTGAAGTGATAAAATTTAATCAATCAAATGCGTTTGAGCAGAAACAAGTAAGCTCGGAAAGCTCCCCGAGAGAGTTGCCGGTTGGTGCGAGGCAAAGGAAGAGACCGAGTCGAATTCATTCTGTTAGCAGTGCGCTGAACGAAAGAAATTTCAAGTAGGATGCAACGGGTGTTCCCGTCACAGAACTAAGGTATGTCAGTACCTGATAAGGTCGTTGTCGTGAGGCAGCGATAAACTGAGGTGGTACCACGGAAATGTTGTTTTCGTCCTCTGTATCCTTAAGGGATTGCGGAGGACGTTTTTTTATTGTATAGGAAACTTCGTTCCTATACAATAAAAGATATGATTATATTGCCGTGCAAACTTTTTTGAAAAGCAAAATATTTGCTTTTCAAAAATGCACATAGCTTAAGAAAAGCGAAAATGCTTGCTCGTCCGCCGTAAGGCGGAGCGGCGAAGCCGCTTTTCTTGTCTGAAAAACGTCAAACTGACATAACCGCAAGGCTGAATATTCATATTTCAGTTACATCCCGAAATTTTTCACTATAGGAAGGATGAATAAAATGGTTCAGAATTATTATCAGAAAGAAATTGAAACCTTGTCCCTTGAAGAAATGAAAAAACTTCAATCGGAAAAACTGGTGAAACAGGTAAAGCACGTTTATGATAATGTGCCTTACTACAAAAAACTCATGGATGAAAAAGGTGTTACACCGGAAGATATCAAAGGAATTGAAGACCTTCACAAACTTCCTTTCCTTCAAAAATCAGACTTGAGAGATGCTTATCCCTATGGTCTTTTGGCAAAACCCCTTGAAGACTGTGTTCGTATTCATTCCACATCAGGCACAACAGGCAGACGTGTTGTTGCTTTCTACACCCAACACGACGTTGACCTTTGGGAAGACTGCTGTGCCCGTGCAATAGTTGCAGCAGGCGGAACAAAAGAAGACGTATGTCAGGTAGCATATGGCTACGGACTTTTCACAGGTGGTGCAGGTCTTCACGGCGGTTCACACAAGGTTGGTTGCCTCACACTTCCAATGTCATCAGGCAACACAGACCGTCAGATTCAGTTTATGCAAGACCTTGGCGCAACAATTCTTTGCTGCACACCCTCATATGCGGCATATATTGGTGAATCCTTAAAAGAACAGGGCTACAAACCTGAAGATATCCCCCTTAAAGCAGGGATTTTCGGTGCAGAACCCTGGACAGAAGAAATGCGTAAAAACATTGAAGAAACCCTTGGCATCAAAGCCTATGACATATTCGGTCTCACGGAAACATCAGGTCCGGGAGTTGCATTTGAATGTAGTGAACAGACAGGTATGCACATAAATGAAGACCACTTCTATGCTGAAATCATAGACCCCGACACAGGTGAAGTTCTCCCCGAAGGAGAAAAAGGTGAACTTGTTTTCACATCTCTTGACAAGGAAGCATTTCCCCTTCTTCGATACAGAACAAGAGATATTTGCGTTCTTTCAAGAAAGAAATGTTCCTGCGGAAGAACTCTTGTGAAAATGGCAAAACCCATGGGAAGAACAGACGACATGCTCATCATCAGAGGCGTTAACGTGTTCCCGAGCCAGATTGAAACCGTTCTTTTGAACGAAGGATATCAGCCAAACTATCAGATTATCGTTGACAGAAAGAACAACACAGATACTTTTGAAGTAAATGTTGAAATGTCTCCCGAACAGTTCACAGATAAGGTGAGCGACGTTCTTGCAATGGAAAAAAATCTTGCAAATTCCATGAAAATTATGTTGGGAATCAACCCGACAGTTCGCCTTGTTGCTCCAAAAACTATCGCAAGATCGGAAGGTAAGGCAGTACGTGTTATTGATAAGCGTAAGTTGATATAAGAAAGGGGATTTGAAAAATGGCTATTAAACAGTTGACAGTTTTTGTTCCAAACAGAAAAGGTACAATAGTAGAAGTTACAGATATCCTTGCAAAAAACAAAATTAACCTCAGAGCGCTCTCTATTGCAGAAACAGAAGATTTCGGAATTCTCCGTCTCATTGTAAATGACGAAAAGACAGCTGAAAAAGTTCTTGGAGAAAACGAATATCTTATCAAAGTGGTGGATGTTGTGGGCGTTAAAATTGGTGATGAACCGGGCGAGCTCACTTCCGCACTCAGCGTTCTTGACAAAAAAGACATCAACGTTGAATATCTCTATGCATTTATGGCTCGTACAGAAAAGCACGCCTATGTGGTTTTGAGAGTAGAAAATAATACGGATGCAGAAGCGGCACTTTCTGATGCAGGGTTCAAACTCATAACAGAAGCAGATGTTGCAAAACTTTGAGAAAAAACATATTTGGAGGATTATTATGCCATATATTGAAGCAAAAATCACTCTCCCTCTCACAGAGGGTCAAAAAGAAGAATTAAAAATCGGGTTCGGTGAAACAATGAGCATCATCGGAAAACCCGAAGCATTTTTGATGGTAAACATTGAAGATAATAAAGACCTTTGGTTTGCAGGAGAAAAGCTCGAAAAGGGCGCTTATGTATCTTTGAGCCTTCTTGGAAATTCCACATCGGAAAACTACCAAAAAGTCACCAAAGCCGTGTGTGCACTTTTGGAGGACAAACTTGGAATTGACCCCAAAGGCGTCTATGTGACATATCATCCCGTGTCTGACTGGGGATGGAACGGAAACAATTTTTAATTTAATATTGAAATGGAAGGAAGTTTCCTGTAAAATAAGGGGCTGTCTCTTTAATCGTATAATGTGCATAATTATGCGAAAATTGGAATTTAGCGGTTTAATAAACCTACGCTAAAGAGCAAAAATGTCCCCCTTGCCTAAAGGGGGATGTCAATCCGAAAGGATTGACAGGGGGATTCTCTTTACACAATCATTAGAAAACACAGCATTTGTGCATGTTTCTATGAATAATGAATCCTCCCGTCACGCTGACGCGTGCCACCCTCC
>JAZONV010000021.1:0-36227 GCA_045654685.1 Clostridia bacterium | reverse complement strand
ATCTTTCGGATGGCTCCGCTCGACTTGCATGTGTTAGGCACGCCGCCAGCGTTCGTCCTGAGCCAGGATCAAACTCTCAATAAAAATTTAAAATCAGAATCACATTCTGATTAAAGTTCTTTTGAAGTTTGTTAGCTCATATAAAAACACTAACTTAATTTACTAAGTTAAAAGCACATATGCTTTCTTAACTCAAATTCTCTTTTCGAGAACCTCTCATACTGTTCATTTTTCAAAGATCAAATTTGTTTTCGCCTTTTTGGCGTCAACTTGTTTATGATAACACATCCAAAATCATTTGTCAAGCACTTTTTTGAAATTTTTCAAAAAATATTTTTTGACTGTATTTTCAGACGTTTTAAAAGCGCCCATGTCCTGAGCGCCTTTATAATATACCATTGTGTCCCCAAAAAGTCAATGTACATTTTAGACATAAATTTCATTTTATGAAAGTTTTTTTAGGCAAATCAATCAATAATGCATTTTTCAGTCATAACGATGGGGGCAATTTCCCCGTCGCCGATGTTCATATGGTCAATGCATAAAAGTCTGTGGCCTGCTTCAACCGAGCCTATGGGATGACGGTGATATACCATAAGGTAATCATCTGTTCCCTCTATATTAATATATCCGTTATGTCCCGGACCTGTACCGATTATGGAATCGGCTTCAAGAATTTTAGCTTTTTTATGGAAGGGACCAAAGGGTGTCTGTGCCACGCCATAGTTTACGCCGTAACTTTCGTCCATCCAGTCACCTGTTGACCAGAGAAAATAATAAAGCCCGTCTTTTTTTATCATACAAGGTGCTTCAACATAGTCTTCGGGGGTTATTTCTTTTACCAAAGAGCCATCCTCAAAGGGAACAAGACCTGTCATGTCTTCGTTCATGATTCCCATATTGCAATGTCCCCATCCGCCGTAGTAAAGATATATCACTCCGTCATCATCTTTGAAAAGGTGAGCGTCTATGGGCTGTGCTCCATTTATGATGGTTCCTATCATGGATTTATCAAGATATCCTCTGAAAGGACCTTCGGGTGTGTCTGACACAGCAATTTCAAGACCGCCGCCCTCGTTATCTTCATATATATTATTGGTTGCAAAAACAAGATAGTACTTTCCGTTTTTTTCAATTACGGTGGGTGCCCAAACGGCGCATCTCATCCACGGAAAATCTGACATTTCCACTATATTTGTTTTTCTCTCCCAGTTTACAAGGTCATCAGACACCAGAAGATCAAGATTGAGTTGCTTATGAAAATCTGTTATGGACTGTGTTACATATATATAGTATTTTCCGTTGTAGTATCTCGCCTCAGGATCGGCGTACCAGTTCGGATTTATGGGATTATTTATTACCTTCATATGCTCTGCCTCCAAGAATGTCTTTATTATTTGTGAGAATCCTTTTCTCAAATCTTCTTTTAAATGAAACAAAACTTGTCTCGTCACAGCCAACTGCAGTTACAAGAACGGTCAAAAATCCCATTCTGTTTCCGCCGAAAATATCCGTGAAAAGTTGGTCGCCCACAAGTGCACACTCTTCTTTTTTCAGCCCCAATTCTTTCAGAGTCTTTTTGAGATATTTTTTTCTCGGCTTCAGGGCTTTACCATAATAGGGCACCCCAAGGTCTTTGCAGAAAGAATGAACTCTCTCGTGCGTGTTGTTTGAAACTATGGCATATTTTATGCCCCAGTTTTTCAAAAGTTCAAAATACTCAAGAACATCCTTTGGCGGTGTTGGTTCTGTGTGAGCAACAAGAGTGTTGTCAATGTCGAATATGACGCCTTTTATATTATTCTTTTCATAAAATTCCCTGTCAAGCAAATGAACATTTTTTACCATGACATCGGGAAGAAGTTTTTTTATCATAACGCTACTCCTATATAATTAATGAAGTGAGTTCTTTAGCCAACGTGCCACAATCTTGTAGGGCACAGCCTTTAGGATGTGCCGAAATCGGTTCGTCGAAAATCGCCGAACCCTACGATTGCACGATTCAGATGCCGCAAAATCATTTTACCAGGAGTAAAAATGCTTGCTTGCAAGGGCATTTTTGCGACGCCGTCAATTGACACAGTGCTCAAAAGAGCACAAAAGAGCGACAGCTCTTAAGAATTTTATGCAATAAAATTCTGTATATGTCAATTATACCACAGCAAAATTTCCATTGCAACAAAAAAACCGCTCTAAATTCAAGAAGGCAGAATTTATCAACAATTTCTGTCTTTTTATATCAACCGAATAAAAAACCGCAAAAATTTTGCACAGAAAATGTCCGTTTCACGGTTCATGATCCCTAGCCAGACAGAAGTCAGGCTAATCAACATAAAAGCAGGCTGAGCCTGCACCCAAGTCGCGGGCGTAATTTGATATACATCTTATCTCGCGAACTAAATTCTGCGTAATTTTCTATACAACAAAAAAGACGGCCATTTTCATGGTCGTCTGATTTGATTGATTTTAGTTTGAATTTTATCTAACCGTCAGTATAATTTTAATTTTGGGAAGGCATAACTGCCAATTTATAAACTAAAAATTATTTATAAGAACGTTTTCTTGCTGCTTCTGATTTCTTTTTACGTCTAACACTGGGTTTTTCGTAATGTTCTCTTTTTCTGATTTCTGATAAAACTCCTGCCTTCTGACAAGATCTTTTAAATCTGCGAAGTGCACTATCTAAAGATTCGTTATCTTTTAATCTGATTTCTGCCATTTCTAAGTTCCCTCCCTCCGCTACTACCTAAATAACGGGTTTAGACAAAATTATACTGTAACATTATACACATAAAACAATAACTTGTCAAGTATTATTTTTTATTTTTTGTTTTTATCAACCCGGAGGCCATCCGAGATTCCTTCCTGCAAGGATGTGGAAATGAATGTGACCAACTGTCTGACCGCCGTCTTTGCCGCAGTTATTTACAATGCGATAGCCGTCATCTGCAAATCCCATTTCCTTTGCAAGCTTGGAAACTACTTTGAACACATGACCAACAATGTGAGCATTTTTGTCGTCAATTTCAAGAGCAGATGATATGTGCTCTTTGGGAACAACGAGAAAATGCGTGGGAGCTTTGGGGTCTATGTCATAAAAAGCATAGACAAGTTCGTCTTCATATACTTTATTTGACGGAATTTCCCCGTTTATGATTTTACAAAATAAGCAATCTGTCATTTTGTTCACCTCTTATTTTATCTGGCCTTTTAAAACTTCAATGGCTTTTTCAAGAGCTTTGTCTATGCCTGATGCATCGCTTCCGCCTGCCTGTGCACTTTCGGGTTTTCCGCCGCCGGAACCACCGATGAGACCTGCAATTTCTTTTATGAGAAGTCCGCAATGAGCACCTTTTGAAGTTGCGTCTTTGTCTGCCGCTGTGATGAGCATAACTTTGCCGCCAAACTCTGTTGCCATTACGCAAACAACAGATTTGAACTCATCTTTTAGGGAGTCGTTCATTTTGCGGACAGTATTCACATCTGCGCCTTTGAAAGAACCTGTAAGTACTTTTACGCCGTTTATTTCAACTGCATTTTTCTTTATGTCGTCCATTCCGCCTGATGCAAGTTTGGATTTCATTTCTTCAATTTCCTTCTGACAAGCTTTGAGTTCAGCCTGGAGAGCTGAAATCTTTGAAAGAACATCTGCAGGATTTGATTTGAGAAGTGATGCAGCATTGGCAATGAGATTTTCTTTTTCATTGTATGCATCGAGAACGTTAAGTCCTGTGATTGCTTCAATTCTTCTTACACCTGCAGCCGCTGATGTCTCGGACACAATTTTTATCATTCCGATATTGGAAGTGTTTGCAACATGAGTTCCGCCACAAAGTTCAATGCTGTAGTCACCCATCTTGACAACTCTTACAACATCACCGTATTTTTCACCGAAAAGTGCCATTGCACCAAGAGCTCTTGCTTCGTCTATAGGCATGTTTTTGCAGACAACATCCATTGCTCCAAAAACTTTTTCGTTAACAATCTTTTCAACTTCTGCAATCTGCTGTGTGGAAAGAGCTTCAAAGTGTGAGAAGTCAAAACGAAGTCTTTCTGCATCAACATAGGAACCTGCCTGCTGAACGTGATCACCGAGAACGGTTTTCAGGGCTTTCTGGAGAAGGTGAGTTGCAGAGTGATTTCTTGCAATTGCACCTCTTCTTTTTGAGCAAACAGAGCATTTTGCCTTGTCACCAACTGATACAACACCTGATTCAACAACGCAGATGTGCATTATCTGACCTGTTGCAAGTTTTTTGGTATCTGTAACTTTGAGAGTTGCTCCTTCGGTTTTTATGCTTCCTTTGTCACCCACCTGACCGCCGCCTTCGCCATAGAAGGGGGTTTTGTCAAGGAGAATTATAACATTTCCATTGTCAGAACTTGCCATATCACGGAAGTCTCCGTCATAGCCTATTGCTTTTATAACGCTTGTGCAATCAAGGGATTCATATCCGACAAATTCAGGTTTTTCAAAGTCTGAAACCTTTTTCTTGAATTCATCTTTTTCCCAGCCTGCTTCGTCCATGTCGCCTCTGCCGCTTCTTGCCATTTCTCTCTGTTTTTTCATGCACTCTTCATATTCTTCAACATTTACATTGAGCGCTTTTTCTTCTAAAATTTCCAAAGTGAGGTCAAGAGGGAATCCGAAGGTGTCATAGAGTTTGAATGCTTTTTCGCCGGAGAGCTGAACTTCATCATTTTTCTGGAGTTCTTCAATATATCCTGCAAGGATATTGAGGCCGTCGTTGATTGTTTCATTGAAACGGATTTCTTCAAGTTCGATAACTTTCTTTATATATGCCGCTTTTTCCACAAGTTCGGGATATGCGTTTTTGTTCTCTTCAATTACGGTGTCACAAACTTTGTAAAGGAAAGGTTCGTTCACACCAAGAAGTTTTCCGTGACGTGCCGCGTGACGGAGAAGTCTTCTTAAAACATAACCTCTGCCTTCGTTGCTTATCTGAACACCGTCACCTATCATGAATGTTGTTGAGCGGATATGGTCTGTGATAACCCTGAGTGACACGTCATTCTTTTCGTTGTCGCCATATTTTGCTCCTGTGATTTCGCTGATTTTGAGCATGATGTTTCTCACGGTATCAACTTCAAAAAGGTTATTAACACCCTGCATTATGCATGCAATTCTTTCAAGTCCCATACCTGTGTCGATATTTGGGTGTGAAAGGCGGTTATAGTTGCCGTTTTCGTCTTTGTCAAACTGTGTGAAAACAAGGTTCCAGAATTCAACAAAGCGGTCACATTCACAACCAACTTTGCAGTCGGGTGAACCGCATCCGTTTTCTTCACCTCTGTCAAAATAGAGTTCGGAACAAGGTCCGCAAGGTCCCTGACCGATTTCCCAGAAGTTGTCTTCTTTTCCCATACGAACGATTCTGTCAGATGGAACGCCAACTTCTTTTGTCCAGATTTCCATTGCTTCGTCGTCATCTTCATATATGGTTATCCAGAGTTTATCCTGGGGAAGTTCCAGAACTTTTGTTACAAACTCCCACGCCCAGGCAGTTGCTTCGTGTTTGAAATAGTCACCGAAAGAAAAGTTTCCGAGCATTTCAAAGTATGTTCCGTGGCGTGCAGTTTTTCCAACCCTTTCAATGTCGGGGGTACGGATACATTTCTGACAAGTTGTAACCCTTTTTCTGGGGGGTTCAAGTTCACCTTTGAAATATGGCTTAAGTGGTGCCATACCTGCATTTATCAAAAGTAAGCTCTTATCATTTTCGGGAACAAGGGAAAAACTTGGAAGTCTTAAATGACCTTTGCTCTCGAAAAAGGAAAGATATTTTTCTCTGATTTCATTGAGTCCTAATTTTTTCATGAGTTTTCTTCTCCTTAATCTTTTCGTATGGGGAACAAAAAAATCTCGTTTTTGTTCCACTAAACCCATACTAATACACATATAGTAATATAATACACCATAAATGCAGTCTGTGTCAATGTTTTAATTAAAATCCGTATTGATTTTTTCCCTTTTATTTAGTATAATATGTTAAATTGTGTTTTTGGAGGTTAATCTTATGACTACACTTGAAATTATAGGACAAGGATTCGGAATCCTTGGTATGATAAGTTACATACTTTCTTTTCAGGCAAAAAAGAATACAAACTACTTTACACTTCAGATAATGGGCGGATTTTTGTTTGCTTTGAATTTTATGCTTATAGGAGCTGTGCCCGGATTTATAATGAACGTTGCAAATGTTATAAGAGGATTCGTTCTCATTAAAAGTGACCGAAAAATCCCGAAACTCATTTTGTGTGAACTTCTCTGTATTGCTTCGGTGGTCAGCGCCCTTATAATCAGCCCCGAAAGAGGAATACTCCTCGCCATTACCCTTATAACTCTTGTTGCACAAATTTCAGGAACATTTTTCATGTGGAACGCTAACGGGAAATACATAAGGTACAATCAGTTTGTTTTCCTGTCTCCGGCGTGGCTTATTTATGATATTGCAAATTTCACACTTGGCGGAATTTTGTGTGAGACTTTCAACATGATTTCAGTTATGGTATCCTTCATACGTTACGGAAAAGACGGTTTTGAAAAGTAACCGTCCGGCACCTGTCCGACGACCAAGAATACGGGGATATATCTCTCACACATACAAATTCATCGCTACGAATACAATTTTGTCCTGATTGGCTGAAAACACGCCAATTTCAGGACGTTTTTTATTGCGCTAAAGTGCAAAATAATCTTGAAGAAGATAATTTTCTCTCTTTACTTTTGTTTTTTATTCATAATATAATTATACTGTCAAAAGTTTGTCTGAAAGGAAGAGCTTGGATGATTACAAAAATATACAATGCAGTATTTGTTTCTGACGAACTCATCAGAAACAAATGCCTGTATATAGAAAACGAAAAAATCGTTGCTCTTGGAGACGATGGTCTGCCTTATGACGATGCAATTGATGCAAAGGAGCTTTTTATTTCTCCCGGATTCATCGACATCCACACTCACGGAGCAGGTGGCTATGATTTTGCCGACGGTAGTGTTGATGACATAATAAGTGCCGCAAAGGCTCATGCTCTTCACGGTACAACAACGGTTTTTCCCACTTCTGCATCAATGTCTTTTGAACAAACAAAAGATTTTGTTCAAAATGTCAGCAATGCAATGAAAGAAAACGCACCGGGGAAGCCAAACATTGCCGGCTCTCACCTTGAAGGCCCATATTTTTCCATGGAACAAAAGGGTGCACAAAATCCCGAATACATCAAAAATCCACAAAAAGAGGAATATGAGAAGTGGATTGAGGCAGGAGAGGGAAGCGTCAGAAGAATCAGTTTTGCCCCCGAACTTCCCGGAAGCATGGAACTTTGCAAATATCTTGAATCGTTGGGGATTGTATCGGGATTTGCTCATACAAATGCAATATATGAAGAAATCAAGCCTTTGATTGACGAAGGCTGCAAAATTGCAACTCACCTTTACTCGGGAATGAACACCGTCACAAGGCGGGGATTGGGAAGAAAACTTGGTGCAGTTGAAACTGCATTCTTGGAAGATGAAGTCATTGCAGAGGTCATTGCAGACGGAATTCATCTTCCTCCAAATCTTCTGAAACTCATATACAAAATTAAAGGTGCAGATAAAATCGCCCTTGTGACCGACTCCATGAGAGGTGCAGGAGAAAAAGAGGGAAAATCCATACTGGGTCCGTATCACGACGGAATGGAATGTATAATTGACGGCGGTGTTGCCTATCTTCCGGACAAAAGTGCATACGCAGGAAGTGTTGCAACGGCAGACAGACTTGTGAGAGTGATGTATAAAGATGTGGGCATACCTCTTACAAAGGTTATAAAAATGATGTGCAAAACCCCTGCAAAAGCAATGAAGATAAGGGACAGAGGCGAACTCAGAGAAGGCTTTTTTGCAGACATTGTGTTTTTTGATGAAGACATACAAATCAAAAAAGTTATTATTCAGGGAAAAGAACTTATATAAACATTAAAAACATATAGAGAAAGGATATTATTATGGAAATCAGAATTTGTGAAAACAGCGAAATGCTCGGAAAAAGCGCAGCAAAATATGTTGCAGAGGTTTTGAAGGATGCCATTTCCAAAAACGGAAGTGCAAGAATTGTGCTCTCCACAGGTGCATCCCAGTTTGACACCCTGAAAGCCCTGGTTGAAGAAGAAGGAATCAAATGGGAATGTGTTGAGATGTTCCATCTTGATGAATATGTTGACCTACCCATAACCCACGGGGCAAGCTTCAGAAAATATCTGAAAGAACGTTTTGTTGAAAAAGTGGGCACATTGAAAGCTGTTCACTTTGTTGACGGAACACCCGAGTGCATCGGAAAACTCACAGAAGAAATCAAAAAAGCTCCCATTGATATCGGTCTCATCGGAATCGGCGAAAACGCTCACATTGCTTTCAACGATCCTCCGGCAGATTTTGATACAAAGGAAAGTTATATTGTTGTAAACTTAAACGAAAGATGCAAAATGCAGCAGATGGGCGAAGGCTGGTTTGAAACTATTGACGATGTTCCCAAACAGGCAATTTCCATGACTTGCCATCAGATTATGCAGTGCAAAAAAATTGTGTCCTGCGTGCCCTACAAGGTGAAAGCAGAAGCAATTGAAAACACCCTCAAAGCAAAAGAAGTGACAAATGAAATTCCTGCAACACTTTTAAAGACTCATCCTGATATGATTCTTTACATAGACAATGACAGCGCATCAGGCATTTTGAGTTACTAAAAGGATGGTTATAATGAAAAAATATGTGTTGGTCGGCACAGGTTCAAGAGGAACTCAGGCCTACCTTGTGCCAATAAGCAAAGATTTTAAGGAAAACGGAAAAATTGTCGGGGTGTATGACACTTCCCGAAAAAGAGCTGAAGCTGCTGTTAAAATAACAGGCTGTGACATTCCTGTTTTTGATGACTTTGACAAAATGCTTGAAGTTACAAAACCCGACTATGTGATTGTTACAGTTCCCGACTGTGAACACGATGAATATATTGTCCGCTCACTCAAATCGGGTTGTGATGTCATAAGCGAAAAGCCTCTTTCCACCACTCCTGAAAAGTTCAGACGAATTTGTGAGGCAGAAAAAAACAGCGGAAAGAGTGTTACCACAACTTTCAACTGCAGATATATGAACCACTTTGAAAAATTCAAAGAAATCATACAAAGGGGAGAAATCGGAAAAGTTTTTTCCGTTCACTATGAATGGCTTCTTGACCGTGACCATGGTGCAAGTTATTTCAGACGCTGGCACAGAGAAAGAAAAAATTCAGGTTCCCTTCTGATTCACAAATCCACTCACCATTTTGACCTTCTGAACTGGTTTTTAGAAGATGAACCGGAAGAAGTCAATGCATTCGGCAATAATTTTGTGTATGGAAAAAGCGAGAATATGAAAAATGTGCGTTGTCTCGGATGCCCCAAA
The DNA here is from genome assembly GCA_045654685.1 of Clostridia bacterium. Classification (GTDB taxonomy): domain Bacteria; phylum Bacillota; class Clostridia; order UMGS1810; family UMGS1810; genus RGIG1828. Next base: position 26,791 of record JAZONV010000021.1, on the reverse strand, counting down.
AAAGATTCGTGTGAATTTTTCTATGACGTGACAAAAGATCCTCTTGACAAAGCTCTGTATTATGAGTGTGAAGAAGATTCGGGATACATCAGAGATAAGTGTCTTTTTTCTGATGAGATTGACATTGAAGACACCGTAAGTGTCAACATAAAGTACAAAAAAGGAACTGTTGTGAGTTATTCTCTCACCGCCCACTCACCTTATGAAGGTGCAAAGATAGTCTTTAACGGCTCTTTGGGAAGAATGGAATTTTGTGCTGTTCACAGTGGCGGAATGTATGGCGGATCAGAGTCCAACGAACTTGTTATATACAAAAATTCAGGCGAATGCAAAAAACTGACCATTCCAAAAGAAGACGGTGCTCACGGCGGAGCAGATATAAAAATGCTTGATGTCATATTAAACGGAAGAGATTCGGATCCTCTTTCCCAAAGTGCCGACACAAAAGACGGAATTTTAGCGGCTTCAATCGGTATGGCGGCTAATGTTTCTATGAAAGAAAACAGAAGAGTTGGAATTTCTGAACTAATGATATATGAAGGAATGTAAAAAATTCTTTTCTGTACATAATAATAATTAGATCTTTTATTCTACAACTCAACATCCAACTCGGAATTTTCGAGTTGGATGTTGACAATTCGAAATTGTTGTGTTAGAATGTTTTCATCAGGAGGTGACTGTATGGAAAGAATAATTCCATTAAAAGAGACTCTTACAATAGAATTCAAAAGCGATCTTTCGAAACTTGCCAATTCCGATTTTTTTGAGGCCGTTGTTGCTTTTGCTAATACTGAAGGCGGAGAGTTATATGTTGGTGTAGAAGATGACGGAACAATCACCGGCGCCCATCATGAGCACTTAAATCCCACTACATTAAGTGCTTTTATTGCAAATAATACTATACCGCCAATCTCAGTGCGCGCGGAAGTGGTTGAAGATTTATTACCTGTTTTAAAAATATCTGTTCCAAAATCCTATAACAATGTTGTTGCAACAAGTTCCGGCAAAATATTACGTCGTAGATTGAAAGCGGATGGAACTCCGGAAAATACTCCAATGTTTCCATTTGAATTAGCAACAAGACTTTCAGACTTGCGCTTATTAGATTATACAGCACTTCCAATTCAAGAATCAAAAATTGACGATTTGGATCCGATTGAAATAGAACGATTAAAAAAATTGATACTTGCTTATAACGGGGATAAAACACTACTCGATTTGGAAAATGTAGAATTGCTTAAGTCTCTTGGATTTGTTCGAGAAGTAGGTGATTCAATTTTGCCTACAATAGCCGGGGTATTGACGGTTGGAAAAGTTGATGCATTAAAAAGACATGTTCCTACCATGCATTCTGCATTTCAGGTCACTGAAGGGACAAATGTTAGAGTGAATGACGACTTTGTTCTACCAATTTTAGCTTCCATTGAAAAACTGACATCCTATTTAGAAGCATGGAATCAAGAACGTGAAATTGAAATTGGACTTTTTAGAATGCCTGCTCCTGATTTTGATAAACGAGCTTTGCGTGAAGCTATTGTCAATGCATATAGTCATCGCGACTATTCTAAGATGGGAAGAGTAAGAGTAGCATTTTCTGATGATGGACTTACCATAGCAAATCCCGGCGGGTTTATCGAAGGTATATCTGTTCAAAATTTATTGACTGCAGAACCACACGGAAGGAACCCATTACTTGCTGATGCACTTAAACGAATTGGCTTAGCGGAAAAAACCGGTCGAGGTATAGATCGTATATATGAAGGTTCATTAATATACGGTCGTATGTTGCCGGATTATTCTTCATCCACAACCGTTACAGTTTCGTTGTTTATTCCAAAATCAAATCCTGATATTCAAATAGCTCGAATGATTTCAAACGAGCAAAATCGTACAGGAAGACCTCTACCCATAAATACATTGTTAGTTCTTAATGCATTGAAAGATGTGCCTCGCGCAACCGTAGAAGAATTGGCAATGGTTGTAAATCTTACAGAAACTATTGTAAAAATAATTTTAGAAAAATCGGTAGAAAATGGGTTGGTTGAAGCTTTTGGAAACGGAAAAGGAAGAGGATATATTCTTTCCCGTTCAGTTTACAGCGATGATTCTCAGCGAATGGGATATGTCTTGCAAAAAGATATTGACAAAACTCGCCACTTAGAGCTAATTCAATCTTTAGCAAGAGAAAATGAGTTTATTTCAAAATCAGATGTGGTGCAGCTGCTACATGTCTCTGAAGATAGGGCATATTATTTAATAAAAAAATTGGTTGGCACAAATGTTTTGAAAATTGTGCAAAAGGGGCATTACGCAAAATATCAAATAGTTAATTAATTTAACTCAGGATCCAATTCGAAATTTAGAGTTGGATCCTGACTTGATTTTATCGTTAAACAAGTTGAATCCTCCCGTCACGCTATCGCGTGCCACCCTCCTTTAGGGCAAGGAGGGCTTTCGCTCTAACCTTTTTTCACCATCATTAGTGAGATAAATTCCAATTTACATTACAATTAAAGAAACAACCATTAACAAATCAAAGGGAAACCGAAAAGCAATCTCGGTTTCCCTTTAGTTTTAAATTCTGTTAATTCCCTTCTACTGTTTCGTATTCACAAAGAGGTTTCATCATTGAAAAAGAATCCCAAAGCATAAGTTTGCACTCTGCACAGTTATTTAATTGTGCAATTTCAATTTCTGCATATTTATCATCCTTTGCAACTTCAACAGGGATAATATCAATCAGTTTCCCTTTTTCGTCATAAAGAACCGCCAAAAGGTTAGCCTTTTCGAAGGGGAGAATTTTTGATTTGTTAAATGTGACATTGATTTTGTTTTCGGAAATCATCTCCGTAATCATAGATTCATCCCTTTTCACAACAGTTATTGTGTAGACAGAATCGGCACAGTTTGCAACATTTGTTCTCTCAAAGGTGATTGTTGTAACATCATCTGTGAGAGGAATTGTCTTTGTTCTTCCGCTGAAAGCTGTTGATCCGTTGATTTTGAGCATACCACCCGTAAATGTGGTTGTAAATGTGATTTCTGTCACATTTGAATCAGCAACAATTTCATAATCATAGTCGGAAGATTCAAAGTTGTCAATCCAGTATCCAATGTCTGATGTGACGGATGATATGTCTGCTTTTTTGGTGACATATACTGTCTTGGTTGCATATACAGAGGGGTTTGAAACGGATTTTGCGGTAACTATTACCGTTCCGCTCAATTTCGGAATCAGATATCCGTCATTTGTTATTGTTGCTATGGTTTCATCATCAACAGACCATATAACGCTTTTATCCATTGTGTCATCAGGATATACAATTGCCTCATATTTTGTCGGTTCTATAATCTCTGAACTTCCGATAATGCTTATGGACCGGGCAAGTTTGGGGTTAATCTGAAGTGTTTTTCCCTCGATTACATCAAACGAAAAATCTTCTTCACCCATAAGCACGCTATCGTTTGCTATTTCAACTGTTGCAGTTCCGGGAAGTGCCGACTTTGAAATGTCAAAATACAATTTCAGAATGTTCATATATTCCAATGTCGGAATTGAATCTCCGACAAAAGAATATATAAATGCGATTTCTGCAATAGTGAATTCACCATCTTTTGTTTCGGATTGTATTTCAACATAGTCAAAAGGAGATGTTACATTTTTCAGCTCCATTGAAGACGGATATTTAACATACAAAATTGCATTTTGAACATCATCCGAAATTGCAATCTTCACATTAAATGCAACATTTGTATCTCCCGGCTCTGCACCGGCACAATCGGGTTCAACACTGATTATATTTTTGTCAAAATCACCAGATATGAAGTATCTTACTTCGGCATTAAAAAGAATTTCGTTACCCTCACCTGCAGATGCTTTTAAAGCATTCCAATCTTCTTCTCTACCACCATACATAACAGTTTTCAGAGAAGTGCAATACCTAAACGCACCATCACCAATACTTGTCACGGATTCGGGTATTGTGATTGAGGTCAGGGATGTACACCACTCAAACGCATCTGGCCCTATACCTGTCACTGAATCGGGAATGGTGATTGAGGTCAGGGATGTACAGTCAGAAAACGCACCATTCCCTATACTTGTCACAGAATCGGGGATTGTGATTGAGGTCAGGGATTTACAGTTATAAAACGCATAACCCCCTATACTTGTCACAGAATCGGGAATGGTGATTGTGGTCAGGGATGTACAGTCAGAAAACGCCCAATTCCCTATACTTGTCACAGAATCAGGAAGCACAACTTCTGTTACAAGATTTCCATCAAGATATAATTTTGCACCATTGTATAACGGATTTGAACTGGAACTACTAAAATATATGCCACACCATGTATCTATGTCTGATATATATACATCTTTCAGGTTGTTGCAGTCAGAAAACGCCCCCCATCCTATACTTGTCACAGAATCAGGAATTGTAATTGAGGTCAGGGATTTACAGTTATAAAATGCATAATCCCCTATACTTGTAACAGAATCCGGAATTGTGATTGAGGTCAGGGATGTACAGTTAGAAAACGCCCTCACCCCTATACTTGTCACAGAATCAGGTATTGTGATTGAGGTCAGGGATGTACAGCCATAAAACGCACTATTCCCTATACTTGTCACCTTTTTGCCATTAATTTCACTGGGAATTGTGATGGCGCCTGAAGCCGATTCACTACAATCCGTAATTGTGATTTCATTACCGCTTACGGTATATGTATATATGCTATATGTAGCGGCATCTGCAACATTTGGAATGACGAGAAGAGACATTACAAATGTTAACAAAACAAACAATTTCAAAAACTTGTTTTTCATTTTGTACCCCCAAAATGTATGTTTTATATTATCGTAAGTATACACCTTATTTTAAATATAGTCAATATAGCATAATTATGCCGTAAATTGGAATTTATCTTGCTAATAATGGCGAAAAAACGTTAGAGCGAAAGCCCTCCTTGCCTAAAGGAGGGTGGCACGCGATAGCGTGACGGGAGGATTCATTATTCATAGAAACACGTACAAATACTGCGTTTTTGAATGATTGTACACATAGAATCCCCCTGTCAATCCTTTCGGATTGACATCCCCCTTTAGGCAAGGGGGACATTTTTTCTCTTTAGCATAGTTTTATTAAACCTATAAATTCCAATTTACATTATTATACAGTTCAAAACTCCAATGGAACAGAAAAAATTGTTCGGAATATGTAAAAAGAACCCTGAAAACTTTCGTTTTCAGAGCGTGTCCGAAGCTGTACAAGCTTGAGTCGAGGGTTCGTTTATTCATATCAATCAATTTTTTCATCCGTTATATCTTTTGATTTCTGCAGTCTGATGGAATAGGGAAAATTGTTCGGAATATGCAAAAAGAACCCTGAAAACTTTCGTTTTCAGGGCGTGCCCGAAGGCGTACAAGCTTGAGTCGAGGGTTCGTTTGCATAGAGCCGGGCAATTTTTACATTCCATCCCCTCACTCCGTGAAGTATGCATTAGTGCAGGCCCTTTTTCCTGTTTTATCCATCACAGTAATTCTGAAATATCCAAAATCTTCGGGAATATCAAAAACTGCACTTGTAACGGTTTCGCTGTTTTTAGGATATTTCACCTGAGCGTGTCTTCCGCCGTGGTTACAATAAATTTTAACAGCAGGAGAGCACTCAACGTGCACCTTTCCGTCTTCCACAAAAAGTTCATATATTTCCGGCCCTTGAGATGCATAGAAATTGCCGTCTTCAAGGGCTTTTGTTATGTTGCGGTATTCAAGGTCAGGTGCTTTTATCATGGTAAATGCCCTGAAGGAATCGGTGTAGGGTGAGTCTTCAGAGGTGGAATGATTATCATCTGCTCCTATGCAATAGATCTTTTTTCCGCCCTTTAACATATCATCATACACCCTGAAGTTTTCCTCATCAAAGCCTGCCGCATGGCTTCCGCCGTTGAATATCTCCATTGCGTGCATTCCCGAATACCCCATATATTCGGGATAGTTTTCCTGAGACCAGACGGGATGATTGTAGGTTACAAAAAATCCTTCATCCCTTGCTATGTTCATCATTTCCGTTATGCCCTCGGAGCCATAGCGGCGTTCATAGTCGGGCTTTGAATCATCGAATTTGACAAACTCTCTGTTTGTCCACGCATTTTTGGTGGTGATATATTTTGTTCTGTGCCACATGGGTTGAATTTCATTGTCTTTTTCAAGAGCAATACAACAAAGGTGACACACTTTCATATACTGTTCGGGTTTGTCGGTAGGCTGTTCAACGCCATATTCTATGCCGGTGAGAGCAAGGAAGGTGTCATCTGTCAGATCGTGATGAGGAATGAGCATATCGTGGTCTGTGTAGGCTACGATTGAATAGCCATGTCTTTTATATATTTCCTTAATTTCTTCCGGTGTTTTCTGACCGTCAGAAATGGTGGAATGACAGTGAAGATTTGCTTTGTAGAAATTTCCGCCTTGGGGAAGAAGATATTTTTTCATGTCAGACTCCTTTTATATAGTCAACTGCAAAGAACGTATCTTTATCCATAAGATATGTCACAAATTCAAACTCACCTTCTGTGAATCCTTCAGGCAAAGTGCCTTCTATTTCACATTCTGCTCCTGTTCCTGCAAATGCCTGAATGCTTTTTGAATATGTCTTTATTAGTTTTGAATCCTTATAGATACAAATCAGAACTGATGCATTTTTGTCATCTTCTGTCAAATTGTTTATAACAACTTGTGCATCAAGGGTTGAAGTCTCTGAAGATACTGAAATTTCAGAGGTTGCAATTCCGAATATCGGCGGACACACATTGAAAACAAAAGTTCTGTCACCAAAAGATGATGCTCCGAGATTTGATTTCATATTTGCAAATGAAACCCTGCACTCTTCTCTTCCTGAAAATTCCGCAAGGGGTGTGATGAAAGCCGCGTTTTCGTCTGTGTCAAAATAGAAATCAAAGTCCGCATCTTTTCCGTCAACCGTGAAGGTTACATTGTCTTCAACAAATGCAGGCATGGGTTCGGAAAATACGAATTTTGCACATCCTCCCGACAACGGAAAGTCTGAAAGCCCCTCTGTGGTTTCGCCGTTGATTTCTGTATATGGGGTGATTGTATAACTTTTTGCAAGCTGGGAAATTTCAACATTGTCAAGATAGTATTCAGACTGAACTCTGTCCCAGTTCTGGGCGATATACACATATCCCGGTGTGCCGGAATTTGCATCCATAACGCCGTCTGTTACAACCTGAATGTTATCTATGTATACATCATAAATTAAATTTGCCACGTCCACAACAATTTTAACGTTGTGCCATTCATCACCCGTAAAATCAAAGTTTCTCAACTTCTCATATGATGCAGGAAGTCCTGTTAAACTTCCGTCTGTTTCCAAAAAAGGACCGTTTATGTAGCTGTCAACACTTCCCTTTTTGGTGTCCACATACAAAAGTCTTTTTCTTGCTGTCATATCAGTTTTGATGTCATAGGAAAGATACATACATCCGCCCTTTGAAAGTTCATTCTGAAATGTCCATTTGGCCGATTCTCCCGGAAGACCAAGTGTGCGGCGTTCTGACGCCGTGATTTTCAAAGTGTCATTAACATTTTCAAACTCTCCATCTGCAAGATTCACGTTAAAAAACTGTGTTGTGTCATAACGATGTGTGCCGTCGAAGGTGAAATCATCCTCGGCAAACACTCTCACCTTTTCAAAGCCTGCAAATTCCTTTGTTAAAACATTTGACACCATAATGGGATTTTCCAAATCATCACCGGAGAAAACTTTTACCTGAATTTCATTTTTGCCCCCAAGGCTTTCAATCAAAAATCCGTCGGAGGAGGAAACTACAGAAGTTTCCTCTCCGTTGAGATAATATTTTACTTCGCCCATTTCATCTAAGTCTTCATCACAGATAATTTTGAGCAATGTTCCCGGCAGGGTATTTTCAGAGTATGCTCCGTCAAAGGAAATGGTGATTGTATCCTCTGAAAAGACAGGAAGGGCAAATGCCTGAATAAGGATAAATGCCATAGTGATTAAAGATAATATTTTTTTCATCATTTGCTCTCCTCCTTATTTTTTAAGTGCAATGATTTCTGTGTAGGAATTCCATTTGTCAACGGTGTTTCCGTGAGCCTGGAGTTTGATGTATCTGCCTGATGCTTCCAACGGGAACGATTCAAGTTCGTTTGATGTTCCGCTTGTCTGACCTGTGTAGGCAAGAGTGAAGTTTTCCTGATCGTCAGATACATAGATGTCAAATATCATGCCTCTTGATTTACCGTCATAGACAGAAAGCAGAATTTTATCAAATTTGGTTTTTATGCCGTAGTCAATGATAATATATTCATTTCCGCCCTCTGCTGACCATCTGGTATCATAGTTATAGTCAAAGAGGTTTTCGGGAGTGTTACCGTCATTTGAAGATTCCATATAGGATACGGGTTCTGCAACCTTTTCCACGTCAAACACATAACTGAACTTTGTGAGCTCGGGTTTTTTGGTAAGTTTTATAATTCTTGCCAAAGAGTCATATGCAAAGGTTCTTGTAAACATTTCGGCATTGTCTGTTGCAGAAATATAGAGTATGCCGTTTTTCTCAAAGGGTGCACCTGCAAGAGTTGAGGGGACACCATCTGCAATGCATGAATTTGAACCCAAGGTGAGAACCTTTGTATGTCCCTCACCTGTGATGGTGATTTCATTTCCTGCTCTTTGTACGGTTATGCCGTTTTTCTTCATATCCGCTTCGGAAAGGTAGGGAACTGAATCTTTTAAAACTGTTGGGTGCTGTGTATATTCAAAGAGTCTTCTTGTGCCGTCATATACATACACATCTCCCACTCTTTCAACTCTTTCATCTCTTGGGTATGAAATTTGGGGAGCGGTCTCTCCGTCTGCTTTTGAAACGGTGTAGGAACCGGGGGCAAGACGTGCATAGAGCGCGTTTTCTTCGCCTTTTACACCCACCACAAGATTTGTTGACTCAGATGTAATTTTCCAGTTGCCCGCTTCAAGGTCTGTTATTAAAACACACATTGTGTCATATCCGTTATTTCTCACGTTGATGCTGATGGGTGCAGAATTAAGTTCTCTGGATTTTGAGAAAAGAACTGTTCTGTCCATAACTGTTACCCCTGTGAAAGTGCCCATATCTTCTTTATACATGGAGAGACCTGGAAGATTTTTCTTTGTGTCGGTTACATACATTGCATTTAAGAATAGGTCACTTTCTGCAGCCATTTTTGGAGATACTTCCACTCTCCAGTCGCACTGTTCGTGATCCTGACCTGCTCTGTCGGGGTTTGGATAGTTGATTCCGTTTACATAGCTTTCAAATCCCGGTCCGCCAACTGTTGAAATAACCATGTTATTTCCTTCGGGCAAAAGGGTGTTTACAACAAGCTCACCGGAATGTCCGTATCCGCTTCTTTTGATGACTGTCTGATTGCCTTCAATTTCAGGTTCGCTGATTGCCTGAAGATTCCATGTCTTTTTGAAGTTTTTATCAGATGATGTCACATTGTCATAACAGATAAACGCCAGTGGATAGTCTGTATTGAAAAGGTTTAAGGCAACCATCTGACGTGTGTAACCTTTGATTTTTTCCGAATATGCATTTGTAAGGTCGGTTTTGAGATATGTAAACTCGGGGGTTTCCTCATTTGGTCCTGCATATTTGCTCTCTGTTTTTGCCTGATCGGGGTGAGAGAGAAATTCAGGAAGGAAATTGGTGTTTTTCTCAAACATCTGACCGCCGTCATTTGAAAATTCTTTGTCTCCAAACCATTCAACGGTGAATTTTTCGTTGGGATCAAAAACCGTGAGACAGTTTTGAGAAATTGTTCTTCTGTAGTAGTTATAGTTGTGTTCTGCGCCCCAACCGCCGTTTACGCCGGCATATGTTCCGCCGTGGCCTGTGAGAACACCTTTATAGTATATCTGGAAGTTTCCGATGTCGGAATGTTCGTGGTCATGGTCTCCAACTAATTTTTCCTGACCGTTCATAAATACCATTGCGGTCTCTGAGTCTATGCCCTCTTTCCATGATGTTCTCATAAATCCGGCTGTGAGAGGATATGATGTGAAATATGAAAGGGGAAGTTCTTTTCCTTCATCGTCGGGGTATGCATAACCTTTTCCGGGATCTAATGTGAGGAGGGTGAGAATACCGTTATCATAGTGAGTTGCACCGGCAGAATATTTCTTCAGAGCAAGCTCTCTTATATATTCACCTCTTAAGTATTGGTTGTCATTGTAGTATGAACCATAGAGGAATGTTGGATATGCTGTAAAGTTGTAGGAAGGTCCGAGACTTGTGGTGATGTTGAGATATGAGTCACCGTCTTCAAACCAGAATCCGTGGGGAAGTCTGTCATAAATCCATCTCATAGAAGGTTTGTCAACGCTATTTCCCGTAACATCCTTAACGCCCATTCTGTCAAAGATTATTGCACAAATCTGTTCCCATGAAAGACGAACAGGACCATAGGCACTTCCGGCAGAGTGATTGCCCGATTCATTAAAGAGTTTTCTTGCATCAAGCATATGCTGGAAAAGGAGTCCTGCAACATAGTTATACATTTCAGGGTCTTCGTCAAAAACGGCTATTGCACAGGCAAGCTGATAGAAATATACTTCACCCTCACCGCCGTGACCTGCAAATATTTCATAAGTCTTGGGAGGATAGCCTATTTCCATTTGTCTCATGGTTTTTTTCATGCCTTTTATGATGTCTTCTTTGTCTTCATCGGTTAAAACATCATAGCACCAGTCATAGACAAAGGCTGCGGCTGAAATTGCAGTACCCATGCTACGGGTGATGTCACCAACGGATCTGTCCCAGATGAGAGAATTCAGAAAATCTCTTGTGTGGGCAACAGTTTCTCTTGCGTGGTCTTCGTCTGCTTCGCCGAGAAGATACATATAGGCTCTGCATTGAAGATTGAACGCAAGTGCAAGGTCAACGTTGTTTTCTCCGCCTTTATCGGGCAAATTGCAGTCCATTTCAACATTTGCTCTGTAGGCAACCTGATTGTACATGGTGGAAAGTGCCGGATGTTTGGCATTTTCTTTTAAATTCGGAATTATATCCTCTGATGCCAGAAGTCTCGGATGTGTGTTTGCAGGAGGATAGAATGGTGGTGCATCATAGGAAATCTCCTCCAGGTTTTCCATGGTGGGAAGATCGTCTTTTCCTGATGGTGCATAAGTTGCATCTTGTGTTAAAACAAATTTGTCAATTTTAAAGCCCGGGTCTCTGTGTTTTATCATATATTCAAACACTTCACCGCCATAGCTTCCTTTTGCAACCTGAACCCATTGATAGTTGGGATTTACTTTTATGTAGCGCACCTTATAGCTTGCAACGCCCGAATATTTTTCCCAGAAAGAATAGTTACCTGAATTTGTACATTTAACTCTCATCCAAAGGTAATAATCCCCTGTTTCTTCTTCGGGAATCTGTGCTTTAAAATGCATTTCAACATTTTTCACTTCATCTGCTGTTCCTGCATATGCAGTTGCAGTAGAAAGAAGTGCCAATGTGCCTGATGCATCAGGCTCCGAAATTACTGCAGCCTCTTGAGAATATTCAATGTCTTCTGCTTCAACTATCAGGCTTCCGCCTCTCACAGAAGGTATTTTTGCCTCGGGCAAAATCAGATTTTCATTTTTTATGAGTCCGTAATATTCCATTTCAAAGGCGGACACGTTTATCTGTGAAAACATTAAACAAATCAAAAGAAATATTGATATAAATTTTTTCATAGCTATTATCCCCCTTCTCATTAATCATAGATGGCAATCATCTGCATATCGCCGGATTTTGTGTATATCAGAACTTTCTGCTCTGACATAAGACTTCCCGGAACTGCACGAAGTTCTTCGCCTGAAGCTTTTCTCACCTTGGATTGTTTTGAACTTACTTTTTCGTATCTGTAGGTGGGAACAGATGCAGACTTCATATATGTTTCGATGGTTACTGTTTCGTTTTCTTCATCTTCTGCCCTTATTATCATACTTTCATCATCTGCCCAGATGATTTTTCCGTAGATAAATCTTGTTCTTGTCTCATATTGAGCCGCTGTTGGGTTGGAAGTGTAGCCGGGGAAACTTCTTGTTTCCTGAACAAATATGAGTTGAGGATTAACCATCAAATCTTCCGTGTTTATTTCAAAGGTGATAATGTCCCCTTGTTTTGGCAATGTTCCCCCCTCGCCTATTGAAAGGGTGGATTTTTCTCCATAATACTCTGCAGGACTTCCCTTATACATTCCGCTGATTTTCACAAGTTCGTCCCCGTCTTTTATCACTTCCGATACAGAGTCAATCATAAACATTGCACTCTCTTCGGTGTAGGGCTTTGAAACATCAGAATCGGGAATGATGATGAAAGAAGCAACTTTGCTGTCCTTTTTAAAGCCGTATGCTTCAAAGGTGTAGGAATGGCTTCCTGCAAGGGTTATGATTGTATAGAGAGTTTCATCATCTCTTTTTGCCTCGGAAGGTACTGCAAAGACTGATGTCTGCGGATTTGTGAGGATTTTCCCTGCAAAACTTCTTGTATTTCCCGAACGATATTCGGAAGTTTTTGAATAGGAACTTTCGGGGAATGCAAAAAGCCCGTCACATTCTTCGCCGGAAGGATTTGTAAGATACAGAGTTTCTATTTTGTTGTCTCTGTTTTTCTTAAATCTCACAGGCTGGCGTACAACAAGTCCGCTTTCTTCTTTTCCAAGATAGAGACCTATGTCTTTTCCTTTTATAACTTCTCTTGCATCACCTATGTAGAGTTCAAGCTTGTCACACAGGGTGTAGGATTCAAAAACTGCACCGTCTGTGAACATTCTCACCATCATTTTGTCAGCGCCCTCTAAACCTTTTCCTGATTTTATGTCGGTGAGATAGCCATTGAAAATCATTTCAAAGGCTGAAAAGTCAATGTCTGAAACAAGACCGTCTTTGTTGAACATGATTTTCATTTTTCCGCCTATTTTGAGCTTATCAAATTCGGAACTTAGAAAAAGAGAACGGGATGATGTATATTCTGTTCCCCCAATGGTCAGGATGAGTTTGTCGTCGCCAATTTCATATCCATCAAGATTTCCCACCGCAGAATCAACGGAAACAACAATTTTTGTTATGCCGTCTTTGACTCCTTCTGTTTCGGGGATTCCGGGGCCTTTGTCTTTTCTGAACACATTTAAGATTACTCCCTCTTCCAAAGAAGAAACAGAAACAGGCTGACCTTTGATGTTTGTGAAAAGTGCGTCTTTTCCGTCATAGTAGCCATTGAGGTCAATTACGGTTGTGCCTCTGTATTTGGGGTAGATGATATTGTCTATGAGTGTATCAAAAACAAAGGATTCATATGCTTCAATAAGAACAAAATCATATGCACCGTCACAGTTGTTGTCTATGACAGAAAGATTTCCGTCAAGTCCCCTTTCTCTCCAGGGTGTGAAGATGCTCTCATCATAGGTTTTGCAAAGAGCACCGTTATAGAAAATCTTAACATCTGATGAAAGTCTTAAGTGCTTTTCTTTTTTACCGTCAAGATATAGAATTCCTTTGGTTGAAAATCCTTCAATAACATCTGATGTGTAGGTTAATACTTCGTTGTCATAGTTTTCAATATAGAGCATGCGGTTTGTGCCCTCTTCTTTTGCATAGTAGGCATCAACTCTCTGACCGAAAAGGTTGGAGGGAGAAAAGGCTTTTATGTCAAATGTGAGAAGGGTTTCGCCAACAATGATTTCATTGTAGGCTACAGGATGGGAATTGATTGCATTTGACCAGTAGGTAGCATTTACCACATCCCAGAGGTGATGAATGTGCATATATTTTTCAAGATAGTCTCTGCCTCTTGTTACATAAGTATAGGTATCGGCATATTCAACCTGCTCCAAAACAGGCACATTCAATGCACTTTTAAAAGCTGATGCCACAGCTTCTGCCGTCACATAGTCATTGGCATATTGAGGATTGCCGAAATTCAGGTCAAGGGATGCGGCAACTGCCAGATATCCGCCGGGATATCCGCCAAGAGCTTCTGCTTTTTCCCCATAGCCAAGAAAAGATACAATGGCTTTTGCAAGCTGATTGTATGTTATATATCCATTAGGGTCAAAAAGACCGCCGCCAATACCGTTCATGATTTTTGCGCCATAAACCGTGTCTGCATATCCTGCAAGGGAATAGTCAACATCTGTGAAATATGCACTTTTTTCTGCCAGGGGCTCTGACCCTGACAAAATAATGTTTGAAAAGCATCTTGCAAGATTGATTCTTGAAATTGCTTCTTTTGCTCCGACATCTGACGGAATTATGCCAAGAGATACGGCAAATTCAAAGTCCTTGGACTGTGAATCTGAAATCGTCTGTGCTTCTTTGGCATTTGTGCTCATACAAAACATTCCCGAAAGAAGAGTCAGTATGAGAAAAAGACTTATTATTACTTTTTTATTCATTATTTCTCTCCTTCCAAAAGTTTCATTGCAGAGTATATGATTTTTGCAGCCTCTGCTCTTGTCATATTATCTTTTGGACAGAACATATCAGAGCCTCTGCCCGAAATTATTTTTGCGCCCGAAAGCATGTCTATGCCTTCTTTTGCCCAGTCGCTGATGGTGTCTGAATCGGCAAATGCTTTTCCTTTCTTTTCGGATGCATAGCCTTTTGCTTTAAGAGCTCTTGCCACAATTGATGCCGCCTGCTCTCTTGTAACGTTTTCGTCGGGAGCAAAGATTGTCTCTGAAATCCCGTTGATGATTCCATGTTTAACACCATATGTCACATAGGGAACTGCCCAGCCTTTTGTGTCAGAGAAAATTTCTTCGCTCTCTTGGGGTGTTCCGAAAAAAGCAGAAATTAAGATCTTTGCAAATTCTGCTCTTGTAACTGTGTCGGAGGGTGCAAAGGTTTTTTCTGATTTTCCGTTTATGGCACCGATTCTGTATAAATTTGAAACAGATTCCTCTGCCCATTCAAAATCTCCAAGGTCTTCAAAGGGTGTTGTGAGATTGGGAACATATCCGCCATCATCATTCACACCGCCTGTTACCGCTCCCACAACTTCGCCCGTTGGCTTTTCGGTGGAAAAACTTCCGCCGCCTCCACCGCCTCCGCCACCGCCGGAGGAGCCTCCATCTGTCGAGGGTTTGAGTTTTGCGTCAACAATTTTTTTAAGGTCTGAAAGAGATTTTGCTTTGCTTGTCTGCATTGCCTGACAGATTTCATTTTCTTTTTTGCTTTTTGAAATCTTATCGGCGTCTATTCCTGCATCTTTATACTCTTCTTTATATTTTGAAAGAAATTCCTGAACATGGCCAAATCCCATGTGTTTGTAGTTGCAAATGAGATTTGTCAATACAAGGTCGTCAAACTTATCTTTTATGTCAGATATTTCCTCATAGTCTCCTCCGAGAAGTCCGCTGTTTACCTTTTCCACGCCCTCATCTGAAAGGTTTTCAAGATAATCAGCAAAAAGAGGTGTTTCCGACAGCCCCAGAGCATCGGCAAAACTGATTTTCCCGTCTGCTGTGAGATTTTCGTTTCCGTCCTTATATGCCGCAAGGCAAAGGGCATCGCTTAAGATGTTATACATATTCTGAACATCTGCCTCAAAGGGGGCAAGAGCAGAGAGAATGTCTGCAAGAGTTTCTTTGTCGGTTGTTTTAAAGACAGAAGAATCTGCAAGAGAATAGGTTTCATATGCCTTTTCAATGTGAGATATTATATCCTCACCATTTAAAAGACCGATGACCCTTTCTTTTTCTTCCGTAAAATAGAACATGAATTTTGAGGATTCATATCCGTCTTTTTTGCTGACGATGACTTCATATTCTCCACCTCCCAGGCCCATATTGTCATACATGGGAACGTCTATTGAGAAATCATCTTTATCCGCAACGGTTTTTATGTAGTAGGAAACTGCATCACCGCTGTCAAAAACTTCTTCCTTTTCATATCCCGGATTTGTTATGAGAACGGATATGGCTTCTCCTTTTCTTGCAGATGTTATAACTTTTATAACATTATTTTCGGCATCTTTAAGTTCAACTGTTGGTGATGCATAGGCAAAAGAAGACACCAAAAGCGAACCTGCAATACATGACGCCATTATTTTTTTCATCATATGTTAACATCCCTTTCCTGATGATTTTTGAAACTATAGTTTTCAGGCGTTTCTTAACACCATCGGCAAAAGCCATACTTTTTTATTTCAGTTTTATGACTCTTGCAAGAGAATCATAGGTGAATTTTCTTTTGAAAAGTTCCGAAAGGTCGGTGGCAGGCAGATATAAAATGCCATTTTCTTCAAAAGGTGCACCCTGAATTGTAACAGTTGTTCCATTCTTTGTGCAAAGGGTTGAATTTATGGTAAGAACAAATGTGTGTCCTTTTCCCGAAACGGTGATTTCGTTTCCGTCTTTTTGAACTGTCATGCCGTTTTTCTCCATGTCTTCCTTTGAAAGATAGGGAACGGAATCTTTTAAAACTGTGGGGTTTTTAGTATATTCAAAAAGTCTTCTTGTGCCGTCATACACATACACATCTCCCACTCTTTCAACTCTTTCATCCCTTGGGTATGAAATTTCATGTGGAGGTTCACCGTCTGCTTTTGTCACGGAATATTCTCCGGGGGAAAGTCTTGCGTATAAAGCATTTTCCTCCGAATCAACTTTCACAACAAGGTTTGTGTTTCCTGATGAAATTTTCCAGTTGCCCTCTTGGAGGTCTGTTATTAAAACGCACATTGTGTCATAACCATTATCTCTCACACAAAGATCAAATCCATCTGCTACTGCATCTCTTGTTTTTGCAAAAAGCACAACCCTGTCCATAACGGTAACACCCACAAATTTTTCCGTCTCTTCCATGAACATGGGAAGTTCGGGAAGATTTTTATTTGTGTCGGTCACATACATCGCATTCAGGAAAAGGTCATCTTCTGATGCTGTCTTTGGAGATATTTCCACTCTCCAGTTGCATTGTTCGTGGTCATAGCCTTCTTTGTCGGGGTTTGGATAGTTCACGCCGTTAACGTAACTTTCAAATCCTTCACCGCCAACTGTTGAAATTGTCAGGTTATCATCTTTGGGGAGATAGGTGTTTACAACAAGCTGTCCCGAATATCCGTATTCTTTTCTTTTTATGACCGTCTGATTACCTTCAATTTCAGGCTCATGAATGGACTGAAGATTCCATGTCTTTTTGAAATCTTTGTCAGATGATGTGACGTTATCATAACAAATAAAGGCAAGGGGATAGTCATTGTTAAAAAGATTCATTGCAACCATAGATCTGGTGTAGCCTTTGATTTTTTCCGAGTATGCATTGGTAAGGTCTGTTTTAAGATATGTAAATTCGGGAGTTTCCTTGTTTGGACCGGCATATTTTCCTTCGGTCTTTGCCTCATCGGGATGAGAAAGGAACTGGGGAAGGAAGTTTGTGTCTTTCTCTATTTTCTGACCGCCGTCATTTGAAAATACATAATCGGGACGGAACTGATGAGAAAAGACTTCATTGGGGTCAAAAACTGTGAGACAGTTTTGAGAGATTGTTCTTCTGTAGTAGTTATAATTATGTTCTGCTCCCCAGCCGCCATTTACACCTGCATAGGTACCGCCGTGGCCTGTGAGAACACCTTTATAGTAAATCTGGAAGTTTCCGATGTCTGAATGCTCATGGTCGTGGTCGCCCACCAATTTTTCCTGACCGTTCATAAAAACAACAGCGGTCTCTGAATCTATGCCCTCTTTCCATGATGTTCTCATAAAGCCTTGAGTGAGAGGATAGGATGTGAAATATGAAAGGGGAAGTTCTTTTCCTTCATCGTCGGGGTATATATATCCTTTTGAGGGATTAAGAGTTACAAGGGTGAGAACTGCATTGTTGTAAATATCAGTTCCGCCGGCATATCCTTTAAGAGAAAGTTCTCTTAAATATTCCCCTCTAAGATATTTATTGTCATTGTGATATGCTCCGTAAAGCATGGTGGGATATGCATTATAGTCATAGACAGGACCCTGACTTTTGGTTATTGAAATCCAGGAATCTCCGTCTTCAAACCAATATCCGTTTGGAAGTCTGTCATAAATCCATCTCATAGATGTTTTGTCCATATACTCTCCCATAACTCCCGGATATCCCATACGGTCAAAGACTATGGAAGAAAGCTGTTCCCAGGCAAGACGAACTGCACCATAGGCACTTCCTGCAGGGTGGCTTCCGGTTTGTGTAAAGAGTTTTCTTGAGTCAAACATATGTTCAAACAAAAGTCCCGCAACATAGTTATACATATCAGGGTCTTCATCATAGACTGCAATTGCCGAGGCGAGCTGATAATACAAAACTTCACCCTCACCGCCGTGACCTGCAAATATTTCGTAGGTCTTTGGAGGATAGCCTATTTCCATCTGCCCTGCTGTTCTTTTTATGCCTCCTATGATTTCCTGCTTGTCTTCTTCTGTCAGAACATCATAGCACCAGTCATAGACAATGGCAGATGCGGCAATAAGTGTTCCCATGCTTCGGGTTATATCTCCCACAGATCTGTCCCATGTGACTGTTGAAAGAAGGTCTTTCACATATTCAACCGTCTGTTTTGCGTGGTTCTTGTCAACCTCACCCAAAAGGTACATATATGCTCTGCACTCAATGTCAAATACAAGGTAGAGATTGATGTTGTTCTCTCCGTTTTTATCAGGCAATTTGCAGTTCATTTCAAGATTTGCCCTTCTCTTGGCTTCTTTGTAGATTGGTTCAAGAGCAGGGTGGCTTGCGTTTTTCTTCAATTCGGGTATCAGATCTTTTGTTACCAAAAGTCTGGGATGAGTGTTTTCGGGTGGGAACACCGGCGGTGCTTCATAGAGTGATTCAGGGTCTGCAAGTCCCGGTGCCACAGGGTTTGGAATGTCATTTATGTTCATGGGATTAAAATCGGGGTCTCGTGTAAATACGAATTTGTCAATTTTGAATCCCGGATCTCTGTGTTTTATTTTGTATTCAAAGGTGTTGCCACTATAGAATCCACTTGCAACATTTACCCATTGATAATCGGGGTTGATTTTTATGTAGCGTGCCTTATAGTCACCGTATCCGGTATATTTTGCCCAGAAAGAATAGTTTGCCGAACTTGTACATTTAACTCTCATCCAAAGAGAATACTGTCCCTCTTCCATTGCGGGAACTTCAATGTTCAAACTCATTGCAACATTTTCAACATCTTCATGATTTGGAGCAAATGCGGCAGCTGTTGACTTAAGAGCAAGTCCTCCCGATGCATCGGGTTCAGAGATTATTGTAACATCCTGGGAATATTCAAGTTCTTCTGCTTCTATCATAAATGAGCCGTTTTTCACAACATTGCTTTTGGCGGCAGGGTTTTTGAATTCCTCTTTGTGGGTGAGGATTTCTTTTTTTATAAGGGGTTTGAGCGTATCTTTTTCCCAAATTAACAAACAAAGCTCATAGTCCTCACCGTTTATGTCTTCGGGAAGGGAATCAAGAATGAGTCTTGCCTCTTTCCATTCCTCGTCTTCTTCAAAGGTTACGGGGGTCAGGTCAATATCACAAAGACTTTTGTCTGATGATTTGCAAAGGGTTGCGATGCACAAAACCTCTTTTCCCTGTGCTGCATTTGCCACATCAAAGGCAAGTTCAATGCCATCTTCTACATTCACATCATCAAGACCCATGGCAAAGATATCTCCGCTGAACATGGTGAGATTTTTGCAAATGCCGTCAAGATCTGCTCCGTAGGAAATGTTAATATTGTCAAGATATACCTCGCACTCTTTTCCCGACTCAAAATCTCCCCTCAAAATAAACTCGGGATAGAAATTTTTTGCTCTTTCAGATGAAAGGTCAAGAGTTTTGCTTGTTCCCTCAAAAGGAACGGCGGAATACATAATTCCGTCTGCAAGGTGATATATTATCTTATTATTATCGTCAAAAATATATTGAAGGGTGTGCCATGTTCCGTTTTTCATGGGAAGAGTAATTCTTGAATTTTTGCTTTGTGCACCCTTTGAAAAGTCTGTTGAAATGTAGAGATTTTCCCCTTCAAAACTGAAACCGCAATAGTATGTGTCAGCAATATATCCAAGAAGGGGGAGAGGCATTTCGTCCATCTTTTCAACCTTTATATCAAAGGAAAAGGAAATTATGTCCGTCTTATCATAGGGCTCTGTGCGAAAGATTGTTCTTTGTGCAAGAGAATAGCCTGCACTGCTTCTTTGCCCCGGATTTCCGTGGATTTTCAGATGTGCCGCCTTGCCGTGGGCTGCATCTTCGGGGAATGAAGATCCGGAAAGGTCAACAATTTCCGCAATGTTTTCCAATCCCTCGGGAGAGCCCGACAACGAACGATATTCACTTGAAAAACTTGCGCCCGTCTCCATTGTCAGAGGTTTGTGAACATTTTTGATGTTCATAAGAACTCCCGTTACGCATTTTTTTCCGGAAGATATAACAATATTGCCGTTTCCATCTGTGAGATGTGCTTCTATGATGTTTTCTCCCTCTTTGGGAATGGTTACATAAACTGTTCTTTTTGAAGAGTTAACCCTTTTGCCGTTAATATAATATGCAATTTTCAGTCCGTCTCCGCCCGCAATTTGGGGTTTGAGTTCAATCTTTGAGCCAACGGGAGCAATTGAGGGTACAGAAAGTGATAACGACACAGACTTCCCCGAAAGAATTTTCACGTTGTCTATGTATACCTCGCACTCTTTCCCCTCACCAAAGTTTTGTCTGAGGAAAAACTCGGGATAGAATTTTTTCCCTTTCTCTGTTTCAAGGTCAAGGGTTTTTCCCGTACCGACAAAGGGTACTTCGGAGCAGATTTCTCCGTCTACAATGTGATATATGATGTCATCTCTGTCGTCAAAAACGTACTCAAGAGTGTGCCATGTTCCGTTTTTCATGGGAATGGTAATTCTTGATGCCTTATCTGTAGCGCCTTTGCCAAAATCGGTGGAAACATAAAGATTTTCACCTTCAAAACTAAATCCTGTGTAGGTCACATCTGCAATATAGCCAAGAATACCCACAGGTTCCGATTCCATCTTTAAAACATTTATATCAAAAGAAAATGAAACCACTTCACTACTGCTATATGGCTCTTTCTGAAATAGGGTTCTCTGGGAAAGGGTGTATCCTGCATTGCTGTACTTTCCCGGATTCCCGTGGATTTTCAGATGTGCCACATTTCCGTGAGAGGCATCTTGAGGGTTTGGGGAATCTGAAAGGTCAATAATTTGTGCTATGTTTTCTTTGCCATCCGGAGCGTTGGATACAGACCTATACGCTTCATCAAAAGAAATTCCCGAATCCATTGTAAATGTCGGAACAACACTTTCATATATTGTTCCGTTTTCCGTAGGAATACTGTCATTTTCTGCGGCATGTGCCGAAAATGTCGGCAACAGGGAAGAAACCATACAAAAGGTAAGGATTAAAGATATTAATTTTTTCATATTATTACCCTCCCGCTTTCGTTGAACATTGGGTTCAACAAATGATATGCCTTTATCATGTGCCGCCCGGCACATTTTATTTTATTATATATCCATTCCTTGCATCCGACTGCTTTACGAACCTTTGCACCTGCTGTTTGAATCTTGACGGAAGGACTCCCACTTCACGTTTAAAAACTTCAGAAAAATAGTTGGGGCTTGTGTAGGCAAGACGGGAAGAAATTTCATTTATGTTCATTCCTGCCTTTATAAGGTCCATTGCCTTTGCAACTTTAATTCTGTTAAACTGTTGCATCACTCCGCATCCTGAATAAGTTTTAAAGAGTTTTTGAACATTACTTCTGCTCATACAACTGATAGATGCAATATCATCCACAGACAAATTCTCATAGATATGCTCATTTAAAATTCCCATTATTCTTTTGTAACTGTATACCCCTGCCGACACCTTTTTTTGAAAATCTTCCGATTTTATCGGCGAAAGGTTCTTTGCCATGTCAAGAAGCATAACTGTAAGTTTTGATTGAACTATCATTTCATCGAGATTTTTTGGGTTTGACTCCGGAGCATTTCTCAGGATAAGTCCCTCATTATCCGCCCATGTGTATGTGCTCATTATGGTTTCATACATATTCATTATTTCGTTTTTCCATCTGTCATCCAGCACAAAAATTCCGTCACCCAAACTGTCTACGGCATCACCCACACATTTAAAAGAAATAATCATTATCTTGGTGGGAGAATTCTGATGACTCTGGATATATAATTTGTGAAACTCCATTGGACGATGGAAAATCACGTTCCCTGCTGTCATAAGATATACATTTTCATCTTCTGTTATGGTGGCATTGCCGTCCATAACATATACCATTTCCCAAAAGTCGTGCATATCACCGGGATAATCAAAGATTTCATCTATGTTTCTTATTAATGTGCTGACTATTAACTCAACAGAGAAACGGCTATTGGATTGTGATATTTTTCCAAACATAAAATCTCTCTTTTCAAAAATCAATCTTCTTTAATTAAGAATATTATCTGTCCGGGAAGTATGTTAAATGTTTTTCCCACATCACCCTTTTCCCTGTCACGCCAGGTGCTTTTCAAGGTAATTTCATAAGGCTCTTTTCCAAGATTTGATATGACAAAATACATATTTTCATTAACAAATAATGATGCATACACATCTTGGGGGATTTTTGAGAGTATTTCTTCCGATTCTCTCACTTCTATGTAACAAACACTGCTTTGTGTGACCATGGGTTTGTAGAGGGAAAGATATTTTTCCCAGGTGTCAAACTCTGTCACGTCATCGGGAATTGATGACCAGAGAGAATATACATAGGGGCCTTCGGGATGTGTCTGCATATATTCATACACTTCCTGCTCAAACCACTTTCCGCCATCGGGATGGGGATACATGGTGATGTCGGGGCTATTTAGCGCCTCACTGTAGGCGCCTCCCGTCATTGGTCTTCCGATTTTTAAAAGGGGGAACTGTAAAAAAGGAATTGTTTTCGCATAATAGTTTGTCTTTTTACCATCTTTTGAAAAACTCATGTGGTGGCAAGGAATGATGTAGGGCGCATAGGTTTTTCCCACGCCGACACCTTTTGCATCCACAGCCTCACCAATCCACAAATAGTCATAGACCTTGTCTTTGGTGTTGGGAGCGTTGTTTCCTCCGCAGTGGAGCTTATATATGCCCCCTCTTTTTTTCACTTCGTTATATATAAGGCACAAAAGGTCTTCAATTTCAGGGTCATAGGGAATGTCATATATTCCGTTTTCATCATAGTCGCCTTTTTCCCAGGCTATGTGATATCCGTCATATCCCCAGTCGTTGTAGATTCCGTCAAAGCCATATTCATCCACAACCTGAAAGGTTCTTGGCAAAAGATACTCTCTCCAGGATGCACTTCCTGCACAGCATCTTCTGAAAGAATAATAAAGTTCTCTTAAATTGTAGGGGCCTTTTGCAAAATCTTCCCTGAAATCAGGGTCATATTCATTAAAATATCCTGTGGAAATGTAGGGAAGAATTTTCAAGTTGAAATCGTGACAAAGGTCAACAAAATTATGAAGACCTTTTTCATCGTGGCTTGTGAATTTATCTGCACCAAGATGGCGGAGTGCATCATTCCATTCCTCGTGAATCTGAATAAGCTCTGCTCCGCTGTCTGAAAGTTTCTTTAAGAGATTATAATCATATTCCGTTGGCTCAATGGAAAACTTTTCGGGATAATCCCCCAGGCTGTAGGTTGCCTGACCGGGCATATAGTCGTCTATTCTGTGGCGAACAGTATATGCCTTCGTTTCTCTGTGAGCGTCATTAATATTTTTTATTCTTTTTGCGTTTTCTTCAAGTGTGAGATATTTCACGTTGAAAATTCCTCCTTTGCAAGCTTTCTGCCCATTTACTACAGTGTATCATATACAAAATCATTATACAAGAGTAATAAGTATAAAGAAATTAAGATTTTGTCCACTTTTGGCAGTGTTTTTTGCTAATTTTTGTTTATGTCTTGTAAATAATTAAAAAATCCTATGTTGACACTGTAATTATATTATGCTATCATTACAAAAGTAAAGAGATAAAATTATCTTCTTTGAGACAATTTTGCACTTTTAATTCGCCTAAAAACACGCATATATCAAGAAGTTAATTTTTGACCAGGATTTTTTTGCATATCACATAACAATATTGGAGGGCTTTTTATGAAAGACTTTTTTTCTCTTAACGAACTGTCTGTCACACCCATAGAAATATGCCTGTATGTTCCCCCCATTGTCTGGAAAGGGGATGCAATCGGACATGTGGGAACAAACGATTTGTTTTTCTGGGTTTTAGAGGGAGAATGTTTTCTCAGTGTTGATTCCCAAAGTTATATAATAAGACCCGGTCAGCTTGCATATCTTCCAAAAGGCAAGGTGAGAGCATACACTCACGCATCAGAGAGATTTTCCATGTATGAAATGGCATTTTCTGCCACATCGGGGGGTGAAAATCTGATGGAACTTTTAGGGCTTTGCGATGACAACTTTGTTGTCACCATACCCAACAGCGAAAAAATGAGCACTCTGTTTGAAAGTTCTCACAGAAAGGAACTTTTTAAAAATCCTCTATATGACATTGGCTGGTGCGCGAACATCATAAACATTATCCGTATGTATGCCGAAGAAAGAAAAAAAGTGAGCGGAGCGGAAAGTCAGTTTTTCAAGCCTGTTATAGACCATATGTCCCACCACTGCCATGAAAATTTGAAAACCGAGGATTTTGCATCTTTGGTTCATATGAAGACCACATATTTCATAAAAAGATTCAAGAAAAACTACGGTCTGCCCCCCATAACCTATTTTAACAGAATGAAGATATATAAAGCAATGGGAATGCTTGCAAGAACCGATATGCCCATTGAACAGATTGCAAGAAAACTCGGCATTACCGACACATCATATTTTGCAAGGCTTTTCAAAAAATACTGTAATGTTACGCCCACAAAATACAGAAGTGAATTCCAAAATGATTAATTTTAAAATTCTGCTTTTTTGTGTATAGAAATTTACGCAGTATTTAGTTCGCGAGACGAGATGTATATCAAACTATGTTCGCGACCCCGGTGCAGGCTCAGCCCGGTTTTTACGAAATAAGTTTATGTTTGGCTTGCGTATGAACAATTACATATTTTCTAAGAATTATTACTCATTTACTAAAAATTTATATCTCCTTATAATGAACTCAAGTTAGTTCTTGTATAAAAATTAATAAGGAGATAAAATTATGGCAGAAAAAGAAATCGTAATGAACGGAGCGGGCATTGAAGAAATCGGATTTCCAATGTGGCCTCAGTTTGCTCCCGAAACATTAGAAGACGTTTTAGAACCCATCAAAAACGGAAAAGTTAACTACTGGACAGGCAAAAAGGGTATGGAATTTGAAGAAATGTGGGCAAAATGGATTGGTGCAAAAATGGCAATCTCCTGCACAAACGGTACAGCCGCACTTCACATTGCACTCGCTTCCCTCGGAATCGGACCCGGAGATGAAGTTATTGTTCCATCCTATTCATTTATTGCATCATCATTCTCTGTTGTACAGGCAGGTGCAATCCCTGTTTTTGCAGATGTAACAGATGACCACACAATTGACCCTGATGCAATCGAGCCTCTTATCACTGAAAAAACAAAGGCAATAATCGTTGTTCACCTCTATGGAATCGTGGCAGATATGGGCCCCATTCTTGAAATTGCAAAAAAACACAATCTCAAAATTGTTGAAGACTGTGCACAGTGCTTTGGCGGTGAATTTAAAGGTACAAAAGCAGGTCTCATAGGTGATGTGGGATGTTTCTCATTCTGTCAGAGCAAGCACTTCACCACAGGCGGCGAAGGCGGAATGGTTGTTACCAACAATGAAGACATCGGCTGGGAATGCCGTTCTTTCAGAGACCACGGATATGACGTAAAAATGAGAATGAATATGCTGGCTCTTGAAGAAAAGCTCCCCTACATTCACAACCGTGTGGGCTTTAACTACCGTATGACAGAAATCCAGTCCATAATCGGCATAAATGAACTCAAACGTTTTGACTCCTGGAACCTTGCACGCCGCTTTAAATATGCAAAAATGTATGATGAAGCATTTGAAGGTATGAAAGGAATCAAAAAACTTCCCGTTAACACAGAAGAAAGAAAGAACTCCTACTGGTGGTATCCAATTCTTTTAGACCTTTCAGTTCTTGATTGCGATGCAGAAACCATCGTAAAAGATCTTGGAAAAGAGTCAATTCCTTGCTACGGAATCCAGTGGCCCGAAGCATATGAAGAAAAAGCATACAGAGAACACAACGGTTTCGGA
Organism: Clostridia bacterium; assembly: GCA_045654685.1. Classification (GTDB taxonomy): domain Bacteria; phylum Bacillota; class Clostridia; order UMGS1810; family UMGS1810; genus RGIG1828. The sequence continues at coordinate 443 of JAZONV010000021.1, read as the reverse complement.
AGTGCAAAATTCCCCTTTGAAGCAAAAGAATATACAAATCCCGAATCCGTTCAGTATGACAAGGTATTTTGCAAAAACGCAAATGCTCTGCGTGCACAGACCGTAAGTCTTTTCCTCCACCCCTCCTGGGAAGAAGTACATATTGAAAGATGTATTGAAGGACTTAAAAAAGTTATTGAAAATCATCTCAAATAAGGGAAGATTCAAAATACAAATCAAAAATTGTTTTTGTCATTATAAACGGGAGTTTAGCGGTGAGTTTGCATGACAAACTCACCGAATGAAATGTGCCTTTCTGCACATGAAATGGCTTCGCCATGAAATGACAACTTCGTTGTCATGGCCATCAACGTCAGCAATTCGCGTTCGCACCGTAAGAGGGTGCTCCGCTCATTGGACGTTTTGCCATAAGTTCCACCTCCCAATCGTGCTTTGCACTCTTG
>JAZONV010000020.1:0-48616 GCA_045654685.1 Clostridia bacterium | reverse complement strand
CAAGATGTAAATAGTCATTAATGAAACTTTTGTAAACATAGTTTCCAAAAGTTTTGATTTAAGGCACTTTGCTTGCTTCGTCAGAGCTCATTGCCGTACCATCGTACTGTCTGCTTCGCTCTTCCTTGCCTGCGACCGTTTGCGAAAGTCTCCCAGCGTGTCGATTTTATCGACACGCTGATGCACCCCAAAGATACTTTCGGGGTGCATATTCGTAAATATAACTATAACCCTCCGGGATTACAGTTCCATATTCGTTTATGCAATAATTTTGTTCATTACTTGTAAACTGATTAACGGTAATCTGACAACATTTGTCTCCCGGTACAATTTGTGTTTGGTACAGAATTTTATGCCGCACACTTTTGGCAAGGTGTCAGTTTTGAAGCTATTGCTTCTTCATATGTTGTTTCATAACTGTTCTTTCCTCCGCAGTCCGGGTCTAAATGGTATCTTTTTCCCGTGGAAGTTCTGTATATTTTACCCGTATTATTCGAATTTGGTGTTTCGGGAATATTCACATTCTCATAAGACGGCGTGTTGCCCGAAAGGTAGTTATCTCCCGATTTGTAATCAATATAAATTTGTGGCTGAACATTATAACAATAGACACAAAAAGAAATACCAATACCTGCATCTTCAACAGAATATGCTTCCATCAGCACCCCATCTGCCACAAGATTGTTTTCAGTAAATACCGGAGTCACACGATACATTACATGATTGTCCGTTTCCTCCACATAATCGTCCACCATATTTTCAAAAGGAAGCATGCCGTCAATGTTAAGATATCTTGTGCCGGTTATAAGGTTTCTTTCATTGGCATTTTCTCCCGTCAGCTGATAACCTATCAGGTGACAGCGATTATAAATATATCCGCCGGACACAACATCATATTTCTTGTTCATCCACCCTGTGGGAGTTACGGAACTGATGCTTTCCCTTTCACCTGCAGGCATAATATCTTCCGATATGGATGCCATTGTCACGTCACATCTGCCAAGCTCATCAAGTTTGCTGTAATATTCAAATGAACCGCCGATAATTTCATATTCTTTGAAAAATGGCGTTCCGTTGTTGATTTTAACATATGGCGAACCTGAATATGCAGGAACCATGCTCATCAAGCGGTTATATTCATATTCATCAAAAGAGTTTCGGACTATTGTGACTGTCTGCGTATCGCTCTCCCATGCCACACCAAGATTGAAACTTTCTGCTATGAAACGAATGGGAAGCATTGTACGTCCGTTTATGACAACAGGCGCCACGTCAAGTGTGTGTGATTCGTTATTAAGATATGCCGTTTTACTGTTGATAACAAGAGTTATAACGTCATCGTCCATGACAAGTTCAACTGTTTGTGCAGCAGCATCCCAACCAACAACACCATCAAAGGCTTCGATAATTGCCCTTATGGGAACAAGGGTTCTGCCCTCTGTCACCACAGGCACAGTTCCGCGTCCGACATCTATTTCTTGTTCGATGCCGTTTACCTCCATTATCGGGTCATTTATCTGAAGGCTGACCACAACGTCGGAATCAAAGTCTGCCGATACTGAAAAAGAAATGCATAAACTGCATATTACAATCAAAAGAACAAATAATAGTTTGTTATATTTTTTCATAACTCCACACCTCGAAGATATATTACGTACATAGTACATATGGCAAATTCCGCAGGAATTTTATATCGCTGAATAGATTTAACTTTGTTAAATCTATTCTACCATACTATACTTGCAAATTCAACGTCAAATGATATTTTGATACCATAAATGATACCAACCCTAATTATTCCAAAATCAGAAGCTGCAGGAGCATCATATGCAAAGATTTTTGTAATGACGCATTTTGTTTCATATTCCGCCTGAACACTACTGTGCATGCGAACTTAAAATGCTGTTATTTTCATGCAAAATCTTTTATGGATTAATTTTCATAAATTTTTATACAAACACTCTCATTCAAACAGTTGCATTAACAGAATTTTTCTGTTATAATTAATTATCTGTGTGCGAGGTGAACCATTTTGAATATACTTGTCATAAGCGATACCCACGGGCAAATCATGAATGCTGTGAAACTGTTGGAAACAAAAAAATATGATTATTGCATACATCTTGGCGATGTTGTGAGAGATTGCGAAGACCTTGAAAACATTTTCCCAAGGCAAAAATTCATATTTGTAAAAGGCAACAATGACCCGTGGACAAGGGATGCATCCTTCCCTGATGAGAGAACATTCACCATTGGAGGAAAAAAATTCTTTGTGTGTCACGGTCATAAGTTTCATGTGAAAAGTTCACTTGCACTTTTAAGGTCAACTGCCATAAAAAAAGAATGTGACATAGTACTTTTCGGGCACACCCACAATGCATATATTGAAAACGATGGTCTGTTGGTTATGAATCCCGGAGCCCGATATACTTATGGTGAAATCACCATAGAAGACGACGGAAATATGAAAGCGGAGATTAAAAAGGTGAATGATGATGAGTGAGAAAAAAATTTTTTCCGTATCTGACACGTTGAAAATTCTGAATTCAAAATTTGTTGGAAGAAAAATTCTTCACTTTGACAAAGTTACATCCACCTTTGACAAAGCAAACGAGGTTGAACTTTCCGACGGTCTTGTGATTGTTGCAAATGAGCAGACTCAAGGGAAAGGACGTCTTGGAAGAAAATGGGAATCTGCAAAGGGTGGATTGTATTTTTCAATTATTCTTTCTGCAAAACACTTCATACCCGACATACAGTTTTCCACTATCATATGTGCCCTTGGGGTGCAGAAGGCAATAGAAAAAAATGTTGACTGTCTGATAAAATGGCCCAATGACATAATTTCAAAAGACGGAAAAAAACTTTGCGGAATTCTTACAAAAGCAGTTTTTACAGATGGTAATGCTGAATATATCAATGTGGGGATAGGCATCAATGCAAACAACTCTTATTTTCCCGATGATCTCCCCTACGCATCATCAATAAAAAATATAATTTCAAATGAAGTTGATGAAAATCGTCTGATGTGTAACATTTTTGAATCTATAGAGGATTGTATTATGTCAGACAAAACAAAAATACCGGAGGATTATTCCGGTCGCTGTGTAACCATTAGTTCTCGTGTCCGTGCCATATATGCGCAAACGGGCGAAAGTTTTACCGGTCTTTGCACCGGAATCAATAACGATGGTTCATTGAATATTCAAAAAGAAAATTCAGAGGTTGTGGCAGTAAATTCAGGTGAAGTATCTGTGAGAGGAATATATGGTGAAAACTATGTATAAAGAAAAAGTCAAAAGTTCCGTAAACCCTATTTTAGCCGTTGTTATCTGGTTCTTCGGAACATATGTATTTACAGTTTTTTGGGGGATTTCTCAAATACTTTTTGAATTTGAAAACCCTCTTGTCATGCAGATTATCTGTCTTTTGGAAACCGTGTGGTTTGGCTGGTTTTTAATAACAAAAGTCCTTACAGAATTTGAGTATGAAATTTTTGAAAACAAGTTGACGGTGAGAAAAATTCTTTCGAAGCGTTCATCAATTGCTGCTCTTGTGGCTATCGGAAATATAAAAGTTGTAACAAAAGAAAAGAGAAAATGTAAAGACTGTCACAAAGGCAGAATCAAAAACCTTACCCGTCCGGGTCTTAAAAACAATACATATTATATTGTCTACAAAGATGTTGACTCAACCAAAGCTATCAAATTGAGTGCATCAAAGAAACTTACAGGATTATTGAAATAACAGATTCAGGAGAGATAAACCTATGAAACCACCGATTTATAACGGTCTAATGAAATATATATCAAAACACAGAATCCAATTCACATCCCCCGGTCACAAAGGGCGTGTAAGAATTAAGGGAGAAAGTCTTTGCAGATTTGATGTTTCCGGACTTGATGAAACCGATCAGATTTTAAATCCCAAAAGCATTGTTTTGGAAAGTGAAAAAGTTGTAGCAAACATTTTTGGTGCGGATAAATCATTTTATCTGACCGGCGGTGCAACATGCGGAATTTATGCAGCAATTGCATCAGTGTGTAAGGTGGGCGACAAAATTATTGTGGATTCGGAATGTGACAAATCAGTTATCAATGCCATTACACACCTTGCCCTTATTCCCATATTTATAAAAAGAAGTTATAATCAGAAATATGACATATGCGGCGGAATCAATACCGAAGAGCTGGAATATCTCACAGAACGTCACAGAGATGCAAAGGCGGTTCTCATAACTTCCCCCACATATTACGGAGTATGTGCAAATATCAAAAAAGCATCCGAGATTTGTCACGAAAAGAACATGCTTTTGATTGTTGACGAAGCCCTTGGTGCACATTTTAGATTTTCAGAAAAATATCCGATAACTGCTCTTGAATGTGGTGCAGATATTGTTGTTCACAGCCTGAGTAAGACTCTTGGAGGTTTTACCGGCAGCGGACTTCTTCACATTTCAACCCCATTGGTGAGTGAAGACGAAATAAGACAACAGCTTGCCTTTTATCAGGGGGGAAGCAGTTCATTTGCCTTTATATGTGCAAGTGAAAATGCTATTTTGTATGCATTCAACAATTCGAAAAAATATACTCCTCTACTGAAGGAACTGAAAAGAGGAAAAGAGATTATAAACCACAACACGGACCTTTTGTGGTTTGATGCAGATTTCAATATCGGAAGTGATATTTCGGAAGTTGATCCCACCAGAATTGTTATCAATTTTTCAAAGGTTGACATTAGTGCAGGAGATGCTGCAACACTTCTGATTAACAAATATGGAATTGAACCTGAAACTGCAGACAAGGACAATCTTGTGTTCTCCGTGTCGCTATATAACACTCCCACGGAAATTCGAAAACTGGTAAATTCATGTATATCAATTTCAAAAATAGCATCTTCAAGATATTCTCTTGAAGACGAAGAATATGAAACAGTACGAAGAAAAGTGGTTAAAGTTCTCCCCTACAAAGCCTTTAATTGCGATGGTGAAAAAATCCATTATGAATCCTCGGAAGGAAGACTTTGCAGAAGAATGTTATATAAATATCCTCACGGAACACCGGTAATTATCCCCGGTGAAAAAATCACCGCAAATCACATTGAAAAAATTCGTTCCATTTTAAAATATGGTGGGAACATCAGCGGACTTGATGATGGCGGAAACATTGAGGTTCTCGGTTTGGGAGATTCATTCTACGTCTGATTTCAGACTTGCATAACATAATCAAAACACATATTATGACACAAAAAAGGTTGAACACATTTTGCAAAAAGCAAATTATGTTCAACCTTTATTTTTTTGATTATACATCCATATAGCGGATATTATACGTTCTTTGGAAGATTACTTATCATTCCTTCAAGGTGATCTGTATAGTCTAAATCTGTAACTGTAAAATTACCGTCCTCATATTCAACGGTTGTGACAGATGCATTTGAAACCCATGCAAGATCTTTCATCTGCTCTTTGGTCATGTTGAGACAATGACAGAGAAATGCTCTGAAACATCCGGCGTGAGCAAAAAGTGCAATGGTTTTTCCATCTTCCATTTCGCAAAGCTCGCTGATTTGCATTATCATTCTTTTTTGAACATCTACCATAGACTCTCCACCATCACAGACGGAATTTCCTATATCCGAAAGCCACAAGCCATAACTTTCGGGGAATTTTTCCTGAAGTTCAGAAAATTTGAGAGCTTCCCACTCGCCTGCATCAATTTCTATAATACCTTTGCATGGATTTACAGGCTTTGAAATCAAATCCGAAAGAGGTTTTGCAGTTGACATTGCTCTTTTCAACGGACTTGAGTATATGGCGTCAATGCCTTTATCACAAAGATAATTTCCTGCCGCTTCTGCCTGACGTCTTCCAAGGTCTGAAAGTTCAAGATCTGTTCTTCCGGCAAATATGCCGTTAAGATTTGCCTCGCTCTGTCCATGACGTACCAAATATAATTTTGTCATTACAATTCATCTCCATCTGATATCAGAGGGGTTATTTTACGTCAGAAAGAAGTCTTTCAAGGCGGTCTATACCCTCTTTAATGTTTTCTTTGCTTGTTGCATATGACCATCTTACAAAATTGGGTGCTTCAAAGCCAACACCTGATACTACGGCAACAAGTTCTTCTGAAAGGAAGATTTCAGAAAAATCATCTGCACTTTCAATAAGTTTTCCTTTGATGGTTTTGCCAATGAGTTTTTCTATGTTCATCATTACATAGAATGCACCATTGGGAGCCTTACATGAAACGCCTTCAACATTGTTGATTCTCTCTACCATATACTGTCTTCTGGAGTCAAACTCTTTTATCATCATAGTGAGTTCATCTTTGGGACCTGTGAGTGCTGCGATTGTTGCTTCCTGAGCAATTGAGTTGGGGTTTGATGTGGAGTGGCTCTGAACATTGGACATGAGTTTTGCAATTTTTGCATTGGATGCTGTGAAACCAATTTTCCAACCTGTGATTGCATAGGTTTTTGAAACACCGGTAATGATGATTGTCTGATCTTTAATCTGTTCATTGAAAGATGCAATACTTTTATGTACTTTTCCGTTATATATGAGGTGTTCGTATATTTCATCGGAAATTACATAGATACCGTGTTTTACAGCAATGTCTGCAATTGCTCGCAGTTCATCTTCTTCATATACCATACCTGTGGGGTTACAGGGAGTATTCAAAACAAGTGCTTTTGTTTTGGGAGTGATAGCCGCTTCAAGTTCTTCAGGTGAGAATTTGAATTCGTTTTTCTCTTCGGTATACAAAATTACGGGAACACCGTCATTATATTTTACCATTTCAGGATAACTTACCCAATATGGTGCAGGGATGATAACTTCATCACCGGGATTTAAGATTGCACCGAAAGCATTTATGAGAGAGTGTTTTGCACCATTACTTACAACAATGTTTTCGGGAGCATAGTCAAGACCGTTATCATTTTTGAACTTTTCGCAAATTGCCTGTTTTAACTGGATAGTTCCGGATGCAGGAGTATATTTTGTTTTTCCGGACATTATAGCGTCAATTGCCGCCTGTTTGATGTGCATGGGTGTGTCAAAATCGGGCTCACCTGCTCCAAAACCTACAACGTTCATTCCTTCTGCCTTCATCTGCTTGAATTTTGCATCAATAGCAAGTGTGGGAGAAGGCGCAATTGATTTGAATTTATTTGAAAATTCCATCGTTATTTCCTCCATTTTGAAATATATTTTTCTTATTTATTCATATACGCATATAATTCTATCATAATTACAGATAAAATGCAAGATTTTATGAGTAAAAATTCATATAATAAATTTTGATATTTTACTTTATCAGGCAGAATATCATTATGAAATAATACTTTCTCATGCATAACACAAATCAGCAGACAGTCCAAATCTCCGACGTTTTGACATCAGAATTTCTGTCCTGTCTGCTAAATAAATTGTTTGGCAACAATGAGGAATACATTTTTACTATATGGAAAACTTTATTTTATATCAATCATAAAAATTCGATAAACATATTTTATACAAATATATCACATCATATTTATGATTAGCCTGACAGAAGTCATCCGAACCTGATTTTATAGCGGAAGATTTTCACTTGAACTTCGTTAAAATACTCATAAATCCGTCAGGATTCATTGCGTTTTTGCCTCGTTCAATCAAAAATCTTCTCGCTAAAAATTCTACGACCTTAAAAATAAGTATTTTTGGATAGATTTTGGTGCGGAAGACGCCGGAAGGCTGTCGCCTTTCAAGGATGACAATCCAAAAGATACCGAAAATACTGTTTTTCGGGCAGGTTTGGATAACTCCTGTCAGGCTACCGTCACGATATAATTTACATTTAATCTGTAAATTAAGTATAACACATATTATACATTTACGCAAGTGCGTATACGCAGTAATATAAAATATTTTAAAATGGCTTTAAGAGGTGTTTTAAAATGGATGTTAAAGATGTAATAGTAAAAAGATTTAATGAACTTTGCACAGAAAGAAATATGCGGATAAACGAACTTGCAAATATATCAGGTGTAACACCGTCAACCGCGTATAGTATGATGGACAAATCGCGCAGGGATGTTTCCATAAGAACAATCAAGAAGTTTTGTGATGGATTGGAAATAACATTAGGTGAATTTTTTTCAACGAAAGATTTTAACGATTTAGAACAAGAAATAAAATAGGGATGTATTATGGAATTACCCAAACGAAAACCAACAAGATTAAAAGGCTATGATTATTCAACACCGGGAATGTATTTTATCACAGTATGTGTAAAAGACCGAAAACAACTGCTCGGTAAAATTGTAGGGTGCGGCAATTTTGACGCACCGCAAATGATATTATCTAAATATGGACAAATTCTTGAAAAATATATCAGGCTAATGAACGATAAATATTCCTATATAAATGTAAATAAGTATGTAGTTATGCCAAATCATCTTCATTTAATTCTTAATATAACAGATTACAAAAACGGTGCGTCGGAAACCGCCGCACCCTACAATAATGAAACCTCGAAATTTGTATCTTTATTAAAACGATATTGCAATAAAGAATATGGTGAAAATATATGGCAATCCCCTTACCACGACCACATCATTCGTGGAGAAAAAGATTATCAGAAAATATGGGAATACATAGATACAAACCCTATAAAATGGGAATCAGATTGTTTTTACAATGACAAAAGGTCGTAGCGTTTTGCTACGACCTTTTATTATGAGTACAGCACGTATGCCAAGTACTTTTATTAGTTACATTCTGCAACAAGTGGGCCTTCGAGATCGGAAATATAGAAGAGTTTTCCGGGAAGTGTGGGAATGAAACTTGATGTTACCCACATTGAAGGGCCATATCTCAAGGTCATCCAGAAACTCATACCCTGCCACTGCATACCACGGTTGAAAGCACCGTCACATCCGCCAATGATGAAATCAGCCTGGAGGAAGAGTCCGGGTCCGATTGTGTTTGCTCTGCAAGGAACAAGTGTTGTTCTTGATTTGAAACTTGTGATTGCATTCTGTTCAATTGTGAGGGGGTGAAGTTTTGCACCGATGCGGTGTGTTTCCTTCTTCCAGTCTTCAACGCTTGCATAGTCTTCAGCAAACTGGGGCTCCCAGAAAGCGATGTGGCACATTCTGCCTATACCGAAGATAAGGCCGAGTTTTGCACCTTCTGCTTTGAGGTCTGCAATTTTCTTTGCATATGTGGGAAGGTTTTCCTTTGTTGCAAAGTTTCTCTGATTTTCGGGAACTGTGAGTTCACCAAGAGGATTGAAGAGAGCCTGTTTCATAGCATTCTGGAATGCTGCAGGATCATCTGCTGCAAGAGTGTTACCTTCAGCGTCTGCCCATTCATCCATATTGAATGTGTATACATGGTCACATTTGATGTTCCATGCTTTGAGGAAATATACTGCCCATTTATACATTCCCATAGGACCTACGGGGAGAATGAGAGCAAGTTTTTCGCCTCTGTCTTTTGCAGCTTTAATCTGCATAGCGATTTCGTGACCCATATATGTATCAAATTCATAGAGATTGTCACATCTTACAGGTGTGAAATCTTTGTGCCAGAAATCCTGTCTTTCTTCTACTTTGTTTGCGGGATCACAGCATTTGTCAATTTTTGCCATATCCCAGCCTGCGGGATAAAAGCCCTCTAAAAGGGAGCCTTTAACGGTATCCATAAAATCCATTGTTCTTTCCTCCTTATATTTTATGCAGAATTTTTATCTGCTAAATTACGGTAATAATCTCATTGGCTGAATTTTGGGATATACAAGACACTGTGTGAATCCTTCGGCATACTGACAGTTTGACTGATAGCCTCTGTATTTTGCACAGGTCTTTACAAAATCAGCAAAATCGAGATGATCATGGTCTCTCATCCATTTGAGCTGACTTTCGTGACATTCAAGCATTTCAAGTTTGAGATCAATCTCGTCTGTGATGTCTACATAGTCAGTAGGATTAAATCCAAGACCGCCAAGATTGTCCATATAGTAAATAGGTGTAACCTTTGACACAGCATCAACGCTTGTTTTGTAGTGAGGTACACTTGCCGCAAAAGATGCGTCAAAAACAAGTCTTGATACTGCAACGTGGTCAGGCATATAGTCATTTGGAGCGTGAGTGATGATGAAATCGGGATCACATTCTCTGATGATGTCCACAACCTTATCTCTCTGCTCTTTGCTTCCTTCATATACCATTACATCGCCGATATCACAGGTAACAACTTTGATACCTGCAAGAGAGCCTGCTTTTCTTGCTTCATCACGTCTTATGATGCGAAGTTCATCAGGCTGAATTATTGCATGGCCAAGATCCCCATTTGCAACGTGGCATACTGTTACATTGTCGCCTCTTTTTACGCATTTTGCCAAGGTTCCGGCACAGTTGATTTCCATGTCGTCGGGATGACAGCCAATTGCAAGAACATTCATTACAACAAACCCCTTTCGTATTGACTTTATGTTAATTATATGGTATCATTACAAGCAAAGTTTTTCAATACAAAAATATACTTTATATTTATACTTTTGTAAAGTAAGGGGTTTGGTATGAATACATCCTACAAAAAGCAGAAGATAGACAGCGTTATAAATATCAGCGAAATTGTCACCATTCACTATTTTGAGTTTGACAGAAATTTTAAATCTCACGGTGAAAAGCATGATTTCTGGGAAATTGTGTATGTTGACAAAGGTGAGGCCATAATTAAAACAAAATCAAGAGAATTCACCCTTAAGCAGGGGGAGGCTGTGTTTCATAAACCAAATGAATTTCATGCAGTGAGTTCAAACGGTCTTGTAGCGCCCAATATTTTTATAATAACATTTGTGTGCAAATCAAAATCTATGGACTTTTTCAAAGGAAAGCACATAAGCATCCCTACCCCATTCAGAGCATATATATCTGAAATCATTTCGGAGTCGGAAGCAACATATCACCTTGAAAGAAACAACCCTCATCTGACAGAACTCACCGAAAAACAAAATCCCCCTCACGGAAGCAAACAACTTATAAAAGTAAATCTTGAAATGCTTCTTATAAAACTCTTACGATTTGACATAAACATCAAAGCGAACGTTACCCCCCTAAAACCCACCGACTCTCTCACCTCTCAAATAACCGAGCTTTTGAGAGGAAGCATATACGGAAAAATTTCTGTTTCTGACATTTGCAGAAAAGTTAATTTTTCAAGAACATATACAAGTGCAAAATTCAGACAAAGCACGGGAATGTCTATGAATGAATATCTGACAAAACTTAAGATTGAAGAGGCAAAAATTCTTATCAGAGAAGAAAAACACAGCATTTCACAAATTTCCGAAATGCTGTGCTATGACAATCCTCATTATTTTTCAAGAGTATTTAAAAAAGTTACAAATATGTCACCGAGGGAATATAAGGAATCGGTGAAAATCTGATTTTATTTTCTCATTTCAACTACTGCCTTAATGCAATTTGAATCATCGCTGTATACTGTGGTTGTGCCGCAAGACCAAGAATAGTTTTTGAAGTATTTTGGATATTCGTCTTCATACAAGTCAAAGCACATTTTCCCAACCTGTTTTATTCTGGCAGAAACCTCTGCTTGAGTTTTTCCGAAAGCATACATTGTACACTTACTTTCATCATTCTCAATCATTTCCACAAGGTGTTTTTTGGCTACCTCGTCAGAAAAAATATCCCTTTGTGCTATCCAGTCTTTAATATCAAATTCAGCCACGTTTTTCAACATGGTACACATTTCCGCCCTTGTCAGAAATCCTTTGGGTTTCACAAGGGTTTTTCCGTTTTCTTCATATCCGCTTATGAGACCGAATCCGTATAATGTGGGGATGGATGTTTCATACACATCAATCAGTGCACTCTTTCCGTTATCCATATCCTCAAACGGTGGCTTTTCATTTCTTACGGCAGCATCTATGGATTTAAATCCAAACCCATTATATATCATATAGAAAACCTGTTTTCTTTCTATTGGCTCATTCATATTCAGGTCTGTGTATACCATTGTCTTTTCTTTGGCAACTTTAAATGCACCTTCATACCATTCTCCGTCTGTCTCGGGAATTTCAAGTCCTGCTGCCCTTGCCACCACAGAGATTGCCTGTGCTTTTGTGAGAGTGTCATTGGGTTTGAAGGTTCCGTCTTCAAATCCGTTTACCCAGCCTTTTTCCTTTGCAAACTGCACGCTTTCATAGAACCAGTCGGATTTTTGGCAATCGCTAAATTCTGCAGCTGATACTGAAAAAGCAAATGACATTGTAAGGCAAATGATTAATGACATTAAAATACATATTTTTTTCATGATTACTTATCTCCTTTTGTTGTTTGATATTTATCTATGAGCCGTTCTTTTTTATGGACGGCTTTTTTTATTATTCTCATAACCCTTGGTCTGTTGTATCTTTGAATTACAATAAACTGTGCATCAAAAAGCATTGCCGCAACAGATGTTATAACAAAAATCCACAATTTTCCCCAAATCAGAGAGAACAAAACGGCAGACAGGGAAATGATCTCATTCACCCAGTGGTCAAGCTCCGATTTTGTCATAGTATGTGCTATGCTCTCTAAAGAATTTGCTTTGAGAGAAAAGGATTCCGGGTTATATGTAAGTGCACTGCCTTTCCATTTTTTCACCTTAAGAATTCTGTAGAGCGTTTTTTCAAATTTTTTCTCCCGAAACCACGTACTGTCCGGATTGACATCTATAAGCTTTGTGACATTTCCCATAATGATTCTCGTCCACAAATGATACATTATCATAAAGGAAACAATGCCCGTCCAAAGTAAAAAAAAGCTATTATGATTCAGGAAATAATATAAAACAAAGCATATAACAGATATTACCGCGGTTATACCTATTACTGCATACATGAATATGGCAGGGCCGCTTCTCTTTTGTTTATTCATATGTGTGACCTCTTATTCATTTTACTTATCCTACTCACAGGAATGCACATTCTTTGCTATGTTAATTGATTCTACAAGCATTCGCCTGATAACACCACATTTATGCATAAATATTCCTTTTAGTGAAGTTTTGACCTTCGGTCAAAGTGAAGTTAAGTTTGCCGTTGCACCGCAAGGTGCAACTTCACTGCCGTAGGCAACTTCACTTGCCATAAGGCAAACTTAGTTGTCATATTGAAGCAGTGCAACTGATTCAATATGTGTTGTACGGTGTCTGCGACAGTATCATTGTAATAGTTTTTTTGAAATATTATACCAAGTCTTTATATAGTTATCTTTTAATAGTTCGTTGTTTTTTTCAACTAAATCCATAAAAGATTTGGATAATCCATCCCACTTTTTTATATCTCCTTGAGGATACAGCGTCCAATGAATTTCATCTATTGTATAATTGCTCTTAATTGAGTTGTTTTTCATAGAAGTTGTAACCCAATTACTTTTATTATCATATCCACCTTTTGCAATGGGATATATATGGTCGATGGTAGGAATCAATTCCCAATATGCTATGTGTGTTTCAGTCATTTTCCAGTGAGAATGGAAAGGAAACTCATCAGGGAAGTATGTTGATAACACTTTCAGTATTCCCGGATTTAACAGTTTCTGACCTGTGTATCGGTCAATAAAACCATCTTTTATAAATTGCTCCATTTTTTGGGTTATTGTATAGGTGCGTTTTTCAACATTATAAATTTTATGAGGGTACTCATTGATGATTATTGACTTTGCTGAACCTTTTTTGTTATCTATAATCATTTCGACTATATTTGAGATTATTTCGCCTTTTTCTTTTTGCATGTAATACTTTCCTTTCTATCCCCAACACAGTAACACACCGGGCTCAATATGATGCCTCGTGCAAGGAACATGCCGTTACAGATTAAAGCAAATCACTTTTTCCTAAATTACATTTAGAGCAAAGTGTCTGTAAGTTATCTATTGTCGTTTCTCCGCCTTTCGACCAGGAAATTATATGATCTATATGTAATTCAATATCAGGATTCTTTGCAGGTGATGCACCACAGGCACAACATTTAAAGTTATCTCTTTTCAGAACCTGATACCTTAATTTATCAGATATATTTCTTGAGGGTTTCGTAGGATGCTTTGCGTTATTCTTAGACGATTTTCTTAACGTTTGACATTCAGGGCATTTTCTAAGCCATATATCACATCCGTTTGCCATATACTTATGTCCACAATCAAGACACTCCATCTCAAAAAACTTCTGATTATAGTGCGTTTCGGATACGCCTCTGTACCCTAAATTTCTTTGATTGTTTTTATTTATATATCCAATGTCTGTTGTTTTCATATTCTTTCCTCGTCTTTTCAAGAATTTTTATCAATACCGCAAATTATTATTTTTCGTCAGAGTTACATTTTGCAGTATTTATAGATTTAACAAGCATTCGTCTTATAACACCACATTCCTGCATAAGTTCTTTTGATATTTCTTCTGTGATACAATTTGAGCCGACAAGCATTTCTATCCAGTATTCTGTTTCAGCACATTCTTTGAGTGCAATATGAAATTTATTTATAAAATCTGCTTTACTTGAAGCATAATTTGCTTCGTGAATATTTGCACCAATAGATGTGCAACTTCGGATAATTTGATTTACAAGTACACCTCTTCCCTTTCGGGTGTCAATTTCGTCGCAAAAAGATATTATTTTAAGTGCCAGAGTTTTTGCTCTTGTGCGTAATTCGGAATCTTTCATAAATTTTCTCCTTTTGGGTGAAGTTTTTGCTAAAAGCAAAAGTGAAGTTGTTATCACAGTGAAGTTTTGACCTTCGGTCAAAGTGAAGTTAAGTTTGCCACTGCACCGCAAGGTGCAACTTCACTACGCAGTAACTTCACTGCCGTAGGCAACTTCACTTGCCATAAGGCAAACTTAGTTGTCATATTGAAGCAGTGCAACTGCTTCAATATGACAAGTCTGCGGAAACATATCTACAGCACACGCTTTTTTCAAAACATATCCGTATTCCCTCAAAATCGCAACATCCCTTGCCAAAGTTGAACTATTGCAGGAAACATATACAATTTTTTCAGGGTTCATGTTTTTGAGGAGAGTGAGGAGGTTTTCATCGCAACCTTTTCTTGGGGGGTCAACAACGGCAATATCTGCTTTTTCGCCGTTTGAAATCAGTTTTTCAACCACTTCGGTACAGTCACCACAGTGAAATTCTGTGTTTGTTATATTATTAATCCTTGCATTTTCTTTGGCATTTTCAACGGCATCAGGAACAATCTCAACCCCGATAACCTTTGATGCCTTTCTTGAAAGAAAAAGGCTAATGCTTCCAACTCCTGAATACAGGTCAAAAACGGTGTCACCATCTTTTGGGTCGGCATATTCAAGGGCTTTTGAATAGAGTTTTTGCATCTGTGCGGTGTTCACCTGAAAGAAACTGTTGGGAGACACCTTAAAGGAAAGTCCGTCAAGTTTTATATGAATGTGGTCATCACCATAGAGAACCACATTTTCAAATCCCAAAACCACATTTGTCTTTTTGGTGTTGATATTTTGAATAAGACTGACTTTGCCAAAAGTTGAAAGTGATTTTACCAAAGATTCAATATTTTTAAGTCTGATTTTTGAATTGGTGACAAAAGCCACCATAATTTCATCTTTGCCGGAACGTATATAGACATGACGAATAACTCCTTTATGTGTTTTTTCATCATAAGGAGTTATTTTTTCTTTTCTGATATATTCCATTGCGCAGGAAAGAGCCTGATTTATTTTTTCGTCCTGAATGTGGCATGACTCGCACGGGGAAATTATGTGGCTTTTTGGAAGATAAAATCCGCAAACCGGTTTACCCTTTGACATTCCAACAGGGAACTGGGCTTTGTTGCGGTAGTTATATTCATCATCTGCGCCGATTATTTTTTCAAATTCAAATTCATCCTCGCCATATCCGCCGATCCTTATGATGTTTGAAAGCACAAAATCTGACTTGTATTCAAGCTGTGCATCATAGTTCATATGCATCAGAGAACATCCGCCACAATGGGAAAAAGACGGACATGGAGATGTCCGTCTGTTTTTTGAGGGTTTGATTATTTCCATAAGTTCGCCAAATCCGTAGGTCTTATTCGTTTTAGTGACTTTAAAGCGAATTTCATCACCCTTAACGCCACCTTTTACAAATATGGGATAGGATTCGATTTTTACCACTCCGTCACCTGATATGGTCTGATCTGTGACGGTTGATGTGTGAATTTCATTTTTTCGTACCATAGTTTTCTCTTTTCGTTTTTATATATCACTTAAAAGTTCAATTGCATATACTGCATTTTCCTCTGCTTTTTTCTTGAGAACGGCATTTGTCTCTTTCAAAAGATTTCTTCTGTCTTCTCTTGTCTGCATAATTTTATCAATGAGTTTATATGATTTTTCAATGTCAAATTCTTCAACATTAAGCCAGTCGGGTTGATTTAAAGAATCCATAAATGCGCTGATTTTGGGATCATATACAATTGCCATTGCCGGGATTTCAAGAGTTGTTGCATATATGAGGGAATGAAGTCTCATTCCGACAACAAATTCAGTTTCCGAAAGAACAGAAAACATTTCAGCAACAGAAAGTTCTCTGTTTATGATGTATGACTTATTCTTCATTTTTTCCATGACTCTGTTAGAAATAAAAGTATCTTCCGGATATTGCATGGGAATAAACAAAGGAGATACATTATAGTTTTCATACATGTAGTCACACATATTTGCAAGGCGCAAATCAAAATCTGAAGGAGCAGTCTTAAAATCTCTCACAGATATGGCAACAAGTTTTTCACTATCGGGAACGCCTGCCCTTTTTGTGTAGAACTTACCCGAGAGTTTCACGTCTGTGTCAATTGTGAATGCAGGATCTGCGGTAATAACAATCTTGGGTTTTGTGACACCAAGAGATTTCAGTTCTTCATCGGAACGGTCATCACGAAGAGTTATAACATCCACTCTGTTTAATATGCATGAAACGAGACGACGATTAATTTTTTTGGTTATAGGGCCTATTCCGTTTGCATAGAGCATTATCTTCATCCCTTGATTCTGTGCAACACGTATTACTGCAAGATAATACAGTAAAGATTTACTGCTTGTAACGTCCTGCAAAAGACTTCCGCCACCAAAAAGAAGCAACTTTGCCTGTTTCATCTCTTTTTTAATTTTCCCGAAATTGTATCTGTATACGGATTTCACTCCATACTCCATGGACGTTTCTTCAGGAATTTTTGAAAGAACTGTCACATCAAGATCAGGATTTGCTTTGCGCAAAGTTGTCAAGATAGCATACAAAAGTGCCTCATCTCCACTATTGGCAAATCCGTGGTATCCTGATATCACTATGTCCGACATATAAATCACATACCTTAAATCAAATTTTTTTCTTTGACAATTTTTACAATCCTAACAATTATTGTATTTGCAACAAATGCTATTATCCCAACAACAATACCGATAATAAGTCCGTTTACAACTCGCATGCAGATTGTCTGGTATCCTGTGAAGACATGACAGAAACTGTTGGTAACAGATGCTGCAAGAATTGATGCACCCACACTAAATCCCCAACTGAGAAGGTGTATATTTGTTTTCTTTGCATAATATATGAAGAGTATCAGCGAGGGGTATCCGATAAGAAATTCTTTTGTTCTTGGTCTTGCGGGGAAAATCTCTGTTATCTTATTTCTCATCATCAATTCTAAATTGCTGATTTTGTTGACATTTCCGCTTCGGATGATATAATACACACCGACTCCGCCAATTACAAGAGCAATTAATACCCAATATACTTTTATTTCCGACAGAAGCACATTTTTAATGTCATCTCCTATTGTTCTCTTGCTGTTTTTCATGAAGAAGAAATAATACACAACAGCCGTATATGCCAGCGGCGCCATCAAAGAAAGTTTTATACCTCTGAAAATTTCATTGTTCATATAATAATCAATACCGGAAAGCATTGCCCCCATTCCTAAAGATGCAATCATGAGAGATACAAGAGTCAATGCCAATGAACATACAGTCAAAAGGAAGAGAGAAAGCTTTTCTCTGTATTCCTTCACAAACCAAAGCAACAGCGTCATAACAAAGCACGACTGAAGCGCACTATAGGCTGTCGGATAAAGTGAAAGAAGAACAGGCGGCATTTTGAATGTTACCGCAAAAGCCAAAGCACTCAATATGAGAGCAACAATTACAAGTTTCAGATCTTTTTTGCCTGAAAGCATCTGCCACATTATAAGAAGTGCCATTATCATAATAACAGCGCAGGCACCACCTGTGAGAGTATGATTTACTTCGTAGTCAAAAGCTACTGCATCTGAATTGATGGTATAACCAAGAGATTTGATTTTTGAAATATATTCTTTTGCTGATTTTATGGTATTATCAGCACATTCTTCATAGGTTATTCCCTCCGGAGCCAATTGTGTAACTGTTATAAATCTGAGGTTTCGGTCTATTGTAGAATTGAAAAATTGTGTTGTACGATACTTATATTTCGATTCGTCGGCCTGGGAATCGTCGTTTGTTTCATAAGAACGCATTACCTTTCCGGATCCGCCTTTTCCCATAACCTTATTCATAACATACTTATAGCCTTCAAACTGTTCGTTACCTAACTGACTCATATTTTCTGTTACAACAAGAGTCATGTCATGTTTGTTAATAAGTTCAGCTATACCTTTATAGGATTCCGGGTTATTTTTACTTGAAATAGGTTCAGCCTTTTTCAGATTAATATATTTCACATCATATTTTTCTATTATATCATCCATTACAGAAATATATTCCATATTTGAATAGTTATTAATTTTATGAACAAGTGAAATTTCAAACCCTTTATCCTTAAGAGTGTCAATAACATCAGTATCATATCCGAAAGAATAATCCCAAAGCTTTATACGTCCGTCATAAAAAATGTATATATCCATATTTTCTACATTTTTTATCATAAAACATTCTTTTTCGCTATACTTAAGCGAAACCATGTTATGGAATTTCTTTCTCATTTCCGGATTTTTTACCATAACAAGATTGCTGTCGTAAGATATGTTGGGGCATTTTTCTCTTATGGCATTTGCGATACGTATACTTTCATCATCATACTTGTGGCACAAAACATTATATTTGATGCAAGTAACATATCCTCTGGCAACGAGAGAGTTGATGTTATCTTCATTAAGAGATATAATGTTTATGCCTGCATCAAGGAGTTCGTCCAGAATTTCTTCTTTCTTATTGTCAGATACCCTTGTTTCAAGGTCATTATAGTCAAATGCCATTACAATATTTTTGTTCGATTTCTCTACACTTACGCGCTTTGAAATGGTGGGAATAAGAGTAAGCACCATCACCGCAATAACTATCCATGCAAGCCATTTCACAAGAAAATTTTTCATATCAGTTTATTCCTTTCTTTTCTCTTTTTAAAAGTTTTTTATACACTCCCGTTATAACCAGGAATCCGGCATACACAATCGCTGATGCACCCAGTGGAATAACAAATGTAATATATCCGTGAGTAAATTCGGGAACAAATATATTGAATACAATATATACTATCAGAGCAAACACTCCTGATACTAAAATCTTCGTGATATCTGCAATCAATTCTTTCGTGAAATATGTTCCTACAACCTTCTTTATTCCTATAGCTATAGCCACAGCATAGGACGTTAGAAGAACAGAGGTTACCGATGCACAAATCAAAGTTACAAGATTCATACCTAAAGACGAAATGTGAACTGAAGGAACAAAATATTTGACGAATATATTCAAAATAACATTTAAAATAACGACTAATACAGTTCCTATAACAGTATATTTGTATTTGCCTGCAAGATACAGTATCTTATTGAAAAGTTCCTGAGAAACATAGCCTAAAATCCCAAGGCTGTAGATAAGAAACACGGCAGAAACCGCTTTGGTGGATTCGGAATCAAAAGATCCTCTTTCATATATGAGCCTTATTACATCTTTTCCATAGAAAGATGCCACAAGGAGGAAAGGCAGGAAAATTGCTACCATAACAGTTATGATATATCTTAAAAGTTCATTTACATAATCAACATTGCCTTCTTCATAGTTCTTGGAAATTGAAGGAAAAACCACGGTGGACATTGCCACAACAAAAACACTTGATATGGTGATAAAAAGATTTGATGCATAGTTAAATGTTGATGCCATTCCCTCAACATTCCCCACAAAGGCTCTGTCTGTATAGAAACAAAGCTGGAACATCATGTTGGAAATAAATATCCAGATTATTTCGGGGTTCGATTCTTTATTATCAGGTCGGTCATATGAGAGCCTCATGATTCTGTAGCCTTTTTTGTAGAACGAAGGAAGAAGCATTGCCACCTGAAGTCCCCATCCTATGGTTGTAACAAGTGCTACTGTCATTATGGATACATCGGGGATCATAAGTGTCAGAATGATAACCGCATTAAACGGAAGACTCATTATGGAAGTTATGAAATATGCCTTCTCATTTTGAAGTATGCCTGATATTATGTATGCCACAACAACAAAAACCAAAGATGGAATCATCACATACATCATTGTACGGGCAAGCTGAAACTCATCGGGAGAAAGACCCGGAAGTATGATTTTCACAATGGGTCCTGCCAGAATAACAAACAAAAGCACACCCACACCAAGCCAAATGAAACTTCTCCTGATAAACGATGAGGCATATGCTTTTTCTTTGCCTATATTTCTGCTTTGATTTATATTTTTTATGATAAGAGTGGAAAGGGCAACTGCGATACCTGTAAACATAAGATTTACAAGTCCGAAAATCTGGAAGTAGATATCTGCATCCACTCCTGTTCCGAATACTTTTGCAAAAACCATATCACGGTAAAACCCTATCCCTTTTGCCGCAATTATCCCTATTACTACCATAAGATACGCGTTTCCCATCCTTGCTTTCTCCTTATATTTTTACATGTATACATACGCTATAATTTTACACCATATTAATATAATAGTCAAGATTTTTAAACTTAAATCTTTGGTTTTTGTCTTTAACAATCTTACATTTATGTAACAAACACCATCATTTTGAGTCTTGTTGTTGAAACAGATTGTGTTTTATGATAGAATGATTTCACAAATTTAGTTTTGAGAAGGATGATATTTATGAAAAAATTTATTTCTATACTGTTTTTAATAACATTTTTATTCAACACATCCGCTTATGCAGGTCACATATATACCTATACTGAAAGTGTTCCCATTTCCAAAAGCATTACACTCACAAAGGTGAATAAATTTTATTCTGATTACAATATTCAGTACTCTGTTATAAAGGCAGATCTCAAAGACCCTGACACCTCCATAAAACTTCTGACTCCCGAAAAAGGTGTTGACAAACTCGATACCGTGCAAAACCTTGCAAAAACCGAAGAAAATGTTGTAGGAGCGATGAATGCCGACTTTTTTTCCTGGTATAAAGGCAGCGATGCCTTTTCCCTGGGAATTGAAATAAAAGACGGGGAACTCGTGTCATCACCCATAAATCCTTCAACAATGGCAACAATTGCATATATGAATGATACACTTTCCATGTCATATCTTGATTTTCATATTATGGCAGTTGCTCCAAACGGCGAATACAAGGAAATAAGGCATCTTAACAAGCATACTTCCTACTATGGTGATATTTTAATGTATACATCAGAATTTGGCGGAGGATTTTCACCTGCTCCGGGAGGCGAAGTGGTTGAAGTTGTGGTATCGGGCGGCATCATACAGGAATTCAGACGAAATATGCCCTCTGTTGAAATTCCCAAAGACGGATGTGTTCTTGTTGTATCCGAAGGTTCAACAATGTTTCTTGCCAATAATTTTCAAGTTGGCGATCCCATAAAATTTGATTATTATATGACTCCTTATCTTTTCGATGCAGAAACTGCCTTTGGAGGCGGTGCAATGCTTGTGCATGAAGGAAAGGCTGTCACATCATATTCCCATACCGTTGCAGGGAACCATCCACGAAGTGCAATCGGAATTGATAAAGAAGGAAAAACTTTATATCTTGTTGCAGTTGACGGCAGGCAGGACATGAGTCTCGGAATGAGAATGTCTGCCCTTGCAAATCTCATGTTGGAACTCGGTTGCTATACTGCCGTAAATCTTGACGGCGGAGGTTCCACCAACATGGTGGCATCAACTGTCACATCAGAAAATCTCCACACCGTAAATTCACCATCCGAAAACCGCTCGGTTATAAATGCGGTGGGTGTCACCTATTCGGGAAGCAGTACCACTCCTGCGGGAATCATTCTTGAAAAAGACAAGGACGCGGTTTTTGTGGGAGACAGCGTTACCATAAATGCCCATGTATATGATGAAAACATGCGCCCGTTAGCTGCTCCGGTCACCTGGTCAAGCGACACCGCGAGTGTTTCAGACGGCATCTTCACTTCTGTCACCGGCGGCAAAAACATTGTGAATGCAAGTTCAGGCGGTGCATCGGGAAACACGGAAATTTTTGTTATTGACAAGATTTCCGGAATTGAATGTGAAAATTATCTTAAACTTTCTGTGGGAACAAGCGCTTCTCTGGGAATAAAGGTGTTTGACAACGAAGGACATTATGCAGAAATTTTCAATACTTCACCTTTTGAAATTGTTTCATCTTCTCCCGATGTTGTTTCTGTATCGGGACAAAATCTTACTGCTTTAAAAGACGGGAAAGCTATTATAACCATAAAAAAAGACAATGCTGTAAGTTATTGTTCCGTGGTGGTTGGAGCAGGTGATTTCCCGGTTGCAGAAGAAAATGTGTACGATACGGGCAGAACATTTTCATCGGGAAATGTCAGAATAGGCATATTATCCGGTGGAGATGAAACCCTTCTTTCAAGACTTGTGGATAACAGAATCAAAGCAACAACAGGTCAGTTTCAATCATCAATTTTTTCAAAAAATTCGGATGGTTTTTCGTCAAAGGAAACATCTGACGGGCTTTTTATTAATATCAACACATCAAAAGGCGGAATAAGAAATACAAATTCCGTACAATGGGATTCTCTTTCAAATGCCATCATAAAAAGTTCAAACAAAAATGTGTTTATTACTGCCCCATCTTCCATTTTCGGAACAAACAGTTTTGAAAATGAAGTTATACAGGATTACCTTGCAGATACAGGTAAAAATGTGTATGTGATTTCAGGCGGTGACAGAAACACATATAAAAATGTCAGAGGTGTTAAGTATTTCACTCTTACAAACTCCGGGAAGCCAAAGCTTTCCGTTGAAACACTCAAAAAATATTGTTATCTTGAAATAAGCACGGGAGATGTTCCGACTTTTCAATTCAAAAGTGTATATTGATTTTATAAACGAACAAAATACTGCGCAAATTCCTATACAGTAAAAAAGGCTATTGCAATATGAGATTTTTCTCTTTTGCAATAGCCTTTTTTTGATTAAAACATATTTCTTATTTTACAAATTCTTTCATAGGCAATACTTGCCACTTTTGCCATTCCCATATCCTTATAGTCTTGAGAATTAGCTGATGATATTTCCAGCGTGAGCGGTCCTTTGAATGAGGTCTTTTTGATTCTGTTTACAAAATCTTCCCAGTCTGCATTCCCGTCATAGGGAATAAAGTGTTTATCATCTTTGGAATTGAGAACATCTTTTTCGCTCATGCCAAAATTATCGTGAATGTGGACTGCTATAAGTCTGTCTCCATAGAGATTTGCAAAGTCAATATCGGGCGCATAGGCTCTGTTATGTCCGGTATCCCAACAAAAACCGTGAAAATCTCCTACAGCATTTAAGACTGCATCAAGATGAGGATATGGTTCAACATTTTCAAATGCCAGTCGGACACCCTTTTTTTCGGCATATTCCCCAAGCCTTTTATGTCTTGTTATGCCAATTTCCGACAATGGCGGAACGTCTTTCAAAAACGTTGTGTGCAAAACAAGAGTAGGGATTTGGGCGCTGTGGCAAAAGTCCACTCTCTCCTTTTGGATTTCTATGTAGTCATCACCATCTATTGATTCTGTCCACACAGAGTTTACCGCAGAAATTGGTGCATGAATATTTGCAACTTCCAAACCCACGGCAATTGCCGCATCATACATTTCCCAAACATTATCACCCACAAAATAGCTCAGCATTGTGGAGTCAAACCCTGCCTCTTTGATGATTTTCAGTTGTTCTTTTTCATCCACGTCCATTTTGTAGAGTGTATTCATCCCAATCTTCATTTCACATTCTCCTTAGCCGAAAGCGAGTAATCCGAACCCGCCTAAAACTCAGTATTTTCAGAATCTTTCGGCTTGTCATCCTCGAAAGCCGTCAGCCTTCCTTCGTCTTCCGCTATAAAATCAGATTCTGATGACTTCTGTCACCCCAACTGTATTTTTCATCAAAACTATTTTGCCTTTGAGTCAACAAAGAATTTTTCATTTTTCAAAAACGTCTGTTATTATATAACATTTACAGTCACCGTGTGGGATGTTATCTCCATAAAATTTTCATCATATGCTTTCATGGTAACATTCACTTTCTGTCCTTTGAATGACGTGAAATCTGCATCAACACTATATGGAGTTCCGTAAGATACTCCAAGATATACACCGTTTATATAGTACTGAACATATGAAACACTTCTCACGGGACTTGTCACATAGGCACTAAGCTGTGTGGGTTCTGCATTTACGTTGATATTATTTCCCAGTTCATAATAGCTGTATCCCGAATCATTCTGATATATGTCAGCAAGATATTCCGGGGATGAAATGCTCTGTCTGTATACATCAAGATATGCCTGATTTTCAGAGAGAAGGAAGTGATAATTTCCGTCATTGGCATCATAGTGGAAACACATTTTAACATTGGGATATTTAATGGGAAGGTATGTATAGAAATCTGCAAGTTGTGAAGAGGCAAATCCTGTAAGGTCTGCACCGGTATCATAATTTACATAACTTGCTCCGCCCTCAACTATGATTATTGGCTTTTTGTGACCGTAGCGAGAATAGATGTAGTCAAGTTGATTACTCCATCTGCTTCTGTCAACACCCTGCCCCAATGGGTCTGTTATGCCCTGATAGACTTTGTAGGATGATATTCCCACATAGTCAACATATTCATCTCCCGGATAATATTGATCCATGGTTTCAGATGGATAGAAGTTTGGTGCCCAGATTACAGGTACAGACGGTGCATATGTGTGAAAGATATTTGCAACTTCTCTGAATTTCTGAATGTAAAGATTAGCATCAGATGTATACCAGGGAGCGCTCATATCATTCATTTCTCCTGCAAAGCGAAGTATCATGGGGCAAGATGCCGCTTCCATATCGGATGCAAGTCTTTGCAGATATCCGTCTGCCCCATTTACGCTTGAAAGACCATAGTGAGGCTCTAAGGCAATCTGAATGAGTTTACCTTTTGATGATGCATTATCTATGTGTGACTGATATGTTGAAAGGTCTCTTCCATAGGGAAGGTAAAGAAGATATGCACCAACATTTTTCCCTACAAGACCGGGAAATGTATCCATATAGAATCTTGACGGGTCATAAGGATTATATATGTTTGTATCGCTTTCAGCATATGCCCCGGGATATATTCCTCTTTTGGGTTCATGGGGTTTGCCGAACCAATCAGATGCATCAATACTATCATCTGATGTTTTTACAAAAATCTGTCCTTCTGCTGTTATGAGAGTTGCTCTTCTTGTGGCGTCTATCACACATTCCGACATTCCCGGAGTCATGCTCCAATAGTGCGACTCTCTTTTGAAACATTCTGCCGCACTTATATAATCACCCAAAGCAGAATAACACTCACCAAGATGTTTGAAAAGCATTGCCTTGCTGTCAGAAGTATTTTTCTTCAGAAAAACCGATGAAATACTCTTGATTTTATCTATGGCAAGAGAATAATTGCCCGAGGATTTCAATGATAGTGCATTATTCCATATACCCCAGAAGTTTGTGGTAACCGAAGGTGAATTCTCTATGGTATATATGAGATTTCCGGCTCCGGGACTTGAAACGTTGACATTTCCATCCCAAGTAACCGTCGCTCCGAAAGCTTCAAGTACGGCTCTTATGGGAAGATATGTCCTTCCGTTTGAAATTACTGCGGAGGCATCGTTCTGAATTTTCACGTTATTTCTGTAGATACATTCCTCCCATACTTTGCATCTTACCCATGTTGTACCTTTGGTTACAAGTGCAGTTTGAGTCTCTTCATCCCAGTCTACCTTTGCACCATAGCTTTCCATTGTTGCTCTCAATGGAACAAGCGTTCTTCCATTGCTGACAAAAGGATAACCTGTTGAGTTGTCAAACTGTACCTTTGTGCCATCAATGTACACGTCTGTTGCGCTGACTGTGAGTGAAATCAGCATGATTGCAACCAACACAATTAGTGTCACAACTAACTTTTTCATTTTTTCTCTCCTTTTTATTTTATATATTCTTTTTTGAATTCATTGTCATATAGAAAATACACACAATCAAATCCAACATCTGTGAGTATCTTCTTCGCTTCTTCAAAATATGCGTCAAGAGTATTGGGACTATGGCTGTCTGATGAAAGCATCACCTTTGCGTTATTTCTTTTTAACACATCAAGAAGTCTCTTGTGAGGATATGGGTCTTTTCGGTAACCACGCGATATAGCGCCTGTATTAACCTCAAAAATAACATCGTTTTTTACTGCTTCATTCATATATTTTTCTGCTATAGCGAAATATTCTTCGTTATTTAAAAATCTCATAACATCAATTTCGTCAAATTTTGTTATAAGGTCGAAATGCCCCACTATGTCCGGCTTTCTTTTTGCTATGTATTCACAAAAAGTTTTATAATATGTCTCAGAAAGTCTCACTATGTCAAAATCAAATGCTTCAAGACATTTTTTGAAATAGTCATAATCAGAATCTATTGGGTAATATTTTGAATCCAGGCAAAAATAGTGGGATGAACCTATGATATAGTCAAAATCTTCTCTTGGGTTCACAGGATTGAATGCATCTTCCTCTACTCCCAGATAAACCTGAATTTTATCTTTGTATTTTTCCTTGATTCTCTTTATATCAGCCTTATATCCGTCAACATCTGTTATACAATATCTGAGGTCAAAAGGTGTGTGTCCGTGTCCGGAAAATCCTATGGCATCAAAGCCTCTGTCTATTGCATAAAGAACAACTTCTTCGGGGGATGAATCCCCGTCACAAAATGTTGTATGTGTGTGATAATTATATAGCATTTTTGTTCTTCCTTTGTCTTTTATTTTCCTATACATCTTCCGGTGACCGAGATACGGTCAATAACTTTTTTGCCATCCGTAACATATATTTTGTCATAAAGATTAACTGTGGAACAGCAATGACCGGGAATAAGATTGAGTTTTTCACCTATACATATTTCTTTTGAAAGATTATGGAGCTGAAAATGCTCTTCGCTTGCAACAATTTTCTCTGCCTTTGCCCCCAAAATTTCAGGCATACCCTGGTCAACTCCACAGGTTTTTACACCTGCATCAACAACCACAAGTCCGTCTCTTGCACTTACAACTGTTGTGAGGATGAAAAGAGAATTTTTAAAAGGCAAATCAAGTTCTTTGTAGGTTGAGTCCATAAAAAGATAACTCCCTGCCTGAAGCTCATTATATAATCCTTCAGCAGCCTTTATGGATGCAGTTCCCGTGCTGCCGCCTGAAATTATGCCTATGGAAATATTATTCTCCTCAAAGTAACTTTTGAGTTCATTTAGTTTATCATAGTTTTCTTTTGTTTCTTTTTTTCTTTCCTCATAATTTTCCATATGAGAAATATGACCTGCATAAGCTTGAATACCATCAAATTCAAGGTTATCTTTTTCAATAATTTCCTTTGCAAGTTCAAGAGCTTCTTCTTTGGTGGTTATCCCGCATCTTTCCATGCCGATTTCGTATTCAACAAGACAATGGATAGTATTTTCGCACATCTTTGCAGCTTTTGAAAGCTGTTCAATATTTTCTTTGTTATCAACACAAACCGTCAGACGGCAATCCCCTGCAAGCTCTGCAAGCCTTCTTATCTTTTTGGGATCGGTTATCTGATTGGCAATTAAAATATCCTCCACTCCGGAATCCGCAAGATCTATGGCTTCCCCAAGTTTTGCACAAGTCATTCCTTTTGCCCCGTTTTCAATCTGCATGTGAGCAATTGTTGCACATTTGTGGGATTTGTAGTGAGGACGAAGTTTCAAACCTGTCCCCCTTATTATCTCATTCATTGCTTTCATGTTTTCTTCAAATATTTTCTTGTCCAAAATGAGAGCAGGTGTTTCTATGTTCTGAATATTCATTATTGTTGTCCCTTTCAATAAATCAGATTTCTATCTCCAGTCCATCAAAAGAAACTTTGAGATTCATATCTTTTACCCGCTCTTCAAGAACATGGTGGATAGGATTTGCGTTGTGTGAGAAATGATTTATGTATAATTTTGATGATTCATCTATACAGCCGATTTCTTTAAGTTTTCCTATAAGTCTTTCTATATTTTCAAGTCCCATATGGCTTCCCGTGTCATCAATGGGAATATCCACATTTGTACAGTCAAAGCTCACCATATCAAACTTTGGTTTTTTGTCTTTCAGATAGTCAAGCACATCATCGATAAAATATCCCGTATCATGTGCATATAGAAGTGTCTTGTCCGATTCTATCATATAAAAAAGGGCTCCGTCACCCTTCATATGATTTGCAGGGAAAGCAGTTATTGTATATTCTCCTATTTTCTTTGGCTCAAAGGGCAAAAGTTTTTCGGGCTTTATATTTTCAAAAACTCCGTTTTTGGTTATCTTGTCGTATACGCCCTGACCGCAGAAAACTTCAAGATTCTGTGCACGCATATCATGGGCAAAAGGTGAAATTCTCATCTTAAGTTCTTCATAATAGAAATGGTCAGAGTGAGAATGAGTGACCAAAAGATATTTTATTTTGTCACCTTCAATATCATTATTTAAAAAATGCATATATGTATCTGCCGGAAGATCTATCAAAAGGTCATCATTCACAATTGACTGCGAACGAGTGCGAATATTTTTCCCTTTTAGGCTTCTTGCTTCAAGACAATATTTACATCTGCAAAAAACAGCGGGAAATCCTTCTGCTGCCGCCGTTCCAAGATATCTGAATTTCATAATATCACCTCATAGTTCACTAATGATATAATATTATCACAAAATAATATTATTTTCAATAGGTGTAAAGCCAAAAAGGGAAGATTTTGGTGAATGGGAATTCAAAAAAATGACAACATCTTTGACATGATATGAATTCTGAATTACTCATCTTCACAACTCATACTGTTAAAAAGTTTTTTTATGGCCTTTTTCTCTATTCTGGAAACGTAAGACCTGGAAATCCCCAGCATTTGCGAAATCTCTTTTTGAGTCAGCACGTCACTTCCGCAAAGACCATATCGAAGCTTAAGAATCTCCTTTTCACGTTCTTCAAGAACTTTTTTCATTTCACTGTACAGTTCCCGTATTCTGAGTTTCATATTAACGCTGTCAAATATACTTTCTTCGTCATTTGAAAGTTTGTCAATCAAAGTGACATTTTTTCCTTCCTTATCCTTGCCTATGGGATCTTGCAGAAGAACCTCACCCATATTCTTTTTGCCGCTTCTCACAGTCATTCGGATTTCATTTTCTATACATCTTGATGCATAAGTCGAAAGATTCGTGCCTTTGCCCGGATTGTATGAAGAAATTGCTTTTATAAGCCCTATTGTTCCGATTGATATAATATCGTCACCGTCATAACCTTTCAGCGTATATTTTTTTGCAATATGAGCCACAAGTCGGAGATTGTGCTCAATGAGCTGATTCTTTGCATCTTTGTCCCCCAAACGCATTTTCTCTATGTATTCTGCCTCTTCTTTTGGCTTTAGCGGTTTTAAAAACGTGGCATTTCCCGTCACATAAGACACCATAAAAATTCCGGCTGACAAAAATGATAATAAAAAGCCTGCTGCTGAAACCAAAAAAGCACCCCCGAAAATGATAGCTGTTTTCATTATATGACTATGCATATATTTTGTGCATGTACCCAAATAAATTTAATTATTTTCATCAACAACCTTCCTTTCCGCCATGAATATTCGGTATCGTCAAATACACTAAATGACATTGGGGTGTTTTGGCAGATAGTTACAAATATTACAAAAAAGCCATTTTCTATTTACTTTATTCGACAAAAATGATATACTTTTTTTATGTTATTTTACAGAGGATGAATGTAATGAATCAAACTGAAAAACGTCCAATTTTCGAAGACTCGCAAAATGCTGACCTCAGGATTTTGCTTGAATCCAGAGAAAGGTACATCAGAAAACAGGAACTTCGTTATCAACGACAACAGGCGAAAAAAAGAAAAAGCATTATCCGTTCAACATGGCTATTGGTTTTTTCAGCTCTTATTATTGCCTCGGTTGCTGCCGTTCCCATAATTAAAAGTAAAACAAATACGAAAGTTGTTTCGCCTTTTGTTAATCCATTGGAAACCGTTTTGAACACCAAAACAGAGCAAGACAACACTAAAGGCAAAAAAAATTCAGACAAAGCTGAAGAAGAAAATTCCACGCAAAATAAATCTGCCGATACAGATGTTGAAAGATATAAGCAATTTGATTTCTATATAGAAGACAATCTCAGCAGATATATTGCATATGGACAGCGAAATGCCGCAATGAGTGATGAAGAAGTTGTGTGGAGAGTCAACGTTAACCTTGACAAACCGAAATTTGATAATCCCGTTCTCGTTTCAAGTTATGACGATCCGCTTATAATCGTAAACAAGTATTATAAGGTACACGATTCCTATTCACCACCTGACCTGCAATACTTTGACGGACAGCTTTTGAGGGCAGAGACAGGAAACGCATACCAGAAAATGAGAAACGATGCTTTGACTTCAGGATATAACATCCGGGCAGTATCGGGATACCGCTCCGTAGAGTATCAAAGAAATTTGTACAATTCATACCTTGCATCTGACAGTTTTGAGAATGTCGAAAGATATAGTGCTCGTGCGGGACACAGTGAACATCACACCGGAATGGCTATTGATGTTTTTGGTTCCGAAGACGGATTGAGAAACTTTATCAACACTCCTGAATATCCGTGGCTCAAAGAAAACGCTTACAAATATGGATTTATTATAAGATACACGCAAACAGGAGAAGAAATTACCGGATATGAATTTGAACCATGGCACATCAGATATGTAGGAACACAAGTAAGTACAGCCATGAGAGAACAAAATATAGATACATACGAAGAATATTACGGAAAATATTTAGCGAAAAGGTGATAATCAATGAACAATTCCTATTTTAATAATCAGCAACCCAAAAAAATATGGAACGCCGGAATGATTGTAATAGTTTGTGCAATAAGCGTGTTGAGCATTGCAATAATTGTTTTTTCACTCCTTCTTATTTTTTCTTCGAACAAAGCATCAAACAGCATGGTTGCATATAATCAGTCCTCCTCTGCACCCGTACTTGCAATAACAAGCTGTCCCGAACAGGTCAATTCCGATTCCCCATATGCCAATATTGAAGGGTATATTGTCAGCGACTCGGGTTCTTGTGTTCTGACCATAAACGGAGAAACTGTTACAAACAGCGGAGTTAGCGGTAACCAGGTTAAATGGAGCAAATCAATTCAGGTGCAACCCGAGGAAACAAAAGAAGTGGTTTTTGAATTGAGAGACAACAATGGTGTCGTAACTTCCGAAACAAGATACATATATTGCCAGACTTTGCAAAATGTTGAGAAAAAGCAGAATCAAAAACCCAAAAACGATGCACCGATAACAGCCGGCTGTTCACTTGTTAAAAGAAAAGCCGGAGGTCTGAATATACGAGAATATCCCGGAACCGATTATGAAGTTGTTGACTACATTGCGGCAAATGATTATACATCAGAAATGGTGTTTACCGGAAATTACAGAATTACCTATGATAACTACACATGGTATGAAGTCATATCCCCTTCAGGCAAGCACGGATATGTAAGAAGTGACCTTGTCAGAAGTACAGCATATACAGAATAAGGAGGGATTTTAATGTACTGTGAATATTGCGGAACCCAAATTCAGGATAATGTTGCAAATTGTCCCAACTGCAACCGACAGGTTGCAAACCATAACAACGGGCAAAACACACCATATCAGAATAATAATATAAATTCATACAACAATATGCCTCCGGCATATTCAAGACCTTCATCCGGATATAATGTCCCGACCCGTATTCCCGTGGCACTTTATGTTTCTCTCGGAATCGTTGCTGTAATATTTATTGTGGTTTCAATTCTGTTTTTCACCGGCACAACTTCTGGTCCCGGCACATCTTTTGGTGTAACATATGAAACAATCCCCGAGAAAACAGAATCAGAATCCGTTGTGCTCTCCGGAACAGCAATAAGCAAAAACAATTCCGCAAATCTTGTGTTGAATGGCGATTTTATAGACAGTATAAGTTCAAATGAAGGCTCAAAAACCTGGAGCAGAACCGTATATCTTAATCCAGGTGTAAATAATTTTGTCTTAACATTAACAGATAATCTCGGGAAATCACAAAGCAGTCTCATAACCATAGAAAGAACAGTTCCGCTGACATATGCTGTAGGAACAGTTCTGGTAAAATCCAACAAGTCTGAAATATATATAAGACCAACACCACAGATAAGCGATAAATACATAATATTACTCGCTTCCAACGACTACACTTCCCAGTTTGTATGTGTAGGTGAAGAACACACCGATCCGGAAGGATATATCTGGTGCAAAGTGTCTACCCCTGCAAACGGAATCGGATGGGTACGTTCTGATTTAATGAAAATCAAGCAATAAACGTAGAACCACACAGGCTGTCTTATCAGTCGTATAACAAAACATGTTATGCAACTGATGAGACAGTTTTTTTAATGTATAGGAATTTACGCAGTATTTAGTTCGCGAGATGAGATGTATATCAAATTATGCTCGCGACTTGAGTGCAGCCTCAGCCTGCTTTTTTAATGTATAGGAATTTGCGCAGTATTTAGTTCGCGAGATGAGATGTATATCAAATTATGCTCGCGACTTGCGTGCAGGCTCAGCCTGCTTTGTTAATGTATAGGAGACTTCGTTTCCTATACATTAAAAAAATGATTATATTGCCGTGCAAATTTTTTTGAAAAGCTAAGCTTTTCAAAAATGCACATGGCTTAAGAAAAGCGATAATGCTCCGCACTCCCCGCCGCAGGCGGTGCGGCGAAGCCGCTTTTCTTGTGACTTAGCATATTTTATATCGACAATTACCATAATTATCATTCATTTCTCGTAAAATGTCTGCTTACATTTTAATGCATAATGCAAATGCATGTACATTTCCAAAGGAAAATGTCAAAATATTTCCCTTATCCCCCTTACAAAGCTACAAAATTCTACACACTAAAAATACTATAATAACTTTGTAAGGAGGGTGTACTATGACTAACACTAAAAGCACAAGCGGCAAAATTTCCCTATCGGGAAATGGAAATACAAAAGGAAAAATCATACTGGATATCAGTATGGAAAAAATTTTGAAACTTGCTCTTTGTTTCTGGTTGCATTACGCTACACTTTTTTCATCAATGCATCCCCTGGGCATAGGATTTTACGGTGCAATATTTTCAAAGAGCAATTGGATAATATCTTATATATTTTCCCTTTTGGGAAGTATTTTCTCGCAAAACGGTATACTATATCCGATTTCTCTGACAGCCATGACATGTATCATGGCTTTGTGGGACGGGTTTGAAGAAAATCCCAAATACAGAGCAATTATCACATTTTTGGTATACCTTCTTTTTTCTCTTATAAAATGCGGCATGGAAGGCGTCATTGTATATGATATACTTGCCTCAGGATTAGAATCTATAATAGCCGGTGCCACTGTATATATTTTCTCAAAAGGCGGAAACATTCTTTTCAGTATCAGAAAAAGAAACTTTGTTTCAGAATCTGAAGTTATGTATGCATATACTGTTATTGCATTGCTGATTTTTTCTTTCGCTCCTGCCGATGACATTTGGGGAATAAGAATTTCATCGGTTATGGCAATGGTCATTATTTTTTCCATGTGTTATTCAAAAGGTGAAACCGGGGCTCTATACCTTGCAGTATTGCTTGGTGTTGTGGGTTCAACCCGGGACAGCGGTCAAAGCGCTGTCATGAGCGCCTATGCCTTTGGAACAATTTTGTCCTACAGACTAAAAAATTACGGCAAAATCGGTGTTGTTCTGGGATTCATCATCTCAAATACGGCTTTTTCACTTTTCCTTACAGATGCATATGTTATCATTCTGAACATTTATGACAGTTTTATTGCCGCAATCATTTTCTTTCTCCTTCCGGGAAAAGTTACAGACTATTTCAGTCTTCTTTCCCGAAAAGGTGAACACAAAATACTTGAATCAGGCTATTCAAATCCCGATTTGTCATCTGTCAGAAGAATTAAAACCCTATCCGATTCTTTTAAAGTCCTGTCGGACATATATGGAAATCTTTCCGGAAAAAGCGAAAAAAGAAGCAACAGCGTTATCTACCCGATAAAAGAACTCAAAAATCGGGTATGCATTGCATGTGCTGAAAGAGAAAAATGCTTTTCAAAGGACGGATATGCCATAAAAACTCTGGAAAAAATTTCTAATCCCGGAATTTTGACTCCATCCTCTCTCCCCGGTCCCCTTCCCCTTGTCTGTCATCGATGCGACAGTTTCACAAAAGTTTTGAAAGAACATTACGAGAAAACAAAATCCGATGCTATGTGGACACACAAACTTAATGAATGCAGAAGTCTCATTTCAAGACAGCTTATGGGAGTTTCACAGTCACTCAACAAAAATGTTGAAGAAATGTGCATCAAAAGAGACCAAAAAACGGAAGAAAAATTGTGGTCTTCTTTTGATGATGCAGGGCTTTCTCCATGCATGATATATGCCGAAGAAAAAATAAACGGAGAATATGACATAGAAATCTATTTCAACGAAAAAGATGTTGACAAAGAAACTAAAACAATGTCCTACTCTGCCATAAAAAAAGCTCTTCAGAAAGATGTCGAATTTGCAGGCATACGAAAAGAAAAAAACAAGGTGGTGTTTGTTTTCTGTCCTCACATGGGCTACAGCGCATCATTCGGATATGCTACAAAGGCAAAAAAAGGAGAAAAGGTCTGCGGAGACAGTTTTAACGTTGTCTACACTCAAAGGGACAAAATGGTTATGATTCTGTCTGACGGCATGGGAAGCGGTGAAGATGCGGCCAATCAAAGCCGTGAAACAGTTTCCATGATGGAAAATCTTCTTCGGTGCGGATTTGAATGTGAGCTGTGCACAGATATTATAAACTCAAGCCTTATCTTAAAAGGTGAAAAAGAATCCTTTTCAACTCTTGACCTGTGTGTTGTGGATCTTTCTCTTTCCTCCCTTTCGTTTATGAAACTTGGAGCAGCTGCAAGCTATATAAAATCAGACGGAAAAGTATTTAAGGTTAAAGCAAGAAGCCTCCCTGCCGGAATTCTGACAAATACAGAACCTGAAAAACACATGTTATCTTTTGAATCTGATACAATCGTCCTCATTATGTCTGACGGAATAACAGATATATCCCTTAAAAATCCCGAGGCGGAAGGCTGGATTGAAAAAGAATTAGCCGGGATTTCATCCAAAACAAATCCCCAGATGATTGCAAGAAAAATTCTTGATAAAGCAATAAGTTTTTCCGGTGGAACAAGCGATGATATGACGGTTATTGCCGCCTGCATTTTAAAGGTATAAATTCCTTATTATGGGAGTATAATAACTGTATTATCAGGAATTATTTTTCAAAAAGGAGAGTCTATATGCCGGAAAAAAAGCAGGGGGTGCTGGGAATAATAAAAAATGTGTTCAAAGCAAAAAAAGGTTTTAATGAGGATATTGTGCATCAGGCAGAAAATGTTATCACTCAATATATTTCCACAAGAAAAAACGAAATTATCGGCACATACACACAAAAAAACAAACTGTTGAGTCTTATACTATGGGGGCTTGCAATTACCGCTTGTGTATGTATATATAATCTTATTGTTTAAACACAAAAAAGTCCGAACCGCAAAAGTCCGGAATAAAGGCAAATAAAAAGATTCAAAGCATCTCTAAATCCGAAATATTTTTTCTATCCCCAAGGGGGGTGTAAAAAATTCAAATGAATTTTTTGCACCCCCTTATTCTTATCTATTGACTAAACCCCCAAAACATGTTAAAATCCATGGTGTAATCAAACTAATTACATGAGGTTATTTTATGCATAAAAAAACCGGACTTTATTCTCTATACACCCTGCTCCACTTGATTGTGGACTTCTCTACCATATATCTTATATGCAGAGTTTTGCTCGGACCGGATATTGGCATGATTCAAAGAGCAGAGGTAATAATTGTGTACAACCTGGTTGCTTTTGCAGGTCAGTTACCTCTTGGTATCATTGCTGACGCCATTGGCAAGAATCCCATGTTTGTGTTCATTGGTTGTATGCTGGCTTTCGCATCATATCCGTTGGCACTTGTTTCACCATGGACCGCATGTGTGCTGGCATCTGTGGGAAACGGTGCATTTCATATTGGTGCGGGATGCGAGATATTGAAAATGTCCATGCCAAAGGCAAGTATTGCAGGTATTTTTGTGAGCAGCGGTGCCATGGGAGTGTGGCTTGCATACAATGTGCAAGGTGATGTGTTTTCAAAATTACTTCCCGTCCTTTTGATTGTATCATGTGTTGTTTTGAAATTTGTCCCAAAAGATGTTGAGGAAAATTCCCAAAGAAACACTTCCCCCTACTCTGTTCCGGGATTAACCACATGTTTGGCTTCCGGCTGTTTTCTGATAACTGTGGTAATAAGATCATTTCTCGGAATGATTATGGACTTTTCGTGGAAGGCTCTGCCGATATGGTCATTTTTGTGCGTCCTGGCAATTGTCGGCGGCAAGGCTGTCGGTGGTATTATGGCAGATCGTTTTGGCTATGTTAAAACATCCGTCATCTCATTGCTTGTTTCACTTATAGCCTTCCCATTTTCCTTCGAAATCCCCTTTTGTGCAATAGTCGGAATATTTTGTTTTAACATGACCATGCCTCTTACACTTACGGCTCTTGCCCGGATGTGCAATCAAAAATATGGATTTGCATTCGGTCTGACCACATTTGCTTTGGCTCTCGGATTTATACCGGTAGTATTTGGCGGCAGCAGCCTCTTTGGATTGCCACTTGTTGAAACAGCAGTTACAGTATCGCTTGTCCTTTTAATTTCAGGATATAAATGTCGTGGGATTAAATAAGGTATTTTGAGGATTTAAACTATGTATCCCTTTGTTATAAACACACTTTTTTTCAATCTTACGATTGTACTAATATGTGAAACCATCCTTGCACTCGGTTTTGGAGCAAGGAAAAATATAATAACTGTTGTTCTTACAAATATTCTGACAAATCCTCCGGTTGTTTTTTGTGCCTTAAGCCTGGCTATGTTTTTAAATGATTTTGAAAAACCCGGCTTATATTTTTTGGAAATTGTTGTGGTATGGCTTGAAGGATTTATATATTCAAAATTTGAAACTTTTAGCAACAGAAATCCGTACTTAATTTCCCTTATATTGAATCTGACATCATTTTCTGTGGGGGAATTGATAAATATACTTATGTGAGGAGACTAAAAATGAAAAAAATTATTTCTGTTTTAATGTGTGTTATTGTTCTTTGCTCAATCGGAATAACTGCTCTGTCTGATGCGGCATCATACGACATGAATCCGGCAGGATATCACGTATATGTTATGACACCCGACGGTGGTCTAAATCTCCGATATGGTCCGGGAACAGACTATGGCAAAGTTATGGAAGGTACTATCCCCGATTATACACGTCTGTACATACAATATATTTCCGGCAACTGGGGATATACGGAATATAACGGATATACAGGTTGGGTTGCTTTAAAACAGACAACCACAAACCTTCCTTCAATCCAAGAACCTGTCACACCACCAAAAAAGGAAGAACCACCAATTACCAAAGAAGCACCAATTACCGAAGAAGCACCAATTACCGAAGAATCGCCAAATGTTGAAAAAGAACAACCTGTTATTGCCGAAGAAACAACACCTGCTCCTGATGCTTCTCAAATTCCGACAAATGACAATGCACCTGTGAATAATCGTGTTAACTCAGTACTAATATATCAGATTGCTCTTGTTGGAGTAATAATATTTCTGATATGTGCAATTGCCGTTATCGGAATACTTCTTGTGAACAGAAAATCAAAATAAAAATATAGTTGTTATATTAAAACAAAATGGGATGTAAAATAGTTCTGACGAACTATTTTACATCCCATTTTCAATTGAGACCTGTAGGTCTCTATAATTTTTATGTACTTATGCGTTTTTCTTTGTTGCTGCTTTGATTACAAAAAGAACCGCAAGCATGATTACAATACCAATCGGAAGAACTATCATCCAGTTCTGTACAAAACCTGCTATGATATAAGTTACGAATGATACCAATGCAACTGTAATAGCATAGGGGAGCTGAGTTGAAACGTGGTTAATGTGGTTGCACTGTGCACCTGCTGATGACATGATTGTTGTATCAGAAATTGGTGAGCAGTGGTCTCCGCATACTGCACCGGCAAGACATGCAGACATACCGATGATAGCGATTTCTGTACCTGATTCAAAGATACCGAGAACGATAGGAATGAGAATACCAAATGTTCCCCATGATGTTCCTGTAGCAAAAGAGATGCCTACTGCAACAAGGAATATGATTGCAGGAAGGAAGTTTTTGAGAGCACCTGCATTTGCAAGAGCACCTTCAACAAAAGCATCTGAACCAAGAAGTCCTGTCATGTTTTTGAGAGCTGTTGCAAATGTAAGAATAAGGATTGCAGGAACCATTGCATTGAAGCCTTTGGGAATACATTCCATTGCTTCTTTGAACTTGATTGTTCCTCTTAAGAGCATATAGATAATTGTGAATACAAGTACAATTATTGCTCCCCAGGGAAGACCTACTGTTGCATCGGTATTACCAAATGCATCAACAAAGCTTGCACCGGAGAAATATCCTCCAACATAGATGAGTGAGAATACACATACTATGATAAGTGCAATAATGGGAAGAAGAAGGTCAATAACTTTTCCTTTTGATGAATAGTCCTTATCTTCTGCAGAAGCGCTTACAACATCACCTGAGAAAAGGTCGCCTTTGAGAGCGTTGAGTTCATGTGTTTTCATGGGACCATAGTCAAGTTTCATGAATGTGATTGCAATGATGAACACAAATGTGAGAAGTGAG
Organism: Clostridia bacterium; assembly: GCA_045654685.1. GTDB lineage: Bacteria > Bacillota > Clostridia > UMGS1810 > UMGS1810 > RGIG1828. Next base: position 9,200 of record JAZONV010000020.1, on the reverse strand, counting down.
TAGAAGTTATAGGGAATAGCCTGAATGAAAAGACCCAGTCCCTGACCTTCGGGAGCATATGATGCTACCGCTGCAGCCCATGAAGAAATGGGAGCTATCATACAAACAGGAGCAGCAGTTGCATCTATTAAGTATGCAAGTTTTGCTCTTGAAATTTTGTTTGCATCTGTAACAGGTCTCATAACAGAACCAACTGTCAAACAGTTGAAATAGTCATCAATAAAGATGAGTACACCAAGAATGAAGGTTGCAATTGAAGCACCTGCTTTGGACTTGATGTTTTTGGAAGCCCATGCACCAAATGCTGCACTTCCGCCTGATTTGTTAATGAGAGCAACCAACACGCCGAGAAGAACAAGGAATATGAAAATTCCGGCTGTTCCTGATACTGCAGCGATAAAACCTTCATTGAGAAGATTATCCATTGCTGCTACGGGTTTGAAGTTTGCAGAAAGAAGCGCACCGGACAAAATACCGATGAAAAGTGAACTATACACTTCTTTTGTGATAAGTGCCAATACTATGGCGATAACCGGTGCTAAAAGAGAAAGCCATGTACCATAGTACTTGGAAACTTCAGCACCTTCTTCTGATGCAAATGCTGTGAGAGAACACATGAGTGTCATCATTACAACAACACCTGCAATGAGAAGAGCAAGTTTTTTAATGCTTGTTTTTTTCATTTCTTTTCCTCCATAAATTTAGTTTAGATAAAGAAACCGCGGAAGCCAAAGCTACCGCGGCAATTTATAATCTGCAGGATAGCTCTCCACCATTGGTGACAGTATGCAAGATATTCTCCTGCATACCAAGAAAAACGAGTCGGAAAACTCAGGATTTCTTTCGGCAGTTTTTCCTTTTGCACATTTGTATTTCCGTACTGCTTGATGTGTGCTACTCATAAAAACTGCGCCTCTATCTGTCTTGATTATACAATATATGACAATATAAGTCAACAATTATTTATTTATCTTATTTCTCTTGATTTTGTTGGTTGTTGTTTTTTCAAATTCTTCTTCCCTGATTTTTATATCTGCAATCTTTTTGTAGGTTGGAAGTTCTTTGGTTACTTCTGTTATGTCATTTCTGAGTGTTTCGGAAACATTTTCAATTCCGAGTTTTTCTATTACATCTTTATCAAGGAATACTTCTGCACGAAGCTGTTTATCATCACCTTTTTCATCGGATGCGGCATATACAACAACTTCCTTCACATATTCTATTGACTGAATATATCCTTCTATTTCTTCCGGGAAAATATTTTTTCCGTTTGCAAGCACGATGAGATTTTTCTTTCTTCCGGTTATCATAAGAAGTCCTTTTTTGTTGAATCTGCCGTAATCTCCGGTTTTGAACCATCCATCTTCAAAGGCTTCTTCTGTTTCTTCGGGCATTTTGTAATACCCTTTCATGACAACATCGCCTTTTACCAGGATTTCACCGTCACCGTTTTCATCAGGATCGTCTATTTTAACTTCAAGACAAGGAAGAACAAAACCAACAGTTGTACAATCGTTACATTCTTCTCTGTTTGCGCTAACCAGAGGAGAACATTCGGTTATGCCATAGCCGTTTATGAGGCTTATGCCGATTGAGTCAAAAAAGTCACCAAGTTCTGCTCTCAATGGTGCTCCACCGCAAACAATCTTTACAAGATTTCCGCCAAAACTATCATGGATTGTTGCAAAAAGTTTGCGACGAAGGTCAATTCCGATTTTACGAAGGGCATTGCTTACCTTTATGAGAATTTTGAGACCTGTTTCTTTTCCGCCATCTTTGGCAGTTGCCCATATCTTTTTATAGAAAAGTTCTGCAAATGCAGGAACAACATATATGAAATCGGGTTTGAAAAGTTTGAGATTATTTACAACAGCTTTCAGATTTGAGTTTATACATATGCAGCAACGGTTATGAAGTGACACCAAAATACCCGAAACTGCCTCATATGTATGATGGTATGGAAGAACCGAAAGAGATGTTGTATATACCCTTGAAATCTGAAGTCCGCAGTATACACTATATACAAGATTGTGTTCTGTCAGTTCAACACCCTTTGAAAGTCCCGTTGTGCCTGATGTATAAATTAAAAGTTTGAGTGCTTCAGGATTGCAGGTTTCATTAGCATAGTTTTCGTTTCCTGCAAGATATGCCGCCTTTCCTTTTTCCATAAAATTCTTGAAGGAAAGAAATTCCCCTTCGTCTTCTTCTCTTGCAAAACCTATGAAATATTTTACGTTTGGCATTTGCTCTCTGTTTTCTTTGAATATCTTTTCATAGGATTTATCATAGAATATTGCCTGCATATCGCCATGGTTTACAACATTTATAATATCCTGTGCAGGAAGTTCTTTATCAACGGGAACAAAAACCCCTTCACTTTTAAGCATTGTGAGATATGAGCAAAGCCATGGGTATGAGTTTGGCCCTATGCATCCAACATGAGCTTTTGACATACCTATGGTTTCAAGAGCTGTGCCGAGATAGAGAGTGTCATTCCAGAATTCTTTGTATGTTACGGATATTACCTCTTTACCCTTAAGATACTTGAAAGCAAAATCTTCTCCGTTCTCATCAGCCGCCATTTTAAGCATTTCTTTAATGGTTGAAAACTTCTTTACGTCATAAAGTTTTGGTGTGATCATTTTTGTACCTCCGATTTATTATATATTTATTTTATCATATTTTAAAATAAGGTCAATTTTATATTTTGACATATTTTGGCGATTATATTTTACATCACAACTTTTTATCACAAAAGTATTGACAACAAAGGTTTATTTTGATATAATACACACTTGTGAGATGTGCTGTTGTAGCTCAGCAGGTAGAGCACTTCCTTGGTAAGGAAGAGGTCGGCAGTTCAAGTCTGCTCAACAGCTCCAGAAAAACCGTTAACTTTGATGAAAAGTTAGCGGTTTTTTTCTATCTTTGTAAAAAAAACAAACGCCCAAAATGTTGATATTTCAATTTGTTCAGTATAGCACACAGATGTTGATTTGTCAATATCGGGAAATGTCCTTGAAGTTTTATTTCCAAAGACTCAACCTGACACAGCACAAGAAAATTTGCTTTGCATAAAAAAACTATACACCCCACAAAAATTTGCGAAGTGTATAGTTATTATTTACACCAAAATCCTTATTTTCAAAACAGAATCCTAACCATAAAAATCTGATTATCATCAATTATTCATATACAGATGTATAAAATTCATAATTCAAATGTCCATCCAGCAAATCCTTGTTAAGATATTCAAGAGTCCATCCAAGACAATTTTCATAGAATTCTATTCCAGCATACACTTTTCCGTCAATGAGCTTAAATGTACCAAGGTCAGAATACTGTGCGCCATTTACAAGTGCAGTATCCGTTCCTACAGTAAATACTGCATTTATGTCGTAGTTGGGGTCACCGCAATCTGTTATTATTGTAACCACACCATTATCATAGGATATTTCTGAACATTCCCAATATGCTTCTTCTATACATTTTCTGAGCGGAATATAATATCTTTCACCATCAAATGTGTCTTTTTCTATTTCTCCCCACACATAATAAGCTATCGGTGGTGCTTCCCACACATATTCTTCATCATAGAGCGGCAAGAATTGATCGGCTATGCTGAAACTGTTTTCCTCGTTGATTTCAGGAATAGCAGGCTTTGTCACACCGATTTTAGTAACATCCGCTTTTGATTCAAGAGAAAATTCCAAATCTCCGTCAAATTCATAATTCCAGCCTTCATCTGTGAATTTGTTGTAAATATCAGCAAGGCTGATGGATATGTCCCATTTTTCAGAAATATTTCTGATTTTGCTTCCACTCAAAACATATGTATATTCTATTCCCTCATCTCCCAAAAGCTGTATGCCCTCAAGATTCGGAATTTCGGGAAATTCAATCTCTTTTCCATCCATATCCGAAGCAATGTCTTCCATATATTTCACAACATAATCTGCAATATCATTTATTGTTGAAACAAATGCATCATTGTCATATTTAACACTGCAAGTGTTACCTTTCATAGAAACATCCGCATGCTTTATTGCAAGGTCAATCATTTCTTTGCTCACTTTATCTGCAAATTCGCTGTTAAAGATTTTGTCGTAAATATTGAAAATTTCGTCACTCACATCTTCCGGAAATTCTTTTGCAACATCAATCACCGCATACTTTTCATTCAAAGGAGTGGAATATATGATTAGCAGATTTCTTGCATCCATATCCATATCAATCCATACTCCCATTTTTAAATGGGCAGAAAGATTAAGGTTGCGGTTCACAACAACGTTCTCATCCGACTCCATGGTTAAAGAAGCTTTAATCTTTCTGAAATCATTTGAAATGTCAACTTCTGCCTTAACCGTTGAATCATCGTTCGCCAGACCCTCTATAAGTGATTTCATATCCACATAGTTGCTTACTGTGTCAGGCATTCCTGTTTCTTTAAGAAAATCTGCAATTTCTTCGGCGTTATCGATACTTAAAGAAATGGTATAATCAGAAGTGTAGTTTCTGTACACCTCTTTCATAAATCCCGGCACATCCGCCGCCAAAGCCCATAGGGGTGAAATACAAAACACAACGACCAATAATAATGCAACAATTTTTTTCATACTTATCACTCCATTCGTTTTTGTTAATTTCATTATATCACATACTACAAAAAATGACAATATTCGACAACTATTTTTATTTTACAAGAAGGGCAACAAGACAATGGAACCGTCCCCTTGTCTTGCATAACCAATTATCTTTAGTGATTGGGGCTATCTCGCTATTGCAAGATAGCCCTTGCAAATAGAACTATTCCACTACTTTTAGTTGAATATCAGGTAATAGTCTATCATGTTTTTGGTTCTTACCAGCATAATCACCTATGAATACTACATCAATCCAATTATCCCCTTTGATTAGTTTAAATGTCTTTGTCTCCAAATCAGGTTGATATCCATCAAGTGATGCTTCTTCCAGCAATCCCAGTTTTACATCATCATCAAAATTTGCCGAAAGTGTTATATTAGCTTCTGATTTAGTAGGATTTTCAATTAGAATTGTACAATAAATTAAAACTTGTTCATCTTCTACTTCAAAATCTGAATAAAAACTTTCTTCCGTATCAATTCCAATCTCCTTTTCTTGACATGAACACAATCCCAAAATCATTATCACCACCAACGTGAAAATAAGAAACCCATTTTTCATAACATCATTCGCCTACTTACTTTTTGTTTTTTGTGTGGCGGTTTTGTAACCGCCACACACCTGCTATTTGTTTTAAAAAGATTTAATATATTATTTATCCAAATAAAATATCATTTATTGTAGATTGAACCGCTTCGCTTTCTTCTGTTTTGTTTAATGTGTTTATAGCAGAAAGAATGCTCTCTCGATTTTCATTAGTCATAATATCTCTCAAAACATTTAAAATAGCACATCTATCTTGATATTCTTCAGCGTTTAACAATTCTATTATTCTATCAAGATATTCAATCTCACCCAAAACATAAAGCCCTTTAAAGCATATCGCCTTTGTAAAAACTTCATTGTCACATGAATAAGTTAAAAATAATTCTTTTAATTCAACTTTACTAATTTCAATACAATTCATAATGTCAATAATGGCTAACAGTGCATAATTTCTTGCCAAGGTACTTTCATCACTTCGAGCACATTTAAGTAAACAACTATATGAATCATTTGTTGGGAAATTCGAAAGCGAATCATATGCATTTATTCTCACCAATTCATCGTGATCTCCGCACATATTTATGAGTTTTTCTTCAACGTCACTTTCATTTGATAAAGCAAGCAATTCAGCTACATATGCTCTTATTTCTGCATCATCATTTTCCGATAATTCCATAAGAATTTTTTTGTCATCTAAATTTATACAATTTTTCTCTGAAATCATATCTAATATTTCATATGCTCTTTCAACAGTCATTTTTCCACCCCCCTATTTAGCGTATTGATAAATCATACTTGGATCACCCGTATAACAGAAATAATAGATTCCTGCTGCAACTCCCACTATCGTTATCACTCCTGCACCTACATTGCTCCAAAATTGTGAATCAGGCATACTAACTCTTGGTGTAGATTGACTTGGTGCTGGTGCAAAAGATGTATTCGGATATGGTAGTTGAGATTGTTGAATACTATAATGACTCTTTCTTTTTTGTTTGTTACGTTGTCCTCTTAATTTTTCTTCACGCTGATATCTACGTCTTTCTTCACCAGACAACGATTTATCTCTTGCTCTTCTTGACACTTCTTCATCAGATACATCTCTTAATCCCGAATCTCCTTGAGTATGGCTCGTTTTAGAAAACATTATATTAGTTGGAACAGGATAAGAACTATTGTATATGCCAGTAATGTTAACCCTTTGACCTACCTCTAAATAACCAGGTTCAGCATAGTTTAATTTCAAATATGCACTTGCGTCACCTACTTCTGATAATGAAATTCCTGATAACGTATCTCCATATTGAATTACAGCATATACTTGTCCATCACTATCTTTTTCAAGATAATATAGCCCTAACGGATCTATATACATAACAGGATTTTGATTGCCATAAATATACCAGTTATAACCATCTTCTGTGCTATCTTGCTGAGTAAAGCGACCTGTTGTTGGATCATAGTATCTTGCTCTTAAATAATACAGCCCTGTTGTTTCATCGTAGGTTTGTCCGAAGTAGGTGAAATGATTTTTAATTGTTTCTTCTTTCTTCAGGAAGTTACCCCATACATCATAATCGTATGTATTCTTGATTGCACCTGATGTATTTACAATTTGAACAACATCACCATGTCCATTGTATAGATAATAATAACTCTTGTTCGTTGTTTTATCTATCTTTGCAACTATCCTGTCAGGTCTTAATATGTGTAATAAGTAGGTGAGCATAACGAAGAATTAGGGATGTTTCTAAAATCATTAAGACAGTAGAACCATCCCTTTTCATTCTTCATCGGTTAATTACAACTATCATTGAAGCTATTAATGTCTTCTTCTGTAAATAAATCGCTGAAAAAAAACATAGATTTCACTTCTTCCATAGCTCTTTGACGAAGGGATTTATCAATACTCTCTGTATTAAGAATTATTCTCAATATTTCCGCTTTTTGCTCGTATTTGTATGTCAGTTCATATACAAAACAAATAATATCAAGAATAAAACTAACCTTTTCATTGCAATTGTTCATATTTTTCCAATCACATTTTGATAAATAGCATTCCAACATTTTTTCACATTCATTTGATACATATTCGCTTTTTTCATATTCGTTTTGTTCAAAACATTGTTTAAACAACGAAAAAGAAATATTAAGTAAATCCCATATTTCATCTAATGTAACAGCTGAATAATCTAAATTGGATGTGAACTCCTGATAAAAAACACATTTCTTGCTATATTCATTTATCTTATAATATTCATCTATTCTCATTTTTATCTCCTAATTTAAGAATTTACCATATGCATCAGAAAACCATGTCTCGCCTTTTAGGTTAACATAAATTTTAACAATGACTTCTACTCCTTTATCAACATATGTTTTTGCATATTCAACGTAATGTCCAATCACTTTTCCATGTTCGTAAACAGAACGATTACTAATTTTATCGCCGACATCAAGAACGGTCTTTAATATTGGCAAAAGTTTACTCCAGTCATTGTTGTTATTGGGATCTATATTAAACTTTTTCCATATCGGGCCATGAGAATTCTTTGTTCCTTTAGAACCTTGCAACGTATGATGATGTGTATTATCGTTTCCCCAGTTTATTTCATCGGAACGATTAGAATAGGTTGCCTGTCGATACGCTTGAGAGCGATACACTTCATTTAACAATTCCGAAGAAAGACTCTGTAATGCTTTAAACACATACACTCCACCCGTATATACAACAGCCAATCCCAACAAAACAAGTCCAGTACTTATAGTCAATGCTTCATTCCCGCTATAATCTACATACATCACTGGATTCTGATTACCATAAATGTACCAGTTATATCCATCTTCTGCAGAATCCTGTTGAGTGAACCGTCCTGTTGTAGGATCGTAATATCTTGCTCTTAAGTAATAGAGTCCTGTTGTTTCATCATAGGTTTGTCCGAAATATGTGAAATGGTTTTCAATTGTTTCTTCTTTCTTCAGAAAGTTACCCCATACATCATAATCGTATGTATTCTTGATTGCACCTGATGTATCTACAATTTGAACAACATCACCATGTCCATTGTAAAGATAATAATAACTCTTATTTGTTGTCTTATCAATCTTTGCAAGAACTCTATCCAATCCCCAAATATAATGAGTAATTGGGAACATTACATCAATTGTTGAGCCATTTGCCATTGACAATGTGGCTGCCGCAGCAACAGCCTGTAATCGACCTTCAGGATCATAAACATAATATTCAGGATAGCTTGAGTTTTCTTTCTTGAAATATCTATATCCGTTTGAAGAATACTCAAAGAATGTTATATCATTGCCAACTTGCGAACGGTCAAGCATATCCTCCGCATCGTATATGAATATTGCACTTTCTTCTGAAAGAAAGTCGATTTGTTCAAAATTCGCTTTTCTGTTACCTCTTGCATCATATTCGTAATAGGAATCTGCACCTTTTGTTCCGGCAACTGATGCGATACGATTAAGCTTGTCATAGGTGTATGCAATACTATTCTGAGTTGTACCCACATTCTCCGTTGTTGTGAGAATATTGCTATTACCGTCATAAGTGTATGCATAACTTGACAACACTTCTGTTCCTTTATAGTTAGTAAGGCTTGTTAACCTTGAAAGTCCATCATACACATACTCTGATTTTAGTATAGAACCATCTGTAAGTGCAGGATATGTTACAGATTTGAGCTTACCGTCATCATAATACTCATATGAAACATTAACGCTGTCTGCAGTATTTCTTGTGTCTTCACCATCAATCTGAACCTTAGAGAGACGATTCTTATCGTATGCATAGTGAGTAGTTGCTCCCCAAATGGTTTCATTTACATTATCAACAATACCATGCAATGCTGAAACTATATTACCTGCAGAATCATACTGATAATACACATAAGGATTGAAGTCTACATCATCCATCCCTGTATCTATAGCATATCTACTATACTGCTCCGTAAGATTTCCGGTAGGTGTATAAGAATATTGGGTTATCTCAT
>JAZONV010000019.1:0-1551 GCA_045654685.1 Clostridia bacterium | reverse complement strand
TTTTTGAGTTTTTGCAAAAAATTGTTTGATTTTTTGCAAGCAAAATAAACTCATACTAAAATGAGCAAATTTTGAAATATTTTCTTTTTAAATTCACGCAGCCAGCAATCCTTTTTGTTTCTTCAAATGGTATTTGTAGAGGTTAAAACCTATACAAATTGATGTAAATTCAAAAATTACAGATTTTAAACCCCTTCTTCGTATTCTTTTGTACTGTCTGTCCCACTTAATAATTCCATAAGTTCCCTCCGCTTGAATACTTCTGTTCGCTCTTAATAGCAAACCGTGCGTAGAGGTTAAATTATCAAGAACTTCTTTATGAATTTCTGTCAATTCCTCATTCATTCTGACTGTTCTGTTTCCATCACCTTTTTTACATTTGTCTGCAAAAAGACAATTGCTACAATCTTCGCACTGATAAAATTCTTCGGTTCTTCCGTATTTGTTTCCTTTTACAGCTCTATCGTACAAATATTGAAATTTTTTGCCATTGGGACAAATTAAATTACCCTCTGCATCTCTTTTGAAATTAACTGCTCTGAATTCGTTTTCTCTGTATTTCTTGTCAGTTGTTTCTTTCTTGAACATTGTAAACTTCATATATTTTTTCATACCTTTTTGTTCGCAGAATAGATAGTTGTTGTAACTTCCGTAACCTGCATCAGCTACAGGATACTGAGGATAGAAACCGTATGTGCAATTGAATTTTTCCATTAATGGCACAAAGCATTCCATATCTGATGCATATTGCTTCATATCCATTACGGCTATGTATTCGTCACATATTCCTAGTTGAACATTGTATGCCGGAAGTAGTTGGTCATTGCCCATGTAATCTCTTTTGATACGCATAAATGTTGCATCGGTATCTGTTTTGGAATAGCTGTTTCTATCATCTCCGCACACCTTAATATGATGAGCATATGTTTTTAATTTTTTCAGATATTCCTCTAACTTTTCATAATGTTTTTGTTCGGTAGTTTTTCTTTTGCCACTACCATAGACAAAAGAGGAAAGATCTATTTGCATTATCTTTCTGTATTGTGCTAATATATATTCTACATATTCAATTGTGTATTCTTTCCTGGTTCCGATTTCAGCATTATGGAAAAACAAATCAGTTGTATTAATTTCTTGTATTAACTGTGTAAGATACATATATATTCTTTCACGACTGGTTCGGCATGCCTTTTTCCATACCCATGTGTATTTGTTTGCATTGGCTTCAAGCTTTGTACCATCAATATATACATGATTTAAATCGACACCTTCTTCTTTGAATATATACGAATTTATGTCATTGAAGATGTCTTCTATGCTATCAATCAACATTTCATTCATAAAGTTTGAAACAGTTGAATATGATGGTGCTTTTAAATCATCAAGCAACCATATGAAACGAATATCTGTTTTACACAACTTCTCAATGTTTCTTAAAGATGCATATCCGTTTTCCATAAAGGCAAATAGTATGATTTTTAACAATTTCACAGAGTCAAATCTCGGACGACCTGTTTTGCTTCCTTTCCCAGCAAAATATTTGTATAGGTC
>JAZONV010000018.1:0-23447 GCA_045654685.1 Clostridia bacterium | reverse complement strand
TGGTTATATTTGTGTTTGGTCATACAAATATTATACCACAAAAAGGCTGATTTCGCTATGATTTCAGCCTTCTTTCTATACAAAAAAATCGAGGAATTTTCATCCTCGATTTTCAGTGGGGGTTTTTAAACATCCCCTTTTGTTATTAGATTAACTCTTTATTATAATTTTATAATTCCCACAGAAGATATAAGAATCAGAATTATGCATATGGGAGCAAAATATTTGATAACAACTGTGAAAAGTCCTTTTCTCTTGAATTTGTTACCGTTTAATTCTATTTCATCAATAAGGCTTTGAGGCTTGATTACATATCCCACAAAAATACATGTGAATAATGCAACAATAGGCATGAGAACACTATTGCTGATATAATCGAAAAAGTCAAGGAATGCATATCCCATAATGGTAACAGATGACCATATTCCGTTTCCGAATGATGAAGGAATTCCAAGGAGCACACAAAGAACCAACACCAACACACAAGCTGTTTTTCTTCCGCATCTGAATTTGTCCATAAATACGGAAACAACTGTTTCCATGAGAGATATTGAAGATGTGAGTGCCGCAAAAAGCACCATTACGAAGAACACCGCACCAATAATCTGTCCTCCGGGCATCTGGGCAAAAAGTTTGGGAAGAATTACGAACATAAGTCCGGGTCCGGTGGTAAGGTCTGTTTCGGGATTTCCAACTGCAAAAATTGCGGGAATAATCATGAGACCTGCAATAAATGCAATACCTGTATCAAAAATTTCAATGTTACCAACTGATGATTCAATGCTGTTGTCTTTCTTCATATATGAGCCATAGGTTATCATTATGCCCATTGCAAGAGACATTGAATAGAAAAGTTGTCCCATTGCGGCAAGAACTGTTTTGCCTGAAAAATGATCAAGGTTTGGCACAAAATAGTATTTAACACCTGCCATAGCTCCGTCCATGCAAACTGCATATACTGCAATAACCACAGAAAGAACAACAAGTATCGGCATCATGATTTTTGACACCTTTTCAATGCCTTTTTCAACACCAAAAAGAACAACAAGTGCTGTTATGCCAATGAAAATAGCAAACCACAAAAGCGGTTCCTGGGCAGCACCCACAAATGTTCCGAAATATTCGCCATCAGCAGCGGCAACGCCATTTCCTGATGCAAATACCCAAAGGTACTTTGCAACCCATCCGCCAATTACGGAATAGTATGGCAAAATGATTGCCGGAACAATTGCGGCAATGTATCCGAGAAAGCTCCATTTTTTGCTCAATTTGCTAAATGCTTCAATTGCGCTGAGACCTGTTTTTCTCCCGATAGCAATTTCTGCTGTCATTAGAGCAAAACCAAATGTTACTGCAAGGCAAAGATATACCAGAAGAAACATTCCCCCTCCATACTGTGCCGCAAGATATGGGAAACGCCATATGTTTCCAAGGCCTACCGCAGAACCTGCAGCAGCCATTATAAATCCAAGCTTACCTGTAAAACTGCTTCTTTTTTCCATAAATCTTATCCTCCGTATAAATGTGTATTGCTATTATCTCATATATGGGCAATTTTTGCAAGTGTAATTTTAAAATATACTTCCATAATATACTTTCATAATCATTATCTGCCACACCATTCTAATTTTAAACTCATTCGGAACTACAATTGGACTGTGCTTGACATAACCTATCCCGTGTGTTACTATTATCATGAGATATTATAATTCTGGAGGGATTAAACGTGAAGAGATTTATATCATCTATGTTATGTATAATTTTATTGTTTTCCATGGTTGATGTGGCGCTTGCATACACAGATACCATGAAGGTGGGTGATACACGATCATATCGCTCATCCGATGCGCCAACAAGTTATCCGGCTTATGGTGCAGTTTCAAGAATTCATACTTGGTATACATCCGACTCCTCGGTTGTGCAGATTGTCTCCTACAGCGGTGCATCTTGCAGTATAAAAGCTGTCGGACCCGGTAAGGCAACCATATCAAACAAGCAGACATTATCATATATTACATACGGAGCAACCGGAGAACGTGCCTGTTATGAGGGTGGTCTCGGAGATTCCTGGGTTGTTACGGTAAACCCTGTTGACCCAACCGGCATTTCGCTTCCGGATAAATTCGAGGTTGTGGCAGAAAGCTACGATACCATTACTCCCACATTTTCACCTTCAAATGCAATGAGTGACCTTTCATGGAGTTCTTCAAACACATCGATTGTCACAGTTGAGGGCGGATCGGTATATGGAGTTACACCCGGAAATGCCACCATAACAGTTACAACGGCAAACGGCTTTAGTGACACTTGTAATGTTACGGTAACCACACCTCAAAACATCTTTTCCGTGGCAAGTCCTGCCGACGGAAGAGAGAATATTGACAAAAACACCAACATAAAGTTCACATTCAACAATAAACTTACTCAAGGTACGGCATATTCTTCAATTAAACTTTATGATAATACAACCAGTAAAACTATCAGCATAAATAAATCTATTGACGGCAAAAATCTTATTCTTACGCCCACACTTCCCCTTTCTCCCGGACACAGTTACACAGCAACTGTTCCCCAAAAGGCTTTGAAGAATCTGTACGGAGTAAATAACGGCAGTCAGGTAACCACCACATTCAAAACAGCACCTCTTGCCATTGAAAGCAGTTCTCCGGAAAATAACTCTTTTGACGTGGACACAACCAAAGTTGTTACAATAAAATTTGATGCTCCCATTGAAAAAAGTACAAAATGGAACAGTATAAAAGCGACCGATGAAGCAGGCAATAATATTTCCGTAAACACTTCTGTTTCCGGAAACACGTTAACCATTGCACCGGCAACAAGTTGGGATTATTATACTAAACATATAATTTCAATACCTGCAGGGGCTGTTGCCTGCGACAAAGCGGACTGTGACGAGGATATTAACATCACTTTCAAAACAATTCGTAATGCAGATGTGGTTTATCCGCCGGAATATTCCTTTGAAAACGGAAAACTCACAATTACTGCAGAACCAAATACTCAGGTATATTACACTCTTGATGGAGGTTTACCCCTTGTAAGCGGTAAGTTATACACTTTGCCGATTCTGCCACCATATAATATTATTCATGTAAGGGCTGTCGCTGTAAGGAACGGCAAAACAAGTGTCGAAAGTGAATATGACTGCATAAACAACAATCTGATTTCAGCAACAGCTATCGGAAGCAAAAAACAAGACATATTCACTGATGTATCATCAGATACAGACGGCTATGTGGCAGTAGGGGATGCCAACACAGAGGGATTTTACTATGGTGACTGGAAGGATGCATTAGAACAAGGTGAATACGATGCCATAATAGTAAAATATGATAACTCCAACAACTTATTGTGGAAAAAGAATTTCGGCGGTGAAGCAGACGACAGATTTAATTCAGTAATCACCACACAAGACGGTTATGTGGCAGTAGGATATTCCGACGGAGACAGTTTTGGTACCGGTGACTGGGAAGATTTCAGAGATAAAGGGTATGAGGATGCAATTATAGTAAAATTTGATAAAAACGGCAATATAGTATGGAAAAAGAATTTTGGCGGTACTGATTCCACATCATTTAGCCAGATAATTGCTGATGAAGATGGTTATGTTGTGGTCGGTGAAGCATGTTGGTATGATGAATATGAACCCGGAACCAATGACTTTGCTGGAATCTACGGAAATGGTTACTGCGACGGAATCATTGTCAAATTCGATACTGATGGTAACGTTATCTGGAAAAAGATTTTTGGTGGTTATGATGATGACCGGTTCCTAAGTGTTTCAAAAACAGACGACGGATATGTTGCGGTAGGCACGTCCTATTATGACAGTTTTGGTACCGGCGACCTGGAAGATGTCACTCCAAAAGGATATAATTATGAAGATTCAATAATAGTTAAATTTGACAAAAATGGTGATATTATCTGGAAAAAGAGTTTTGGTGGCAAAAGTTACGACCGTTTTTACAAAGTGATCACATTAGAAGACGGATATATAGTTGCAGGATATTCCGACACAGGCAGTTTTGGCACAGGTGACTTGGCAGATGAATCTTACGGTGACGGTGGCTCCGAAAACATAGCAGTAAAATATGCCAAAAACGGCAATATCCTTTGGATAAAGAATTTCACAGACGGATATGACAATATAGAATCCATTACAAATTCCGACAATGGCTTTGCAACTTCCGGAGTCACTTGGTTGGCTAATGGTGAAATGGTAGCATTCGTATCAGAATTCGACAAAGATGGTAAGCTGTTGCAAAGCTGGTCGTTTGATGGTGATGATGAAGAAAATTTTATTGCTGTCACAAAATCAAGCCAGAAGGGATACATTGCCGTAGGATATACATACTCCGAAGAATTCTATTCCGACGGAGCATCAGAAATATTAAACAAAGGAAGCAATGATGCACTCGCCGTTCAGTTCCACTCGACTATGTCTGTCCATGACAACTTCATTTCCCACAAAGTCGGCAAGGTTGGAATCGGTGGACAAGAGCGAGTTGTAAAAGGCGATGAAATTACCGTTCCTCTTTATTTCACACCCACATCTCACGCAAATGCAGTTTCCGTGAAACTTGTATATCCCGAAGGAATATCAATTTTAAGAGCAGACAGCGATTATGAGTATATTTTCTTTGAGGAAAATTCTGACGGGGTTACCATAACGGCTGATATATCCGACATTAACGACAGAGTTTCCCCAAAAGAAAATTGTCACCTTGCAAATCTCATATTCCAACTTGACCCTTCGCTTGATGAAGGTGACTGTTCCATTTCCATAGATGAAAGTGACACTTTCTATATGGATGATAATTATGACATAATTCCGTTTTCAGACTATGAAGACTACCACTTTACAGTAACACCTCTTGTTCCGAAGGCAATTTCCATTTCAGGGAATCCCGAAATATCCGAACCAACACAGTATAAAGCATTATATGTTCCCGAAAATGCAGAAACCAAAGTCCTTGAATGGTCTGTTTCGGATGAAAGAATTGCAACAATAGATTCCAACGGATTTTTGACACCTCTCAAAAACGGTGAGGTCAAGGTTATTCTCACAGAACCCGAAAGCCAGACATCCACAAGCCTTGATGTAGTTATTTCGGATATTAAAACCTATATCACAAACATAAAGACGGATACGGGTATATTCGAAAAAGAATATACTCCCTACGAAACCGAAAGAACACTCTATGTTCCAAAGGGAACCACATCTTTGAAACTCACTCTTGATTATAATGCCGGAAATGCCACAAGCGGCGGCGGAATATTTTTCAAGAATGTGGCTAAACAAGTGAACATAAGCTCTCTTCCGTACAAACTTACAATTACCAAAAAGGAATCCGACTGCATAAGTACCGATTATAATATTCTTATCACAGACACTCATCAGTCGGAACTGATTCCTGATATTCAGATACAGGATAAAGAAATTGCCCTGGATATTGTATCAAAAACATATGATGATGCAATGCTTGTTGTAGCAATTTATGACGGTACTGCACTTAAAAACATCAGTTTGACACAGTTGCCTGCCGGAGAAATCAATGTTATTTCCCGTGTGCCAATTATGGGTAACAAACTCAAAATTATGCTTGTTGATAAGGATAATTTCTCTCCATTGTGTAAAAATTATGTGGTAAATTATTAAAAATAAATTAAGGACGCTATCTTAAGCAAGTGATTTTCGCCTTCTTGAGATAACGTCCTTTTTTAGAACTGAATTTTCATATACACTATTTACTTTTTCTGTGTTTGTCAAAATTTTACATCAAATGCTTATCCGCTGTTTTTTATCTAACATCATTTTGTGTCTGTAAACAGTATGATGTTCAGCTTTTGATGAAAGAAGCGAATGGTTTAGATGACATATAAAAACAAGCTTTGCGAAAGCAAAGCAACCTTAACTTCTTCCTTATTCACTATTACTTATTACTTTCCAAAAATCGACAAGGCGTTTTAGGGAAAAGTGAATAGTGAATAGGTAATAAGTAAAATCGACAAGATTCTTACGAACCTTGTCGATTTTTGGTGGGGAGGGGCGGATTCGAACCACCGAAGCAAGATGCAGCAGATTTACAGTCTGTCCCCTTTGGCCACTCGGGAACCTCCCCATAAGCTGGTGATGGGACTCGAACCCGCAACCTGCTGATTACAAATCAGCTGCTCTGCCAATTGAGCTACACCAGCGTATATTAAATTTTAAGAAAAAGATGGGAACTATAGGGCTCGAACCTATGACCCTCTGCTTGTAAGGCAGATGCTCTCCCAGCTGAGCTAAGCTCCCATATCTGGACGACTTGTATATAATAGCATACTATCTCACCTTTGTCAATACTTTTTTTAAATTTTTTCTTTTTATACAGTGAATTTTATTTTATATCATCTTTTTTGTGCAAAGAGAACAAAACAACATATATAATTCTGAATGATTCATCTTCTTGACTTTATCACTTTTCTTCATTGTCAAAAATTTCTTTTGGGATTACTTGTCTGTCCAAGTAGGTAATCAATGGATACGCCAAAATAATCTGCTATTTTTATTATTTCATTAATTCCCGGCTCTCTTTCTCCCGTTTCGTATCTGCTTATGGTATTTTGATTCATATTCAAATCCATTGCCAATTTTAGTTGGGAAACTCTTTTTGCTTTCCTGAGTTCTTTTAACCTCATCATAATCCCCCCTTGACATTATTATCCCATAATGGTATAATTCAAATATCCCAATTTGGTATATTTGAAAGGAGATTGAAAAATGATTTGCAAAAAATGCAAAGGAGAAATTGACAATAAGGCTGTGGTATGTATTCATTGCGGATGCAAAGTTAAAAAAGCTGTTTACAAAAAATGGTGGTTTTGGTGTATTGCCGCAGTTATAGTATTTGCTATCGGAAGTTCAGGCGGTGGAGAAAAGGATACCAAAGTATCAAAAACTACTGATGGAAGTTCTGTAAAAACAGAAGAAAAACAAATTGAATATGAGTTGGTGGATTTAAACGTATTATTTACGGATTTAGAAAGTAATGCCATGAAAGCAGAAAGCTCTTACCAGAACAAATACGTTGAATTTCAAGCGAAAATTGCCTCTTTCGACAGCGATGGTTCATACATAAGTGTTGAGCCTGTAGATGCAGACGAATGGAATTTCCAGACTGCAACATGCCACATTAAAAATGACGACCAAAAATCGTTTTTACTTGAAAAGAATGTCGATGATATTGTAACCATAAAAGGTAAAATCAAATCAATCGGCGAACTTTTGGGATACTCTATTGATATGGCAGAAATTAAATAATTGAATTTTTCGGGTATGTAAAAACATGATTTTTCATACCCGTTTCTTTATAGTAATTGTACCTTTTTTCATTCTGTCATTCTTAAAATTCCTATTGAAAAATAACAAAAATTATGATATTATAATTATGCCAAACTAATTCAATATGTTTAATGGGTTATTTTTTTGGATAATTATATCCTTTTTTCGTCATACTTTCTTTATAGAATTTGACAAAAATGCAAATTCCATTTATGAGAGTATGGCTTAACCCATTTCCATAGAATTAGTTTGGCGACTATCGGAGTTTGCGTTTTTTATGCGTCTACTTCGGTAGGCGCATTTTTTAATTCGGGAGGAAATATATATGGCAGATTTTTATAGGTACCCCATCAAAAGACCAAGAACCATTGATATCCTTGAGATTCAGGATTGTATAGAAATAATTTTGCAGGATTTGTCCCGCTATGGGGTGCCGGATAATCTGGCTATGAATTTTGTAACAAAATATTTTATACCCCTGAAAAGGCAGGCTGATATTCTGAAAATGGAATATGGCGAAAGATGTTTTTCAAAAACCCCTGACAGTGCTTTTAAAAAATGGGAATAATGAGAAAAAGGAACAGACTCGGAAAACGAGTCTGTTCCTTTTTCTCATTATGGTTTATATTATGCACTTTTCCACCATATCCGCAATTATTTCCCACTCTGTCTGATTGCTGCGGTAACGGCGTTTTTCATAAGGGTTGCAATGGTCATGGGACCAACACCGCCGGGAACAGGAGTGATGTATGACGCTTTTTTGCAGGCAGAATCAAAATCTACATCACCACAAAGTTTTCCGTTTTCATCTCTGTCCATACCAACGTCTATTACAACTGCACCATCTTTAATATATTCATCATTCACAAATTTTGCTTTACCGATTGCAACAACAAGGATATCCGCCTCTTTTGCAACTTCTTTAAGATTTTCAGTTCTTGAATGACAAATGGTTACTGTTGCATTTTTATGAAGCATAAGCATTGCCTGAGGTTTTCCCACAATGTTGCTTCTACCGATAATTACGCATCTTTTACCGCAAAGGTCAATTCCTGCATCATCAAGAAGTTCCATAACGCCTGCAGGTGTACAGGGAAGAAAATCAAAGTTGCCAATCATTATTTTGCCCACGTTTGCAGGATGGAAAGCATCTACGTCCTTTTCGGGACGGATGGCATTGATTACTGTTTCTTCGTCAATATGTTTGGGAAGAGGAAGCTGAACCAAAATCCCGTGAATGTCTGATTTGTTGTTGAGTTTTTCAACAAGTTCGAGAAGTTCTTCCTGAGTGGTTTCTCCGGGAAGAGCATATTCTTCTGAATATATTCCGCAATATTCACAAGCCTTCTTTTTGTTATTCACATAAACCCTTGATGCCGAATCATCTCCCACAATTACAACTGCAAGACCGGGGTTAACGCCTTCCTTTTTTAACTGTGCCACCTTTTCTTTCAGGTTGTCTTTTACCTTTTGGGACACTTTTTTTCCGTCTAAAATCTGATAGTTCATTTTTGTTTTCCTTTCTGCTTGTCTTTTTATTTGTCTTCAAGTCCGAAGTTTTCCCACGGACTGTTTTCTTTTCATCTTTCAAAAGTCTCGGTCTCACGAGGCATTCAGGTCCGAAGCCTATGAGATCCTCCCTTTTAAGTTTTTTCAGGGCTTTTATGACAATATCATGATTCAAAGGGTCGTTATACTGAAGTAGTGCCCTTTGCATCTGTTTTTCTTCGCCTTTTGGCACATACACCTTTTTCATATCAAGAGGATTTATTCCCGTGTAGTACATACAGGTTGAAACCGTAAATGGTGTGGGATAAAAGTCCTGAACCTGTTTGGGATTGATTTTGTGCTTTTTGGTATATATTGCAAGGTTAAGAGCATCTTCAAGAGTGCTTCCGGGGTGACTGCTCATAAGATATGGAACAACATATTGTTCTTTTTTGAGTTTTCCGCTTTCCTTGTAGAACTTTTCGCAGAAAGTGTCATATACCTTTGACTCGGGTTTCCCCATCAGGGAAAGAACCTTGTCTGAAATGTGTTCGGGGGCAACTCGGAGCTGTCCGCTGACATGATGGGCACACAGCTCCTTTAGGAACGTGTCTGATTTGTCTTTCAGGAGATAATCATAACGTATTCCCGAACGTATGAACACCTTCTTGACTTTTGGAAGGGAGCGCACCTTTCGGAGCATCTGAAGATATTTTGAATGATCTGCAATCATATTTTTGCACGGTCTTGGGAAAAGACATTTTTGTGCTTTGCAGGTTCCTTTTTCAATTTGCTTTTTGCAGGACGGATGAGTGAAATTTGCAGTCGGTCCGCCAATGTCGTGAATGTAGCCTTTGAAATCCTTCATAGAAGTCATTTTTTCAGCTTCTTTCACAACAGACTCAACACTTCTGCTTCTCACCTGTCTGCCCTGATGAAAAGTGAGAGCGCAGAAATTGCACTCACCAAAACATCCTCTGTTGTGAGTTATGGAAAACTTCACTTCCTCAATGGCAGGAATGCCCCCAAGGGGTTTATATATGGGATGATAGTCATACATATAGTCAAGTTCGTAAACGCGGTCAAGCTCGTCCTCTTCCAAAGGTGCCATTGGCGGATTTACAACAAGATATCTGTCAGAGTGTTTCTGCACAAGAACTTTTGCGCTTACGCTGTCCTGATTTTCATACTCAAGTTTTGTTGCAAGGGCGTATTGTTCTTTGTCATCCCTCACAGATTCAAAAGATGGGATTTCTATATAATCCCTTAAAAACGCCGTGTCTTTTCTCACATAACAGCATCCGTCTATATCGGTATCTTTTGCAGGTATTCCCGATTCCATGGCACGGGCAAGTTCTGTTATGATTTCCTCTCCCATTCCATAGGCAAGGACATCTGCTTTTGAATCAAAAAGAAGTGAACGACGCACCTTGTTGTCCCAGTAGTCA
Source organism: Clostridia bacterium (assembly GCA_045654685.1). GTDB lineage: Bacteria > Bacillota > Clostridia > UMGS1810 > UMGS1810 > RGIG1828. Next base: position 13,166 of record JAZONV010000018.1, on the reverse strand, counting down.
TAATGGGCAAAACGACGAAGACTTGCTTCTATTCCGCCAATTATTATCTGAACACCGGGATATGCTTCTCTTATGCGATTACAATATACTATTGTTGCCCTGTCGGGTCTGTTGCCGGATTTTCCTCCGGGGGAATACAAATCGTCTTTTCGCCTTTTTTTGTTCACGCTGTAGTGATTGACCATGGAGTCAATATTTCCGGCAGAAACCAAAAATCCGAGACGAGGTTTTCCGAGACGCATAAAATCCTTTGTGTCCGACCAATCGGGTTGAGGAATTATTCCAACGCTATAGCCTGCAGACTCAAGTACTCTGCATATTATGGCATGACCAAAAGACGGGTGATCAACATAGGCATCACCGCAGACATACACAAAGTCAAGGCTTTCTATTCCTCTTTGTTCCATATCCGCTTTTGATATGGGTAAAAAACTTTTTTCAGACATAAATTCTCCGCAAAAAATTATTTCATAAGCATTTCATTATACTGCTCTCTTGTGATAAGCACCTGACGTGGTTTGTTTCCGTCAAGACCGCTTATAATTCCTCTTGCTTCCATCTGGTCAATTATGCTTCCTGCACGGTTGTAGCCTATGCGGAAACGTCTCTGAAGAAGAGAGGTTGAAATCTGACCGCTTGTGATTGCCATATCAATAGCATCGGGTAAAAGTTCATCAGCATCGCCCGGATCTTCACCGTCAGGCTGATATTCTCCCTCGTCTTTTTCAATCTGTTCTATGACATTTGGATCATATACCGGTTCAGATGTGCTTGAAATTGCCTCAACAACGCCTTTAACATCATCATCAGATACAAATGCACACTGCATACGAGATGGTGTTGTTTCGCCAACGGGCATATAGAGCATATCACCTTTACCGATAAGTTTTTCGGCACCGCCCATGTCAAGAATTGTCATTGAGTCTTTGGCTGATGCAACCATGAATGAAATTCGGCTTGGTACGTTTGCCTTGATGTTACCTGTGATAAATTTTACAACGGGTCGTTGTGTTGCAATAACAAGATGCATACCTGCCGCACGGGCAAGCTGGGCAATACGGCAGACATAATTTTCAACATCTGCAGGAGCAACCATCATAAGATCTGCAAACTCGTCTATGATGATAACAATTGATGCCATTTTTGCCTCAGGAGTTCCGTTTTTATCCATAAGGTCATTATAACCTTTGATATTTCTCACATTGTTTCTTTCAAATATGCTGTAGCGCTCGGTCATTTCCTGAACCGCCCAGGAAAGCGCACCGGTTGCTTTTTTCGCATCTTTAACAACGGGAATCAAAAGATGAGGAATTCCGTTGTATACACCAAGTTCAACCTGTTTGGGGTCAATCATAACAAGTTTGACTTCATTTGGGTCCGCCTTGTAGAGAAGACTGATTATGAGAGTGTTGATACATACGGATTTACCTGCACCTGTTGCACCGGCAATGAGAAGATGGGGCATTTTTGCAAGGTCCATTATTATTGGTTTTCCGCTAACATCTTTTCCAAGAGCAACTGCAAGTTTTGATTTGTGATTTTTAAACTCTTCCGATTCTATAACTTCTCTTAAAGTTACAGTACTGGGATTTTTGTTTTCAATTTCGATACCTATTGTGGATTTTCCGGGAACGGGAGCTACCATAACACCTTTGTCCGCCCTGAATTTAAGGCCGATATCCTTTGAAAGATTTGTTATCTGATTTACTCTCACGCCCTCTGCCGGTTCAATTTCATATCTTGTTATGGTTGGTCCCTGACTTATTTCAACAACTTTTGCATCAACCTTGAAGCTGTGAAGTGTTTCTATGAGTTGGCGGGCATTGTTTTTGAGTTCTTCTGCAGCATTTACACCGCTTTGAGCACCTGATGGTCTTGCAAGAAGGTCAAGAGATGGATAGGTATATTCAATATATCTGTCCTTGGTACTCTCGTTTTCTTCCATTTCTTCTTTTATTTCTTTGTCAATCTTTTCTTTTTCATCTTCCGAAATTTTCTTTGCCTCTTTTTCTTCATCGGAAGGTTCCTGATCTTCAGGACCCGATGTCACATCATCATAGAGTCTGATTTCAGGGTCTGCAAACACAAGTTGTTCGCCCGTCGTCTCTTCGGGAATGTTGAAGACAATTTCCTTTTCATCAATAACGCTTTTATCGATGTCGGGCATGGTTGCAACGCCTCTTGGCTTTTTGGTTTGTTCTTTTTTGTCTTCGTCACCCTTTGCCATAAATTCTTCTATAAAATTCTTGCAAGCTGTATATACATTTGCAATGGAAATATCAAAAATCAGAATTGACAGAACAATTATGCCGGAAAAAAGGATTATATATGTTCCTGCAGTTCCGAAAACGCTTAAAATTGCCACAACAAGGCCACCGATAAATCCGCCTCCCGGTTCACCTGCGGCACAGTTGGAATACCAGAGGGATGTTTCCTGCACTCCCTGAAAAATTATCTGAAATATACCGCAAAGAACAAAAACCGCAACATATGACATAACATATTTTGAAACAGAGGATTTTTCTTTTCTGTGTCTCATTGAATATATGATGAGCGCCGCTGTTACAAAAGGAACAATGTATGCACATATTCCGCCCAGTCCCGTGAAAAACTTTTTGAGAACCTCACCAATGGGGCCTCCGGCATTTGAATATATGCTGATGACAAGATATATACAAAGTGCTATTATGCCTATTGCGATAATCTCGAATCTTTTGCTGTCTCCTACCGGTTTAGCTTTCTTTTTCGTGTGCTTTGGTTTACTTCCTTTTTTCGTTGTCATAAAAATTACCATTCCTTTATGTTTATACTTTGTGAAAGCATTATTTCTATACATACAAAGTAATTATAACATATTTTGAAAATCTAATGTATATACTTTTTGAACATATATTGGCGGTCATTTTTGTTTAATTTAGACAATGTAATGGATATGGATTTTTTCTGCGATTTATTGTATAATGTTATTATCTGTAGCTGAAAGGATTCTAATGCTATGAATAATAGAATTAACTGTCTTGGCAAAAAAGCCGGGAAAATTTGTACCGAGTTTTTGAGCGGTGATTTTTTCGGACTTGCAGCAGAACTCAGTTTCTATCTTCTGTCAAGTTTTCTGCCCATGGTAATTTTGGTTTTTACCGTTGCGTCTTCCATAAGCCAGCACTATACGGATACTGTGCTTCATGCAATAAACGTTTTGCCGCAAAAAGCTGCAAAGCTCATTGTCAGTATGCTTGTCAGCAGAACCCGTTCAACAACGGTCATTGTAATCACCGGCGCCTTTTCGCTTTTCACTCTTTCAGGATTTATTCTTTGTGTAAAAAAAGCTCTCAACAGATTTCTTGGTGCCACAAATGAATACAGTTTCATAAAATCAGAAATAATGGCCTTTATCTTTGCGATATTTATGTATATTTCGATCATTGCAAGTTTTGGTCTTATCATTTTCGGTGAAGTCATAGGAACACATCTTCTTGGTGCTTTTTCATCAGAAGAACTTATGTCTCTGTGGGATGCCTCCCGATATGTATTTGTGATTTTGTTCCTTGTCCTGATGATTTCACTTTTGTTCAAGGCACTTCCGGAAGTAAAGATTCGTCTCATAGATGTTTTGCCCGGTGCTGTTTTAACAACTGTGGGCTGGTATGTGACATCAATGCTCTTTGCTCTCTATGTCAACAACTTCCCCCAGTATGAAATTATCTATGGCTCTCTTGCAGGTTTTGCAGGTCTTATTATGTGGATTTATCTCACGGGGTTTGTGATTCTTCTGGGCGCAAAAATAAATGCTATGATATATGTGAGAAAAGAAGAAAAACGAAAAGAAATTGAGATAAAGAAAAATCATATATAAAATTTTTATTTTGCTATATAATACGAATAAAAGATTCCCACAGAGTGTATAATATCTGTGGGAATTAATTTTCTCTATTAATTTGTGAAAGGAACATATATATGAAAAAAAGACCTTCGGAAAAGGAAGATAAGTTTGATTTTTCACAAGTATGTTCATCTACAGAATGTACCGGCCTGATTACCGTTCCTCCCGTTGACGAAGAAGAGCTTGAGAATTATATGGATCTTTATGATTTCGGGCCTTCGGAGAACAAATAGCCGACTGCATTTTGAAGTTCACACAAAACAGAGGGAAATGGAATTTGGCTTGGTGATTGAAAATCAGCGGGAATGAAATGTGCCTTTGTTGTCATTTCATTGGAAGAGGCTTAAATCAGGTTCTTCACTAAATTCCATTTGCCTCATCGACTAAAAATAATTAAAAGGGACTGTAAATTAATTCGTGGAATCTCATCGAATTAATTTACAGTCCCTTTTTAGTTTTGTGTTTTTGTTGAATATCCGTAATTGTCAAACCATATCCAACCCTTCACGTTGGACGGCAGACCGAAGGCGTACAAAGGTACGTCGAGGGGATGGTTGGGTGGTTTTGCTTTTCTTCGTCCGTTGAGAGATAGGAAAAAATAGCCCAGAATTGTCAAACCATATCCGACCGGTCAGGTCGGACGGTAGCCCGATGGCGTACAAAGGTACGTCGAGGGGATGGTTGGGCAATTATGGGCATTTTTTACATCTCTCAATAGCCTAACTCTTCGGCTACGAGTATTACCTTTACTCTGTCCTTGTTTCTCTGCCTTGCCATGACGGTGTAGGAGGCACAGATACGGGAATCAGAATTACAGCCGGAACACATGTGGGGATTGGGAGTTGAGAGGGACTGACAGGAACCTTTTTCGGCGCAGTAGCTTCCGAGGCCAAGTCTTATGCAGTTTGCAGGAGCGGCGTGAGTTTTCACTCTTATGATTGCCTGGTCGATGTCTTTCACTATTTTGTTGTAGCCGGCTACGACTATGAGTTTTTTGGAACCGAAAAGCATTGCTGCAACGCGGTTTGAGTTGCCGTCAACGTTATAGAGTTCGCCGTTTTGAGTTATGGCATTTGAACTTGAAATGTAGGCATCGACTGAAAATGCTTTTGTGTAGATATCTGCTATTTCCTCGGGAGTGAGGCCGGGAGCAGAACGGTCATAGAAAGTGTAATCTCCGCTTTTTAAGATGTCTGTGAGTCCACACTCGCCTATGGTCATGCTTCCGCCCATGGTGACAGTATCACAATCCGAAAGAAGAGTTTTAAAGATTTCTTTGGCTTCTTCTTTGTCTTTTGCAACGAAGGCTTCCATGTTATTTTTCGAAAGTGCTTCTGCACAACCATTGAGCATTTTTATGATATGAGTTTTTTTGTTTGAATCCATCATATTCACTTCCTGTATCAGTTTGCATATTTTTTTAGAATTTCCATGCTGTCATCAATTTTGGATCTTAAAATTGTGTAAAGAGGAATACCGTCTATTGTTACATTCAAATATCTTGCATCTTTTTCAGAATATGCAACATTGATGGTTTTTCCGTCTTTAAGATTGTATGTCATTTTGAGGCATACCTTTCCTGCCTGCTCTGTTGAGATTTCATCTGCTAAAAGAGCACAGACAGAATAGAATAATTCATTACATTCTTCAGAACCTGTAACGGTTTTTCCGTTTATTTTAATGTCCGGTGATGCGGAAAAGTCAAGGGTATAATTTTCGCCAAAGCCTTCAACCGTAATAGTTGAGATCAGATTTTGCCTTGTGGTATAGATATATCTTGAAGCGATGTCTATGAGACGAATTTGAGAATAGGAATTTTCTCCCATTTCATAAATATATTTGCTTCCTTCAGATATCATATAACTTTTGCCACCTATAACGGAGCTGAAAATCACGGTTTTGGTATTGCCGTCGGAGTCTTCAAATGTAATATAATTTTCCGTTTGGGAAAGACCATAGTTTTCATAATCACCCTTGTCGCTTACATACATTTTATCGGAAATTTCCGAAATGGGTTTTATGAGTCTTGAGTCAACTTCTGAATCTCTTGCCTGAACGGATATGGGTGATATCATATTCCATGCATTTGCAATTCCGGATTTCATATCTGCTTTTCCGAGAGAAAGAACGAAGGAACAGATTTCATTTTTGAACTCAATTGACGTGATTTTTTCATAGTCAATTTTATTGTCGGATATATTTTTTCTATATTCGGATATGGGAGCAAAAACCATGGTGTACTGTTCGGGTGTGATTATATATATATCATCTGACTGATTTGTGAAAAGATAGTATCCGTCATAGGAAGATGTCATATCTCCGGGATATAGAATCACCTCGCCCAAATCACACTCAAAAGAAATTGCAGCAGTATCCTGATTTATTCCGAAATCTGCAAGCTTGTCTTTTGAATTTTCAACAGAATCTATGCATTTCATGGATGAAAGTCTTGTTGAAAGAACACCCAGAGCAGACATGTTGAATTCATCGTCTGTGTGGCTTTTACAAATCCAGCCTGCGCCATCCTTTATAAATTCATAGCCTTCACCCTCATCAAAAATTGTGATTGAGCTGATAGTTTCATAGCTTGCAGAATATATGTCTTTTTCCTCGGCAACTGTTTCTCCTGCGCTGTTGGTCACATTTGTATTTTCACTTTTATCGGGAAGTTTTGTTATGAAAATCAAAAGTGCAATCAAAAGCACAAGTGTTCCCGAAAGGATAAGGATTTTTTTCTTATTCATTACAGATGTCTCCTTTTAATCCAGATGAGGAATCCTGCAGCCATGATGAGTATGGGGATAATCACAACCACAAAAAGTGAATAGAGATATACTGTACTCATGTTTATTGCAAGATGTTTCTGGATTACAAGTTTGGGCATAATGTAGAGTGAAGGAAGCCCGTTCATATAGGACACAAGGTTTGAATAGAAAGTTTTGTTGAGGTCGGACTCGAGAAAATTCACAGAGCCGGAAACAACAACTCTTGAAATTGTTTTTGAATCCAGAACCTTTTCTGAAATCAAACAAACATCACTTGCGCCTTTTTTGTCACCCTCTTCAAATGTGTCAAAAACAGAAACTATGTTCGATTTCACATATCCGTCATCACTTGTTGATGCAATGGGGCTTGTGAATATGTCAACACGTTTTGACGCAGAAAGAGGTCTTGAACCCGGGAATACAACACTCATATTTTCAAAAACAAGTTCTTTTGTCACATCATTTTCAGGAATGACCGGCATGAGAACTGTTCTGCTTTTGTTATAATTTGAAGCATTATCATCTGCAACAACACCATCTTCAACAACTATCCCCCATTCATCAAGATAGGAAAAAACATTTGGAAGATTTGGTGTCTGTGCACCTATGAATGCCTGAAAATTGCCGCCATTTGCCATGTAGGCATCCAGCTTTGCTATTTCATCCACGGAATAGTCATTTTTTGGAGATGCCATAATTATCATATGGGCATCATCGGGGATTTCATCTGACAAAAGGGAAAGGGGCTTAAATGTGTAGCCTGAACCGGGGAGCATGCTTTCAGAGAAAAAGTCTGCACCATAGAGTTCGCCATGACCTGAAAGGACATAGGCATTTATGTTGCTTCCCCTTGTAACCTTTATGATGGCAGATGAAAAATGCTGTTCTGCCGACATTGTTGCAGACTGATAATAGTCCATATTATTATATTTTATTCTTTCAAAAACGTCTTTTACATTTACAACAGAATACATACGCTCTGTTTCAAAAATAACGTTATAGGCGTCCTTTAGGGGTTCACCATTTATTTCATAGTGAGAAAGGATACCGGGATTTTTGCTTGCATCAACACGCTTGTAGTTGATTTTTTTCGAGTATGTTGCATATCTTTTCATAATTTCATCAAGCTGAATTGAATCGCTGCTTGAATCATTTTCGGGAATGAGAGAGATGATGTCAACATTCATATCGAGAGAATCGAGAATATCCTTTGTTTCATCCGAAAATTCCAGAATTTTTCCCTCTGTAAGGTCAAGCGTCAGATTTATTTTGTCAGACAAGGCAACAACAATAAAATTTACAATAATTACAAGCACAATGGCAAGTGCTGTGGAAGTCATTGCCGCATATGCATATTTTCTTTTCTTATTCATGGCAAAAACCTCCCTTATTTAATCTTTCTTCTTTCAATTCTGAATATTGTGAGAAGTATGAATATAACAACAATACTCACATAATATACCACGTTTGCAATGTCCACAATTCCAACAAGGAAGGAATCAAATCTTCTGACAACCATGAAAACAGACATGAGGGAATCCACAATGCTAATTCCGGTACTACCCTTTACAAGTCCTAAAAGAGTTGCCGCAAGGAGAATTGCAATGGTTATAATTCCCGCGGTAAACTGATTTTCCGTGAGAGATGATACAAAAATTCCAACCGAAATCAAAGATGCTCCCAAAAGGAAAAATCCAAGATAGTTTGTGAAGACTGTTCCAAGATATATGTCAGAGTGAAAACTGAGTATCAAAGGATATATGAGCATCAGAAGAATGCTTACTGCAAAAACCGAAAGAGCCGCAAAGAATTTCCCCCAAACAACAGATGAAACACTTATGGGAGATGTCAAAAGAAGCTGATCTGTTCTTGTGCCTCTTTCTTCGGAAATCAATCTCATTGTGAGAAGCGGAATCATAACAACAAAAATCCAGGGGAGCAATGAAAAAATCATGCTTATGGAAGAGTTTCCGTCAAAGAGATTGAACATGGTAAACATTATTGCACTAACGCACATTACAACACCGATGAACACCCATGCAATGGGTGTGTGAAAATATATGAGGAGTTCTTTTTTGATTATTGGTTTCATTCTTCTGCTCCTCCTTTGTTGTTGGTGAGGGTAATGAAAATGTCCTCAAGGGATACATCATAGGATTTAAAAGAAAGCATTATCATATCCATTGATGCAACGGTTTTGAAAAGTTCGCGTCTTATGTCCGCACCGTTTTTTGCATAGATTATATAATCATAACTTCCTTTTTCGCCTTCTCCTCTGCATTCGAATTTTTCAATGCCGCCAACAGAAGAAATGCAGGAATCGATTTTTTCTTTTTCTCCCTCAATGGAAGCAAGATATTTATTCTTTCCCGAAACTAATTCTGCAAGCTTTTGGGGAGTGTCTTCGGCAATGATTTTGCCTTTGTTTATGATGAGCACTCTGTCACATACTGCATTTATCTCGGAAAGAATGTGAGAACTTATGAAAAGAGTCTTTTTCTTTCCGAGTTCTGAAATCACGTTTCGGATATCTATTATCTGCATGGGGTCAAGACCTACTGTTGGTTCATCGAGAATCAGAAGTTCGGGGTCTCCCACCAAAGCCTGCGCAATGCCAACTCTCTGGCGGTATCCCTTTGAAAGATTCTTTATGAGTCGGTCTTTTACATCAAGAATTCTGACTTCTTCCAAAATTGTTTCGATGCATGACGGGTCAGCTTCCTTAATTCCGCAGACAAACTCAAGATATTCTCTTACGGTCATATCAAGATAGAGAGGGGGAATTTCGGGAAGATATCCGATTTTTTTCTTATAGGATTTTGCATCGTCCATTATGTCTATTCCGTCAATGGAAACAGAACCTGATGTTGATGCAATATAACCTGTGATGATGTTCATTGTTGTACTTTTTCCTGCACCGTTGGGCCCCAAAAAACCAAGAATTTCTCCTGAATTTACGGTGAAGGAAATATTATCGAGAACAGTTTTTGTTCCGTATTTTTTTGTGAGATTTTTAATTTCAATCATAATTAAAATTCCTTATTCATCTTTTTTCACAATAGCAATTCCCAGTTCATCAAGCTGTTTGAGGTCAACTATGTCAGGTGCATTTGTCATGAGTTCGGAAGCATTCTGAACTTTGGGGAATGCAATTACGTCACGGATAGAATCACATCCGTCAAGAAGCATGAGCATTCTGTCAAAGCCGTATGCCATACCGCCGTGAGGAGGTGTGCCGTATTTGAAGGCTTCAATAAGGAATCCGAAACGGTTGTTTGCTTCTTCTTTGGTGAGGCCTATAACTTCAAACATTTTTTCCTGAAGTTCGGAGTTATATATTCTCATACTTCCGCCACCAAGTTCAACACCATTTAAGATGATGTCATAGGCTTTTGCTCTCACGCTTCCGGGATCGGACTGGAGAAGGTGAAGGTCTTCATCTTTTGGAGCGGTGAAGGGATGATGCATTGCAACATAGCGGTTTTCTTCTTCATCATACTCTAAAAGCGGGAAGTCTGTTACCCAGAGGAAGTTATATTTATTGGGATCTATAAGGTCATATCTCTTTGCAATTTCGATACGAAGTGCGCCGAGGGATGCGAAAACAACATTATTTTTATCTGCAACAATGAAGATTACGTCATTTTCCTGTGCATCTGTTGCCTTTAAGATTTCATTCATTGTGTCATCATCAAAGAATTTTGCGATGGGTGACTGAATGCCGTCGGGATTAACTTTAATCCATGCAAGACCCTTTGCTTTGTAGGTTTTTACAAATTCACCCAGGGAGTCTATATTTTTACGGGAGATTTTGTCGCCGAGTCCTTTTGCATTGATTGCTCTTACGCTTCCGCCATTATCAAGAGCTCCTGTGAATACGCTGAAATCACAACCCTTAACAACATCTGAAATATCTTTTATTTCAAGACCGAAACGAGTGTCGGGTTTGTCAGAGCCAAAACGATCCATAGCTTCATGATAGGGCATGCGAAGGAATGGGGTTTCGATGTCGATGCCTTTGATTTCTTTGAAAACTCTTTTTAAGAGTCCTTCATTGATTGTCATTACGTCATCTTCTTCAACGAATGACATTTCAAGGTCTATCTGTGTGAATTCAGGCTGTCTGTCAGCTCTCAAATCTTCGTCTCTGAAACATTTTGCAATCTGGAAATATCTATCCATACCCGAGAGCATAAGAAGCTGTTTATAGAGCTGTGGAGACTGAGGAAGTGCATAGAAATTACCATTGTGAACACGGCTTGGTACGAGATAGTCTCTTGCACCTTCGGGTGTGCTCTTTATGAGTATGGGAGTTTCAATTTCATTAAATCCGTTTTCGCAGTAGTAGTCTCTTACGATTTTAGCAACCTGACTTCTGAGCATCATTCTTCTCTGCATGTCGGGACGTCTCAAATCAAGGTAACGATATTGGAGACGAAGTTCTTCCTTAACGTCTGAATTTTCAACAATGTAGAACGGAGGAGTTTTTGCGGAAGAAAGAATACGAAGTTCTTTTGCAATTATTTCAATTTCTCCTGTTTTCATGTTGGGGTTTATAACAGCATCATCTCTTTTTGCAACTGTTCCCACAACTGCAATAACATACTCGCCTCTAACCTTTGCAGCTTTTTCATACATTTCTTTGTCATCTGTTGAAAAAACTGTCTGAATAACCCCTGAAATGTCTCTGATGTTTATGAAGATGAGACCGCCAAGGTTTCTTACGGAATCTGTGAATCCCATGAGAACAACTTCTTTACCCAGATCATTTATGGATACTTCTGTACATTTGTGAGTTCTTTTAAGTCCGTTTAATTTTTCAAAATCCATTTTTTTATCCTCCGATTATATGATGTTTTCAGCGATAGATTTTGCTGAAAGTTCTATTTCTGTCTCTGTTCCCTCATCCATGTTTTTGAGTTTTGCTCTTTTTTGAGCAATTTCATCATCGCCTAAAATGAGAGAATATTTAACACCGAGTTTGTTGGCATATTTCATCTGTGCCTTAACACTTCTTCCAAGGTGGTCACGGTCTGCACACACGCCAAGTTCACGAAGTTCAGCTACCAATTTCTGTGCATAGAATGAATTTTCATCGCCTATATGTCCAACATAGAGTTTGAGTTTCTGATTGTTTTCAATTTCTATGCCCTGCTCTTCCATTGTGAGAAGAAGTCTTTCCATTCCAAGGGCAAAACCGCAAGCAGGAACATATCCGCCGCCGAGCTCGTCCACAAGTCCGTCATATCTTCCGCCACCACAGATTGTACCGTTGGAATTTTCATTTTGAGCAGTTATTTCAAAAACTGTTTTTGTGTAATAATCAAGTCCACGTACAATGAGGGGATCTATTGAAAAAGGAATATCCATGCATGTGAGATATTTTTTGACAGATTCAAAGTGATCACTACACTCATCGCATATGCAATCAATCAGGCGAGGTGCACCATCAACAATCTCTTTGCATATGGGTGATTTACAATCGAGAATTCTCATGGGGTTTCTGTCATAACGATTCTTACAGGTTTCGCAAAGGTCGTCATAACGGGATTTGAGATATTCTTTGAGTTTTTCGTTATACTCTTTTCTGCACTTTGGACAACCTATGGAGTTAAGGTTGAGAGTGAGATTTTTGAGTCCGAGTCTTTTGTAGAGCATCCAGGGGAGAGATATCATTTCTGCATCTGTTGCAGGAGACTGTGTTCCGAAATATTCAACGCCAAACTGATGAAACTCTCTGTATCTTCCTGCCTGGGGTTTTTCGTAGCGATAGCAACTGATGAGATAGTAGAGTTTTGTGGGTTGGGGATCATTGAACATTCCGTGTTCTATGAAACTTCTGACAGCCCCGGCTGTACCTTCCGGTCTCAATGTTATGCTTCTGTCACCTTTGTCATTGAAAGTATACATTTCTTTTTCTACAACGTCTGTGGTATCTCCCACTCCACGTTGGAAAAGTTCTGTATGTTCAAATACAGGTGTTCTTACTTCTTTGACACCGAATTCTTTGCATATTTTGCGGATTTCTTCCTCCACATATTGCCATTTATATGAATCTTTAGGCAAAATGTCCATTGTGCCCTTTGGTGCTTTTGTAAGCATATTTTCACTTCCTTTTTATATTACAATTTTTGCTTTTTGTTTCTGATTTTTTAATAGATTGATAATGTTAAAATGGTATTATATGATATATAAATTTTATTTTTCACAAAATGCCATCTCTCGCATCAAAGCATAGATATACATATATCATTATACAAAAAATAAGCATAAAAGTCAATGCTTTTATGCTTCAGCGTGTCGATAAAATCGACACGCCGGGAGACTTTCGAAAACGGTCGCAGGCAAGGAAGAGCGAAGCAGACAGTACGATGGTACGTCAATGAGCTCTGACGAAGCAAGCAAAGTGCCTTAAATCAAAACTTTTGGAAACTATGTTTACAAAAGTTTCATTAATGACTATTTACATCTTGAATATACTTTTCTCAAAAATTTTAAGCCCGCACTTTGCGATGCGGGCT
>JAZONV010000017.1:0-15326 GCA_045654685.1 Clostridia bacterium | reverse complement strand
ATACATGGTACAGAATAAAATTCACTTTAGACACTGCCACAAAAACTGTATATACTTCTGTAAACGGTGCGGTTGTATATAAAGGTGTATCAACAATTCTTGGAAATTCACTTTATAGTGTTCTTTATCAACAGACTTCGGGAGCAACAGTCAGCATCGATAATATTAAATATGTTGTAAAAGGTGAACCATTTCTACCTGTTCCGGGAGTCGGCAACCCGGATATAGAAATTCCTCTTTCCGGCATTGAAGGAACAGTCATATATTCAAACGGAAAATTTTCTTCAGAAACCTATGTTGCACCTTCGGGTACGCTAATTGACTCTATGATTTATAATGAAAAGGGCACAAGCAGTGTCGGAACAAACGGTTCTGTTTTCTCATTTGGTAACCAGGGCTGGTTGAAAATGAAAATTGCACTTGATGCATATGTTCGGAAAAACGGAAATGTTCCCGGTGCAATCCACGAACTGACACTTGATATAAAGGTTTCAGACGGAAATGTATACCTTTATCCGTGCAGCGGAGGAGACGTCCGTGACGCCGCTGCAAGTCTTGTGTTTAGAGGCACAACACTCACAAGTGACGCCGGAGCAACCCATGGAACACTTCCTCGTGATACATGGTACAGAATAAAATTCACTTTAGACACTGACACAAAAACTGTATATACTTCTGTAAACGGTGCGGTTGTATATAAAGGTGTATCAACAACTCTTGGAAATTCACTTTATAGTGTTCTTTATCAACAGACTAATGGTGCAAAAGTCAGCATCGATAATATTAAATATGTTGTAAAAGGTGAACTTTCAGGTGATCCGTCAACTCCACCGACTCCTCCCGATGAACCGGGTGATGAATCAGAGGTTAAAGAACCGCCGTTATATTACGATTTTGATGATATGAAAATCGGCGAGCAACTCTATGACGGAACTGTTACAGAGTACAAAGGAAACAAAATGCTCAAACAGAAACTTAATTCCGCAGGACGAAGTGCGAAGTTTTATGCTATGATTCCCGGAGATGCAGTTTTTTCCTTTGACTTTGCAGTAACAGGAGGTCCTGTTGAAGGTAAAATGACCTTTGAAAGCGGAAATGAAGCGGGTCATGCTCTCACTTTTACGCTTGATGGAAATGTAATAAGTTATAACGGTATCCAAGTCACAAAATATGACGAAGAAGTAAAAAACATTGCTGTGGTTTTCAAAGCAAATCGACAAAGCTTTGATATATATGTTAATGGTAAATGCGTAGTCAGAGGATGTTTCACCGAAATACGTTTTGATAAAATTGTAAATGTTGAACTGTATTTCCGTGCCCCCAATGAAAATACAAACCTTTATCTCGATAATATAATGGCATATCCCACATATGAAAAAATCGAGGGTGCAATTATATATGATCCCGATGCTAAACCTGTATGGGACAAGGAAATAATTCTTACGGATAAGACCTGGTTCATTGATGAAGAGACAGAAAAGGCTTTTATGGCAGATAAAGTTTCCGTACATATGAGAAGCGGTGTTGTTTGCGTAAACAATGAAAAAACAACCCTTGAAAATATGCCCTATGTAAACGGTGATGAACTTATGGTTCCGTCGGAGTTTTTCGAAATTGCATATGGAATTACTCCTTCAGTATCTGATACAACAGTGACTTTGAAAAATAATATTATTCTTGATTTAAAGTCACCGAAAATTTCTGTTAACAATAAAACATATAATATATTCTGCTCACCGCAGGAAAAAGACGGCGTAATGTATTTGCCTCTTCGTGCGATTATTGAGAAGGGTATGTCAAAACACATATATCACGATACAACTGCTACTCACTATGGAATGGTTATAATTTCCGATGCTCAGATTAAACCTAAAACCGGTGATGAACTTCAGAATCTGAATGACTATTGTTTTTATTTAAGACCCACTCCGGAACAATGGCTTGCTGATTATAATGCATCACCATTAAAAGGACAGCATCCGAGGGTTATGGCAACAGAGGAAGATTTTGAACGCTTGAAAAAAGAAATTGAAACAAATGAAAGAAAAAAAGCGTGGTTTAAAAATATCATTAAATACTGTGATGAACTGGTTAATAAACCGACTCTGAAATATGAACTGCGTGACGGTATCAGACTTATGTATGTAAGTAGTGAGTTTACTGATTGGACAACCACTCTTTCGTTTGCATACAAAATCACCGGTGATAAAAAATACCTTGATGCTGCGTGGAGACAGATTGAAGCAATTGCAGCATTTCCTGACTGGAATCCGATTCATCACATAGATGTTGGTATGATGGCTTTTGGATTTGGTATTTCATATGACTGGCTTTATCATGAGCTTACTCCGGATCAGAGAGCAATAATGGAGAGAGCGGTATATAATAATCTCTACTGGATTGTAAACGAAGCTCATCAGGATTTCTATACTGTCTATGGAGACCCGGGAATGAAGGATAATCACAATGTATTGTGTAATGCCGGACTCATAGCCTGCGTAGTTGCATTCATGGATGTACATCCCGAGGTCGGAAGTCAGCTCGGAGCACATACAATGAGACTGCTCGAAAGATTTATGTGGCTTTTTGCTCCCATTGGTGAATACTTTGAAGGACCGAGTTATGCAAGTGTATCGATTGATTATACAGCCCAACTTTTTGCAGCAATGGAAACCTGTATGGGCACGCTTTACGGACTTGATAAAGCGGAGGCATTTGACCTTTCGGCAGACTACATTATGAACATGCAGTCAGATGTAGCCTCATTTGGGTTTGGTGATGGTAACTCCGACCTTAAAAGAAGTGCGGGAATGATCTGGATATATAATCACTACGGAATAAAAGGTAAGAAGGACGCTGCTGCGGATCTTTTGGCTTATAAAGGAGGGCAGGATGCAGTAAATGCACTTCTTTACTATAACGTTGAGCCTGACAACATAGGTGATGATACATCCGGTCTGAGTGTATATTACCCTGGAGAAGACCTTGTTCTTGCCAGAAACAGTTTTGAGCCCGGTCAGGTTTATGTAGGTCTCAAATGCGGCGGAACACTCCACTCTCATTCCCATCTTGATTCAGGAAGTTTTGTTTTTGATGCAATGGGAACGAGGTGGGCACATGACCTCGGTCAAGATGATTACAATCTTCAGTGGAACTGGGGATTCTATGATATATACAGAAGAAGACCTGAATCCCATAATACTCTGATAATAGATCCGGATGCGGGATATGGATATGAACTTGACGGAAGGGCAAAATTCTTATCATATGATATTCAGCCCAGAGGAGTAATTGCCAAGACTGATTTAACCGAACTTTACGGAGATAAAGTCACAAGTGCAAAAAGAGGATTTTTCTTCACTGATGACAGAACAAGCCTTGTTGTCCGCGATGAAGTTTCACTCACGGGAAAATCTGATTTGTATTGGTTGATGTGTATCGATTCAAATGTGGAGATAATTGATGAAAATACAGTTATTCTTACAAAGCGTGCAAATGCTTCGCAAAAAGTCAAGGTGGAATTTATATCATCCACGGGAGAGGGAACCATAGAAGTCGGACCTGCCGCACCTTTCCCCACATCCCCGCAGATTCCTGAACAGAATCCGAACAAAGGTTATAAAAGACTTTCATATAAGGTTAGCGGAAACGGAAATATAAATATCACCGCAAAAATAACCCCAATGGGATTTGAAGGTTCAGATATATCAGAGTATGATAAAAATATGGATTCATGGGTTATACCCGAGGATGATACGGATGAATTTGTTTTCGATTCACAGACAAATGAAGTGAAAATAAAGGTGTCAAAAGACGGATTTTTAAGTGATGAGGGAACAGTTGTTGCCGCACTCTATGAAAAAGGCGGAAAACTTCTTGAAGTGAGAAAAGATACATTCAAAAAAGAAGATGAATATGTAGAAAAGACTTTCACTTTTGAAAAAGCAAAGAAAGACTGCTATATAAAAATCATGTATCTCTCCGACATGGAAAATATGAAGCCTTTGAGAACCACTATGCAAAAAGGGATATAAAAGAAAGAATGAAAAATCTTTAAGGCTCTTTGTCAATAGTTGGGGGCAAAATTGAATAATAGAATTTTTGATGGCGGTTGCAGATTTCTGCAGCCGCCTTTTTGTATATGAAAACCCCCGGATTGTCCGGGGGTTCGATAAAGCTTACAGCTTTAAGTCTTGGAAATAAAAACTCCTTTTGATATAATAAAATTGCGGCTACCAACTGCAATAAAAAATCAAAAGGAGATCATTCAAGATGAATGATATACATGGTTTATCACATTCTAAGTGGAACTGCAAGTAACATATAGTATTTGCACCAAAATATCGTAGGAAAGTTTTTTATGCTGAAAAAAAGCAGGAGATAGGTGAAATATTAAGACAGCTATGCAAATGGTACGGAGCAAATTTGATAGAAGCTGAAGTGTGTCTTGATCATATACATATGTTGGTCGAAATTCCCCCTAAACACGCAGTATCATCATTTATGGGATATTTAAAGGGGAAAAGTGGCATAATGATATACAATAAATTGGGTAATATGAAATTTAAGTATAGGAATAGGAGCTTTTGGTGTAGAGGATACTATGTAGATACCGTAGGAAAAAATACAGAAAAAATAAAAGAATACATAGCTAAATTGTGTGTTTACGCCTGTAACAATCTTTTTTCTTCAATCCAAAAATAGTGTACGACTAATTGACTCTAATGTGTTATCATTAATGTCAAGGTGGTGTGTTTTTTGAATTTTAGTAATTACAAAAGTGATATTATAACAGAATATATAATAGCAAATAAAATAGTGTGCTTTGAAAATTGTTCTCGGGCTGAACTTTTATTATGTGACACGCCCCGTCAAGCAAGACTCGGCAATGATAATGTTTGCAAAATAAATAACGGTGGAAGCATACTGCTTGATTTCGGCGAAGAATTACACGGCGGTTTAAGCGTTACGATTCAAAAGGTAGCAAACAAAGGTACCTGTTTAAGAATTGTTTTTGGCGAAAGCGTGATGGAAGCACTGTCAAATATCGGCGAGAAAAATTCATCGAATGACCATTCGCCGAGAGATATATTATCCGAAGTTAATGACTATACTACCATAGAGGTCGGTCATACGGGATTTCGTTTTGCAAAACTTGAGGCGGTAGGCGGAGATGTATCGGTTTCGGGGTGCTGTGCAGCATTTGAACACCGTAACATTGAATGTCGCGGGAATTTTGATTCAAGCGATGCACTTTTAAATAAAATATGGCATACAGGTAAGCGTACAGTTTTTCTGAATATGCAGGAATATTTATGGGACGGAATAAAACGTGATCGTCTCGTCTGGATAGGAGATATGCACGCGGAAATTTCTGCTATAAGCTGCACATTCGGAGATTGTGACATCGTAAACAAAAGTCTGGATTTCGTTATGGAAGGCACTTCTCATGGCGAGTGGATGAACGGAATACCCAGTTATAGTTTGTGGTGGATAATAATTCAATATGAATGGTATTTATATACAGGTAACATAAATTATATTAAGAAGAATTCAAAATATATTCTTAATCATATAGAAAATATTGTTTCTTCAATCAAATCCGCCGGTTGTGACAATTTCATCTGTGATCTCGGATATCTTGATGATTCCAATCCATACAAAGCCTATTTCATAGATTGGGAAACCTATGGAACGCAGGAGTCAAAAAGCGGATTTTATTCTGTAGTAATAATGGCACTTCGTGCATCATCTTTCCTTTGCCGGATTCTTGGTGACGAACTTCTCGAAAAAAAGTGCGAATCTAAAATTACGTTGGTTCAGTCAATGAATTTTCCTGCCGCTTCGAATCGTCAGATGGCATCATTGATGGCTCTTGCTGATCTGGATAATGCCGAAAATGTCAATGCAAGGTTATTAAGTAAAGAACCTGTGGCAGACATAACAACATTTCTCGGATATTACACACTTCTTGCAAAAGGAAAGGCGGGAGATGTCAGCGGTGCAATTGACATAATAAAAAAATATTGGGGAAGAATGATAGAACTGGGAGCGACAACATTCTGGGAATCTTTTGATTATCTAAGCTCTAAAGATGCATATCCCATAGATATGATTGTGCCGGCAGACAAAAAGGATATTCACGGAGATTTTGGTGCATTTTGTTATAAAAGTTTCAGAGCAAGTCTTTGTCACGGCTGGGCGAGCGGACCCACTCCTTTTCTTAGCAGGTACATTCTCGGAGTAAATGTTATAGAACCGGGATGCAGGAAACTTTTAATAAAATCGCATCTTGACGGTCTGGACTGGGTCAGAGGAATTTACCCAACACCTTTCGGCGATGTTCGGATTGAGGCTGAGAGAAATGCAGATAAATGTACAGTCAAGGTTGATGCTCCGCCGGAGATAGAAATTGTGTATTAAAGTATAAGAGGTGAAAAAATGGTTTACCACTTACTCAACGCAGAACATATTTCAGAAAAAACCGGTTGCGGATGTACGTATTTTCGCGGCCCCGACAACATATGTCTGCTTCATAATCACGAGTTTTATGAACTTGTGCTTACAGACAGTGAAAATGTTATTCATGAAATTGGCGCAGTGCGGACTGAACTCCCCAGATATGCTCTTATGCTTATAAGACCCCACGATACACATAGATTTGTATATGAGGGGCAGGGGGAGTTTTCATATCTTAATCTTGCTTTCACCTCTGAAACTTTTGATGATATTGTAAAGTATTTGAATGCAGAAAATAATATAAAAAGAATTATTGATTCCGAAAATCCGCCATATGCAGTTTTATCTACCGCCCAGGGCGTGAGTATAAAAAATCAGTTTCTTTGTCTGATGGGTGATCCTGCTGTGCCGGAACCGAAAGTTTATTCAAGAGCACTTATCGCTTCCGTATTTTCAAAGTATTTCTTTAATAACATAGAGTCTGTCGATTCCACCGACATTCCGCCATGGTTGAATGTTTTGTGTGCAGAAATGAATAAGATTGAAAATCTGACCTTGACTACAGATGAAATGAGCAAACTTTCCGGGAAAAGTTACAGCCATATTTGTTATTGTTTTAAAAAATACTTAAACACCTCTCCTACAAAATATATCAATGACATTAAACTTAAATATGCGAAAAATATGATACTTCATACAAATATGACAGTGCTTGATGTGGCTTACGAATGTGGATTTGAAAATATGGGATATTTTCATCGACTTTTCAAAAAGAAATTCGGCACTTCTCCGGGCGAAATGAGGAAATCATATAATATTAATTCAGTAATGTAAATGAAAATATTTGAAAGGGATGAAATATAAGAGCCTAAATTTAAAAAGAAATGAAATTATTTGCAATAAGTATTTATTTTGAATAAGTAATTATAGTATAATTGAGTTCACAGCAATAGCCTCTTTTTGGAATCTTTGCTTAATTGTAGTCGTAACTCAATTATATGAAAACAGGGAGGTTGTTGCTATGTTTTTGTGCAAAAAACTTCAAGGCTCCCGAAAAATCAAGGTTTTAACGATAGTTAAAATATAAAGACTGGGTGTCAAACTTGACACTACCAAATTTTCTTTGGAGGTAAACATATGAAAAATAGGCTATTTTATTCAGTTTTATCAACTATTCTGATTGCATCAATGATTATGCCGATGCTTTTTGCAGGCTCTGTTTTTGCTGCTGAATCAGAGTTTAAAGATCCGCCGGTATATTATGATTTTGAAGATATGGAAATCGGCGAGGAAATCCTTGACGGAGCTGTTACAGAATATAACGGAAGCAAAATGCTCAAGCAGGAACTTAATTCTTCAGGTAAAAGAGCAGATTTTTATACGATGATTTCCGGAGATGCAGTTTTTTCCTTTGATCTTGCGGTAACAGGAGGTCCTATCGAAGGAAAAATGACATTTGAAAGCGGAAATAAGGCGGGTCATGCTCTTACATTTACATCTGATGGGAATATAACAAGTTATAACGGTGCTATAATCACAAAATACGACGAAAAAGTAAGAAACATTGCTGTGCTTTTTAAAGCAAATCAGCAGAAATTTGATATATATGTGAACGGCAAGTGTGCACTTGACGGATGTTTCACTGAAATACGTTTTGACAAAATTGTAAATGTTAAACTGAATTTCATGGCCCCGGGTGAAGAAGCCGATCTTTATCTTGATAATATAATGGCATATCCCACATATGAAAAGATAAAGGGCGCAATGATATATGATCCCGATGCCAAATTTGTATGGGACAAAAAAATAACTCTTACGGATAAGACCTGGTTCATTGATGAGGATACAGAAAAAGCCTTTATGGCAGATAAAGTTTCCGTACATATGAGAAGCGGTGTTGTTTGCGTAAAAAACAAAAAAACAACCCTTGAAAATATGCCCTATGTAAACGGCGATGAACTAATGGTTCCGGCAGAGTTTTTCAAAACGGCATACGGAATTACACCTTCAGTGTCTGATACAGCAGTAACTTTGAAAAATAATATTATTCTTGATTTAAAGTCACCGAGAATTACTGTCGGCAGTAAAACATATGATATATTCTGCTCACCCCAGGAAAAAGACGGCATAATGTATTTGCCTCTTCGTGCGATTGCTGAGAAGGGTATGTCAAAATACATATATCATGATACAACGGCTACCCACTCCGGAATGGTTATAATTTCTGATGGTCAGATTGAGCCGTGGACCGGTGACAGACTGCAGAATCTGAATGACTATTGTTTTTATTTAAGACCAACGAAAGAACAATGGCTTGCTGATTACAATGCATCACCTTTGAAAGGACAGCATCCGAGAGTTATGTTGACAGCGGATGACTTTGAGCGTTTGAAAATAGAAATTGAAACAAATGAAAGAAAAAAAGCGTGGTTTGAAAATCTCATTATAAACTGCGATGGAATACTTGAGAAACCGACTCTGAAATATGAACTGCGTGACGGTATCAGACTTATGTATGTAAGTTCTGATTTTACGGAGTGGGCAATCTGTCTTTCGTTTGCATACAAAATGACCGGTGATAAAAAATACCTGGATGCTGTGTGGAGACAGATTGAAGCAGTTGCAGCATTTCCTGACTGGAATCCGATTCATCACATAGATGTTGGTATGATGGCTCTTGGATTTGGTATTGCATATGACTGGCTTTATCATGACCTTACTCCGGATCAGAGAGCGATAATGGAAAGAGCGGTATATAATAATGTATACTGGATTGTAAACGAAGCTCATCAGGATTTCTATACTGTCTATGGTGATCCGGCAATGAAGGATAATCACAATGTATTGTGTAATGCCGGACTCATAGCCTGCATAGTTGCATTCATGGATGTACATCCCGAAGTCGGAAGTCAGCTCGGAGCACATACAATAAGACTGCTCGAAAGATTTATGTGGCTTTTTGCTCCCATTGGTTCATACTTTGAAGGACCGAGTTATGCAAGTGTATCAATTGATTATGCAGCCAGTCTTTTTGCATCAATGGAACCTTGTATGGGCACGCTTTACGGACTTGATAAAGCAGAAGCATTTGACCTTTCGGCAGACTATATTATAAATATGCAATCTGATATCGCATCTTATGGGTTCGGAGATGGTAACTCAGACCTTAAAAGAAGTGCCGGAATGCTCTGGATATATGATCACTACGGAGTAAAAGGTAAGCAGGATGCAGTTGCTGATCTTTTGTCTTATGCAGGAGGTCAGGATGCAGTAGAAGCACTTATTTACTATAATGTTGAACAGGAAAAGGCTGATGATGCATCAGGTCTCGGTATATATTATTCCGGTGAAGACCTTGTTCTTGCCAGAAACAATTTTGATCCCGGACAGGTTTATGTAGGTCTCAAATGTGGCGGAACAATCCACTCTCATTCTCATCTTGATTCAGGAAGTTTTGTTTTTGATGCAATGGGAACGAGGTGGGCACATGACCTCGGTCAGGATGATTACAACCTTGAATGGAACTGGGGATTCTATGAAATATTCAGAAGAAGACCAGAATCCCATAACACTCTGATAATAGATCCGGATGCGGGATATGGATATGAACTTGAGGGAAGGGCAAAATTCTTATCATATGATATTCAACCCAGTGGAGTAATTGCCAAGACTGATTTAACCGAACTTTATGGAACTAAAGTCACAAGTGCAAAAAGAGGATTTTTCTTCACTGATGACAGAAGAAGCCTTGTTGTCCGCGATGAAGTTGCACTCACAGGAAAATCTGATTTGTATTGGTTGATGTGTATCAGTTCAGATGTGGAGATAATTGATGAAAATACAGTTATTCTTACAAAGTCGGCAAATGCTTCTCAAAAAGTCAAGGTGGAATTTATATCATCCACAGGAAAGGGAACAATAGAAGTAGGACCTGCCGCACCTTTCCCCACATCCCCACAGATTCCTGAACAGAAACAGAATAAGGGATACTACAGATTGTCCTACAAAGTTAGCGGAAGCGGAAATGTGAATATCACCGCAAAAATAACCCCGATGGGATTTGAAGGTTCAGATATATCACTGTATAATAAAGATATGGATTTATGGACTATACCCGATGGTGAATTGAGAGAGGTTCCCGTTCTTGATTCTCTGACAATTAACGGAGAAAGCTATAATACACACAATGCATATTATACAGTTCGTGTAAAATCAATGGAATCTCCTATTCCTGAAGTTGTTGCCAAATCCGAAAAGTATATTGTGGATATTCATTATGCGAAAGATTTGCTTGATCAGACAACAATCAAGTTAACTGACCCAAATGATGAAGCCAATACTGTAACATATGTAATCTCCTTTATAACTACATATAACTCTGATTTCAAAGAAGTTCAAATTGGTGATTATACAGCTCTTGCAATGAGTAGTGTTAAGGCATCGTCCACTCTTCAGGAAGAACACCCCGTTGACCATGTTCTTGACGGTGATCTGTCAACAAGATGGGTATCAGAGAATAATGCATGGCTTATGGTTGATCTTGAAACTGAACAGGAATTTGACTCAATTCTTCTTGCGATGTACCTTGCAACGACACGAACACATACATTTACTATTGATATTTCAAATGACGGAAAGACCTTTACACAGGTTGGTACCTTCACAAACAGTGGAAAAACTGATGACCATGAAGCATTTGATATCGGAGCTCAAAAAGCCCGTTATGTCAGAATCAATTTCCGTGGTGCAAATAACGGAGAATCATACAACTCAGTAACCGAATTTGCTGTTGCAAAGAAAAAATGATTAATTATATAACCCGAATACCTCACAGGTTGTTTTTCCTGTGAGGTTCGGGTAATAAGAATCGAAAGGAGCAGGTTAATGACACTTAAAATAAATGAAGATCAAATAAGTAAACCTGTTGATATGAAACTTTCAAACGAAGTTTCGACAATAGAATACGATTCTCTGGTACTTGGCGATTTTGCCATAGAATTTGATGTTTCGGTTACAGACGGATTTATATCAGGTAACTTTGAAATCCAGGGAGGAAACACTCCTGCAACAGTACTGGAATTTACAAAAAACGGTGAAATACGCACAAGAGAAAGACATATTCACATTGCAGACTATGACTCTGAGCCTGTAAAAATCAGAGTTGAATATTTCCCGTCAAAAAGACTTTTTGACATATATGCAAATGGTGAACTGATAATCAGTGACTATAGTGCTGATATACTCACAGAACTTCACCGTATCACAGTATTTTTTGATAAATGTATATCTTTTACTTTTGATGTAAAATCAGAAACAGATGGTGCAAAGATACATCTTGAAAATGTGTCGGCGACTCAAATCGGAAACGCACCTGTATGGGAAAAGGAAATTATTCCCGCTGATAAAGTCTGGTTTCTTGATGATGAAGAAGAAAAGAATTTTATGAACGACAAAGTTTCTCTTCACTTAAGGAGCGGTCAGACAATAATAAATGGTGCAAAATATAATCTTTCACATATGCCATACAGAAAAAATGATAATATTTTTGCCACTGCCGAATTTTATAAATTAGCATTTGATCTTTCTGCACAAGAACTTTCAAAATTTGATTTTGAGGAAAAAGACGGAGTCATATACTTTCCGTTATATGATATCTGCGAAAAACTTTTATCCAAAAAAGTTTTTTCAGATACTTCTTCAATACACTTCGGTCTTGTGATCATATCAGACGAGACAATTGAGATTGATGACAAGGAAAAGTTGCAGAAATTAAATGACTATTGTTTCTATGAAAGACCGACTCCCGAAAAATGGCTTTCAGATTATAATAATTCACCTCTCAAAGGTGTACATCCCAGAATCACAGCAACGGAGCGCGATTTTGTCCGTCTTCGTGAGGAAGTAAAAACAAATGAATATAAAAAGAGATGGTTCAAAAATCTTCTGGTCAAATGTGAAGAAATAATGAGAGAACCACTTCTTAAATATGAACTCCGTGACCGTGTCCGTCTTTTGTATGTTGCCGATGATTTTATGGAATGGATGACTTGTCTTGCACTTGCATATAAAATAACAGGCGACACAAAATACTTTGACGCTGCATGGAAGCAGATCGAGACAGTTTCTAATATGCCTGACTGGAATCCGGCGCATCACATTGATGTCGGACTTATGGCTCTTGGCTATGCCATAAGTTATGACTGGTTCTATGAACTCCTTAGCGACAGTCAGAAACAGCTTATGGAAAAGTGTGTACATAACAATCTTTTCTGGATTATAAATGAAGCACACAAAAGGCCCGACACTATCTATGGAGACCCGGGAATGAAGGATAATCACAATGTATTGTGCAACGCCGGACTCATAGCTTGCGTAGTTGCATTCATGGATGTACATCCCGAAGTCGGAAGTTATCTCGGAGCAAATACAATGAAAGTGCTCGAAAGATTCATGTGGCTTTTTGCTCCAATTGGTGCATACTTTGAAGGACCGAGTTATGCAAGCGTATCAATCAATTATACATCCCGTCTTTTTGCGGCAATGGAATCCTGTATGGGCACGCTTTACGGACTTGATAAAGCAGAAGCATTTGACCTTTCTGCAGACTACATTATGAATATGCAGTCAGATGCAGCATCCTATGGGTTCGGTGATGGTAACTCCGACCTTAAAAGATGTTCCGGAATGTTCTGGGTATATAATCACTACGGAATAAAAGGTAAGAAGGATGCAGTTGCGGATCTTTTGGTAAATGCATCAGGGATGGATGTAGCAAATGCACTTCTTCACTATAATGTTGAACCGGAAAAAACAAATGATAATGACACATCCGGTCTGAGTATATATTATCCCGGAGAAGACCTTGTTCTTGCAAGAAACAGTTTTGATCCCGGTCAGGTTTATGTGGGCCTCAAATGCGGTGGAACAATCCACTCTCATGCTCATCTTGATTCAGGAAGTTTTGTTTTTGATGCAATGGGAACGAGGTGGGCACATGACCTCGGTCAGGATGACTACAATCTTGAATGGAACTGGGGATTCTATGACATATTCAGAAGAAGAACTGAATCCCATAATACTCTGGTAATAGATCCGGATGGGGGATATGGATATGAACTTGACGGAAGGGCAAAACTCATATCATATGATATTAAACCCAGAGGAGTAATTGCCAAGACTGATTTAACCGAGCTTTACGGAGATAAAGTCACAAGTGCAAAAAGAGGATTTTTCTTCACTGATGACAGGACAAGCCTTGTTGTCCGTGATGAGGTTTCACTCACAGGAAAATCTGATTTGTATTGGTTAATGTGTATCGGTTCAGATGCAGAGATAATTGATGAAAATACAGTTATTCTTACAAGTCCGACAAATGATTCTCGAAAAGTCAAGGTAGAATTTGTTTCATCCACAGGAGAGGGAACAATAGAAGTCGGACCTGCCGCACCTTTCCCCACATCCCCGCAGATTCCTGAACAGAATAAGAACGTGGGTTATCAAAGACTTTCATATAAGGTTAGCGGAAACGGAAACATAAATATCACCGCAAAAATAACCCCAATGGGAATTGAAGGTTCAGATATATCACAGTATGATAAAAATATGGATTTGTGGGTTATACCCGACGGTGAACTGAAACAAGTTCATACAATATTATAAAATTCAGGAGGTAGAAAAGAATGAAAAAACCAAACAGAATATTGTCAACATTTTTAACATTGGCAATCATATTTTCGATGATGCTTTCATCAGGACAGATTATATCTAATGCCGATTCATTCGCACCCATTGATGGTGTCGGTAATGCTGATATAACACTGCCTATGGCGGACAATGAAGGGACTTTGATATATTCAAAATCCAGTTTTGATCCGTCAGTATTTGGCGCAACAGCAGAGAAACAGTTGGACGCAATGATTTATCATGAAAAAGGTACAAGTTCAGCGTCTTCTGATTCAGATGTCTATATTGCACCGAGACAGGCATGGTTCACTTTGGCGAACACTTTAAATGCATATGTTCGGGAAAACGGTAGTGTTACCGGTATAGTCCACGAACTGACACTTGATATCAATGTTTCAGGTGGAGCTTCATACCTTTATCCGTGCGGTGAAGGAAACAGCCGTGACTCTGCTGCAAGTCTTGTGTTCAGAGGTACAACACTCGCAAGTGACACCGGAGCAACCTACGGAACACTTCCCAACAATGCATGGTATAGAATAAAATTCACTTTAGACACTGCCACAAGCACTATATATACTTCTGTGAACGGTGCAGTTGTATATACAGATGTAACAAGCATGAACTCACTTTTTAGTGTTCTTTATCAACAGGCTGATGATTCACCGGTAAGAATTGATAATATTAAATATGTTGTAAAGAGTGAATCTTCAGATGATCCCACACCTCCCGATGAAACGGATGATGAATTTGCACCCATTACGGGAGTTGGAAGCACAGATATAGAAATTCCTCTTTCTGACGTTAAAGGAACAACCATATATTCAAAATCCGATTTTGATCCATCGGTATTTAGCGCAACAACAGAGAAGCAGTTGGACGAAATGATTTATCATGAAAAAGGTACAAGTTCAGCGTCTTCTGATTCAGATGTCTATATTGCACCGAGACAGGCATGGTTCACTTTGGCGAACGCATTAAATGCATATGTTCAGGAAAACGGTAGTGTTACCGGTATAGTCCACGAATTGACACTTGATATCAATGTTTCAGGTGGAGCTTCATACTTTTATCCGTGCGGTGAAGGAAACAGCCGTGACTCCGCTGCAAGTCTTGTGTTCAGAGGTACAACACTCGCAAGTGACACCGGAGCAACCTACGGAACACTTCCCAACAATGTATGGTAT
>JAZONV010000016.1:0-57468 GCA_045654685.1 Clostridia bacterium | reverse complement strand
AGATCTGAACCGGTACCGATCTGAATTGTCACATTATCTGTACATGTGCCATAGTCAGAAAGGTAGTTTTCATAGATTTTGAATGAGTCAATTGAGTAAACATCTTTAAGTGTCATTGTGATTACAAGATCAACTGTCTTGCCGTTAACGTTGTCATAGCCTGCTGTGTTTTCGGTCTTGTTAAGATTATCTCCGCTAAATGAATCATCAATCAGGGCAGTAACAGGATGCGCCTCAAAGTTTCTTGTCTGAACTGATGTTGTGATTTCACTTACTGCTCCTGTAAGAATGTCTTCTCTTGCGATAACCTTTTCGCCAAAAGCTTCAAGTTCCCAAATCTGATAATGAGACTGGCTATTACCTCTTGCATTTTTTCCACCCTTCAAAGTAACAACAATTTTGTCACCTGTATAAGCTTTGTCAAATACAAATTCTGTCTCCAGGCATCCGTCTGCACCGGTATTGAGTGCAGCGCCTGAAATTGCAGTTGCAAGATCTGAACCGGTACCGATCTGAATTGTCACATTATCTGTACATGTGCCATAGTCAGAAAGGTAGTTTTCATAGATTTTGAATGAGTCAATTGAGTAAACATCTTTAAGTGTCATTGTAATTACAAGATCAACTGCTTTTCCGTCAACATTGTCGTATCCGACACCATTTTCTGATTTGTAAAGCTGATCACCGTCAAAATCATCATCAATCAGGGCAGTAACAGGATGTGCCTCAAAGTTTCTTGTCTGAATCGATGTGGTTATTGTGTCAACTGTGCTTGTGAGTATGTCTTCACCATCTGCCAGCGACACTACCGGTAGAGCCATTATTGACATCATAATCATTGATAATGTCAATAACATTGATAATACTTTTTTCATAAAAATTACCTCCTACGAGATTTTTTTATATCAAATGAAAAGAAGAATTGCTCATTCTTTCCACAATTGATACCTGCTGTATTTTTATGGAGCATAGAGACAAATTTCCATAATATCGGAATATCTGCATCTTATGAACACTTTGTAACCCTGATTCATAAAGTTTGAAAGAGCACTGAGTGCCTGAGTTGTAATTATTGTTTTTGCTCCCTTTTCAACAACCCATACATTTTCTCTGTTGTCTTCCATATACTGTGCTACAATAGCAATGTTTCCGCTTTTTGTTGTTGAAGAAGAATCCACGAGAGCTACCGAGAAGATTTCATTTTCAACTGAAAGCAGTTCACCATAGTAATATACAAGACCACCATTATCATGGGTTGCAGTTACGGAGTCATTGATATCGCCTTTGCTATAGTCAAAGTCTTTTCTGATTGTTGTGATGTTGGAATATATATCTGTTTTGTAGAGAATAAAATCACCAACGTCGAGATAGCTGTCTGAATTTGGATTTGTCACGCTGGCATAATCAGCATGAGACATTGGAATATATACCGTGTGGTATTTATTATCATAACCAACAATCAACTTGAGGGATGTTTCACCTTTATTATTAAGAGCAATCTTAATATCGTGAATCATTCCGCCCTCTCCTCTTTCATCATCTATAGCTTCATCTGTAGCTTGTGTTTTCATAACAAAGATGTCTGCTCTGCCGGATGTGCTTACGTTGTAGGGATGAAGACTTGAGAAGGTATGCTGTGAGTCGTTTTTCCAGGTGTCTGGTGAACCAATTTTATAT
Organism: Clostridia bacterium; assembly: GCA_045654685.1. Lineage (GTDB taxonomy): Bacteria > Bacillota > Clostridia > UMGS1810 > UMGS1810 > RGIG1828. The sequence continues at coordinate 55,791 of JAZONV010000016.1, read as the reverse complement.
TTATCTTCTATTGCTACATCATCTGATGTATTTACAACAAAAATAACTGAGTTTGAGTCTATAGCAAAATAAGGCACAAAAGAACCAAAGATTTTGTAATACACGGTGTCATCGGGGTTAAGTCCCTCAATAACATACGGTCTTAAAGTGTTATAGTTATCAACACCGGGTCTGTACACGCTTTCCGCCTGGGTTGAAGCAGGAGCTTCGGGAAGCCAGATAGCAGTAATTTCATTATCTGAATTCACATTATAACGAACTAAAGTTATACCATCTTCTGAAAGATATGCACCAAGATTACGATTTGAAATGGAAAAATCGTCATTAATTCGGACTTTATCTGTGCATCTGTGTACATCAAGAATTCCGTTTTCAGTAAATACCTGTATTAAACTTCCGTTGTCAAGACCAACCCCGGGTTTAAGTCCGACAATGAGACCAAGCCTACTCTCTGTTGAACCGCCTTTAAGAATTGCTGCAAGGGAGCCACCGGTGGTGAGAACAAAGGTTCCGCTTTCTGCTGTAGGAAGGTTGCCCATATAGCGATTTTTGAAATATGGGCTGCACTTGTATTCTACTTCATCAATAAATATGGTCTTATCACTTGTTCCGGTCACTTTGCCATTTATTTCCTCGGTGAGAATGTTGATTTCAATATATTTTCCATCTTCAGACTCGTAGAACTCGAAAACAGTTCCACCAACAATGCTACCAACACTAACCTCGTCATCACCTGAGAAAACTTTGTAGGTTATATCCGAAGAATTTGTTTCAAATCTTTTTGTTCTTGTCTCTCCCGGTCTTATGAAGGTATCAATTATTGTTCTGTTTTCCACATTCACGATGTCTGCATATGCAATGTCACCGCTGTATAAATACATCACTTCATATTCAGAATCTTCGTCCGAGTTTACAAGAACAATTCTTCCTACTTCAAAATCGAAGTCTTCTTCTGTCAGGTCAAAGACTACTTTTCCATTGAAAATTGTAGCATAGGTATTTGAAAACTTGGCAGTTTTTTCTTTGGTACCATCAAAATATGTAATTCTGTCATATTCAAATACAGGTTCATTGAAATCATAGAGTGTCAGAATTTTTGATTTGTTTTCTATATGAGTGATTTTGTTTTGTCCTCTATCCTCTTTCCAATAGCCTTCAACATATGAACCAATAAGAATATTCTCATCACAAAGATAAGAACCGTTTTCTATTTTTATGAATCCGTCACTTTCGTGTGCAGAACTTGAATGCATATGTGTTAAGTCGTTGGCATATACAACGCCTTCTACCCGATTCCATCCATAAAATCTTTCCAAAAGATTTTGGTTTCCTTCATATGATATTACATATGAAGGATTTTTTATTGCAATTGAGTCAATTACTCTCATATTTGCCTCTACCATATTACGAAGCATAATCAAACAATTTGCAGTACTCAGGGGAGCATTGCTTTTGAGTTCTGTTCTGTTGATGATGTCAATCTCATCAGCTATATAGAGATAACCATAGGGCCATCCGCCTCTTGCTATGCATTCGGGTTCATAGCCAAGTGCAACTGTCATAATTTTACATGCTTCAAAATATGTTATTGAATCATCGGGACGAAAATGAGTGCCTTTAGAGATTATACCAAAATCAACAGCAAGATTTATTGCCCAGCAGTATGAATCATTTATGCTTACATCATAGAAGTATGGGTCTTCAACGCCGATATTTACAAAACGAAAGGCTGTCATTACAGCTTCTATAAATTTTGCACGTGTAACATATTCTCCAAGTTCTTGGGAAAAAGGAACACGGATTCCGGCACTATCGAGAAGCTTTTTCGCTAAATCTGCGTCTACTTTTTCTTCATCTGTTACAGTCGCCAAATTCACAGCCTCGGGTTCTGCATAGGAATCAGAGGCAAACGAATCAATTGAAAAGTTTAAAAAAACTAATGTGAATATTATTAAAAATGATATGATTCTTTTCATTACTTCGCCTCCAATCCTATATTGAATACACGGCAGACAATTACAGCCGCCTCACCTCTTGTTATGTCAGATGCGGGATAGAACATACCGTTGCTACCCACTACTATTCCTGCATTCTTCATTGCTGAAACTGCATCTTTTGCATAAGATGCAATGTTTCCTTCATCCGAAAATTCTGTTTCTGATTTATCAAAACTCTGCCCAAGATATGAAAGCACTCTTGAAACAACAAGCGTTGCATCCTGTCTTGTAATGAACTCATTTGGTCTGAATTTTCCGTCATCGCCAAGAAGTATGCCGTTTGCGGCAAGGGCAGTTATGCAATCATAGTACCAATCGGATTTATTAACATCCGAAAATTCAAAAGAACCATTTGCTTCAACTAAAAATGCTGTTGCAATCATTTTGGCAAATTCTGCTCTTGTAACGGAATTGTCAGGTCTGAAGGTGCCGTCACCATATCCATTGATAATACTCTTATCTGAAAGATATTTTACTGCATCCATTGAAAAATGACCGTGAGTATCAGAATATCCACCGGGAACTATTGTGGCTTCATCAGAAGGCGTGGGGATTACTCCAACATTTATGTCGTTGAGCTTATTGTATGAACCGCCGCCACCGCCACCACCGGAAGAACCTTGATTGCTTTCAGAGTTTACTTTCTTTTTAACCGATGCAACTGATGAATTGAAGCTATCTATTATCTCTTTTATTGTTGTTGCATTTTTGATTTCTGAAAGCATTCCCGAGAAAACATCCGGCTGATTTTTGAGAGGTAATTTTCCATAGGTGCTTGCAGCGTCCATATTGATTCCGAGAGCATCTTTATAATCTGTCAGATACTTTTTAAGCCGTGACCAGGTTTTGGTACTCGCTCTGCCCCTGGCTATTGTTATAAGGTCATTAAGGTCAAGAGATACTCCCTCTTTTTGATAGTCAATGACTGAGAGAAGTGCTGAAAAAGCCGATTTTTCATCTGAATTAAGGACAGAATAATCATCATATGTTCCTCCAAAACTTGAAGCATATTCACTCATAAGCTTTGAAGAATCTTCTCCATTCTTTGCATTTGCAAGAGCAATGCTTCTGTTTATCGCATCGCGGAGAGAATCGAGAGTATAGTCCCCTTCTCTTGCAAAAATTGTATATTCAGCTATTTCTGAAATATATGGGCTTATCTTTTCGGATGAAAAGCCTATCTTTTCCATGCATCCATCCTGTGATATATAGGATTTAAGAGCCAAAGCGGAGGTTTCTTCGTTGAAGGTTGCAAGAACCTCTCCGGCTTCGTCAGAATCAAGAACATACACATTTACATACACTGTATTTTCTCTTGATACTGCATATAGATAGTATGAGCCGGGCTCTATAGTATCGGGAAGAATCAGCTCTTCAGATATTGCACCGTCTGCACCTGTTACGATGATACAGGATATCATAGGTTTATTATCATCACTAAAAGGATGTTCAAGAATCATTTCGCCATCTTTTACTGAAGCTTCGTCTGCGAAGTTAAGAGTTACATGAGTACCAAAGGAATCGCCCATAATTCCGTTTATTTTTATTGAATTATTTGTAAGAATGTGAGTTGCATTTACAAAGTCATTTTCCAGAACATATGGCTTACGGATTCCGCCCTTTACAGGATAGCTTGTTTCCCAACTTTCAATGAAGAACACTTCAAAGGAAGAAGCGAGATCATCGGATGGTATGAGAGAAAGGATTGCACCGTCAGAGCCAACAAGTGTTTTGGTCGTTGATGCTATGGAAGTAATGGCACCATTTTCATTTTTTCCGGCAACTACCATCACTATTGATTTTTCCGTTCCGGTTGAATTTACAACTGTTGCGCAAATTGCATCTGAAACCTTTTTAACCTCTATAACGTCAAATGCCATTGCATCTGTTTTAAAGGTGTATTCATAGTTTTCTCTGACATTTATTCCGCTGACGGAAACAAGTTCATCAGAGAGTGTTATTTTATATTCAGATGCTGATATAAGAGGTTTTTTGGCGGTTAAGACAATCTGATTTTTAGATGAATCATATACCGCTTTTGAAAGTGCAACCTCATCTTCGCCTGAAAACAGCGCTACAAAGGGAGTGAAATCTGATGTTTGCTCCGGCGTGAGAACCAGTTCATCATTCATTGTTATGTATATGATGTTATTGTCAACTGTAACAGATTCTATATTTGTGCTTCCCTTTACCGAATATGTGATATTGTCAATAAATACTGTTGCATCATTGCTCTGCTGATAGAGCACGCTGTAGAGACTACTTGAAAGTATACCCGATGCACCTGCATATACTGCTACACCATTAAGAGAGGAATATACTGTTCCGCTGATTGTATCTAAAGTAAATTTAACTTTGTACCACTTACCGGTGGGAACTGTTCCATAGTTTGCTCCGTCGTTATCGTTTGTCAGAGTTGAGCCGTTGAAAACCATACTTGCGGCAGCATCACGACTATTTCCGCCTCCGCAGGGATAGAGATATACACTTCCACCGGTAATTTTTATGTCAAATGATATTTCGTGGATTGCACCGGGAACACTTCCGTTTTGGGCAACATATGTATCCAAAGCGTTCTTGGGTGTAAAATATCCTTGTTTTCCGAAAGAGAAAACGGACCCTATTGAAGCATCTGTACCCACTGAACTTGTACCTGTCTCGTGATATAAAATGGGATCAAGTTGTTTTATGGATGATGCTACATATGTATCTGCTGAAAATTCGCCGTTTGAATATATTACTGTTCCGTCTATATCATAAAGAGGGATTTCAATGCTTGTGTCACCCACTCCGGGAACAGGAGCAAATGCATCATCATCTTCTTCATCTTCATCACCTGATGGAGGAGGTGTGGGAGGAGTTGATGATGTTTCGCCTTTCACAATATACACTATGTCGTCAATCTCTGCATTTGTTCCGTCGCCGTGCTGATATAGAATGCTTCTGAAATCGGAACCTATGATTGATGATGTGCCTGAATATACTAAAGCATTATTTACGGAAACATATGCTTTTGAGTTCTCGGTGTCATAGGTAAACTTCACTCTGTACCATGTGTTGGCAGGAAGATTTCCGTAGGTTTGTCCGTTGTAGTCATTTGTAAGTCTTGTGCCAATTATTACAAGGCTGGCAGATGCATCTCTGTTGTTATTTACACCGCAGGGGTAGAGATATATATTAGCCCCTGTATACTTTATGCTGAAGCTTACCTCATGAACAGCTACATCAATTGACCCATTTTCGGCTGTGTATGCATCAAGAGCATTTTTAAATGTCATATATCCCTGACTGCCGAATTTGAAAGAGGTGTTATCTCCATCTGTCACAACCGAGCTTGAGCCACGGTCATTGTAGAGAACTGCATCAAGCTGATTCTGTCCGTTTGAGGTGTATGTTGCAGTGTCAAAATCAGATTTTTGGTATATGGATATGCCCTCTTCATCTTCTCTCGGAAGTGTGGCATCAGGGTCTCCCACTCCGTCTACAGGTGTAAATTCTTCACCATCCGGGTTATCAGGGATGACAGGTGTTTCCGGAATTTCAGGTTCTTCCGTCACAGTTCCTTTTACAACATATCTGATATTGTCAATATTAGTAGTTGTTCCGTCATTTTGTTGATATAAGATACTGTTGAAATTTGTTCCGATTACCGATGATGTGCCGGAATATACAACCGCATTATTTACTGATACATATATCATCTGATCACGGGTATCATGAGTGAATTTAATTTCGTACCAGGTTTGTGCAGGTAGAGTGCCATAGTTTGCACGATTGTAATCATTTGTAAGCGTTGTTCCTGACACAACAAGACTCGCCTTTGCGTCTCTGTTGTTGGAAGCACCACAGGGATAAAGATATATGTCAGCATTCTGATATTTCATTTCAAATGTAATCTCGTGTACAGAAACATCAATATCTCCGTTTTCTTCCTTATATGAATTGAGAGCATTTGCAAGGGTAAAATAGCCCTGTTTTGGTGCTATGTAGTTGGAAGAATCTGGTGCTACCGAGCTTGTTCCTCTGTCGTGATATAAAATTGGATCAAGCTGACGCGCTGTGGTTGCGCTGTAGGTTGCAGAGACAAAATCCCCATTGGAGTATATCACAATACCCTCTTCGTCAGCCATTGGAAGCTCAATAGCGGAATTTCCAACTCCTGCTATTGGTTCATAAGATGCACCAAAAGAGATAATGGCAGATGATAACATTGCAATTGCAAGAATCACCGATAAGGCTTTTTTGATTTTTGCGTTCATAATCAAACCTCCTGTATATATTTGTTTATCCATGTGATATTATTTGATCAATGACCAGTTGTCCATACTTATGTCATAGTCTGATAAAGGTGTGCCGTCCACGTTGTATGGAGTTATTTTTACAGTTATATCTACATTTCCGCTTCCCCGTACTTTGTAGTATAACCTTTTGTAACCATAGTTTGAGTTCTGCTCGGGAATCTGTGGAGAATCAGGGAAAGGAACAGCAGCCTCTGTGCCGATTACTGTCTCATCTTCTGATGACAAAAATTCAACCTTCAGTTTTTTACTACTGTATCTTTTATCAGTTAAAATCACAGTGTTATTCCCAACATATTCCATATTGGAATCTATGTACATGAGCCAATACAAATCCGAATCTTTTTTCAGAGAAACTTCATCTCTTACAACAAGGCTTGTGCGATTATCGGTGAAGAAAAAGCCTCTTTTAGCACTTGTAACCTTGTTTCCGTAAAGGCTTGTCATATCTGTTTTTGCAATGACACCCTGTGGTTGGAAATCATACGAAATAAGTTTTGCTCTGCCGTTTATATCGAACCCGTATGACGAGTCAGGATTTATCAAAAGTGTGTTGTGAGATTCGGGGCGTCGTCTGAATATATCATAGAATCCCCATTCATATTCAAGATTATAGTCATCAGCACCAAGGTCATGGGCCCATCTTTTTCCGTTTGCATCAAAAACAAAACTTCCAAAATCAAGATGGGAATGTGAATGAATTGTACCGCCAAGTTTAAGACCTGCAAAAACCTGACCGGAGTTGAAACTATTTCTTGTAACTATTATATCTTCTCCAGGATAATAAAAATCCAAGGGAATATCTGCTACGTTTTCTTCACTATCGTTTATGTCATAAAAAAGAAGTGCAAGTACAAGATCGGCACCGTTTGATCCATATAAAACATTAGCAAGTTCTTCGTGTCTGCCATCCACTCCATAGTGATTATAGAGCCAGAATATGCCCGGGCATTCCTTAAGGTTGGAATCACCATCGGCAAATCCAAAAGATGCAACATCGGACTGCATATTCATTATATACTGTCCTGCCATATCAAAAGCCTCTGCCCTATCCATTCCATAGAGTGTTCCCATGCTTGGTTCCATGGCTGCAAAAAGCCTTGCAGTATAGCCAATTGATACACTTGCATAACTCGGTCCTTCAAAGTAGGCACCATAAGGTGCAAAAAGACACATAAAACGCTCTAAAAGTCTCATAGTGTTTGCACCTATCTGACTTCCTATTTCAGGATACACATCCATAAATGCAATGACACTTGCAATAACTCCGGCATTGCAGTATACATTATGATTATCATCCATGCCGGGATCGCCATATGGTGTATCAAGGCTCTTGTGTGCTTCATTAACAATCCAGAACATGTTGTTATATATGCATTTTTCCATAATGTGCCGCTGCTCCTCGGACATTATGTCATAAAACCAATCGTATGCAATAGCGTAGCCAAGAGCCATAATACCAACATCAATGTGATGAACCGGATTCCAGTCCGGCATCTTTGATACTGATTCAATATGTTTCCATGCTGTTTCAAAATATGTTTTATCCCCTGTGATTCTGTAAGCAAAAGCATAACTTGTTATCCAGTTCATAAAATCATCGCTTACATACATAAGGCGGACACCGTCTCTGAGTTCATACTTGAGAGGTGCTTTATTTTTTTGCAGATTACAGTAGGAAATCAGTTTGTTAAACCATTTTTTCTTTTGTGAATCAGTTTCTATTTCAATTTTAATGCGTTCAAAGTCCTCACTGGTTGCCATAACTCTGGGATGAACGCCATTAAGGGGAGAATTATTATAATCTGTGAGCCATTGCTCTTTCGTAGGTCTTATGTAAAAACAATAGTCATTTAATTTTTGAAGTGATTTGCCGGCGGGCATCTGAACTGTTTTTGAAGAAAATATCATCAATCCGGAATTTACCATATCAAAATCAGAATATACCTTTTGAGAAAAACCTTTTTGTAAGATTGCCGTGAGAGGAAGATACAAAACTCCGTCTTTTTCTTCCGGCAAAGCGGGAATTCCGTAGTTGATATTTCCGACTTTCATAGCATTTGAGCCTAAAGTCAACCTGATATTGTCACCTACATATATCGCCTTTTGTTCTCTTCTCACTTCACATTCATATGCAAAAGCAAAAAACTCATCAGGAACCATTACTTCTCCGTTTTTCTCATATGGCATGTGCGAAAGTGTAATTTTTTTGCCATTTGCACACACAACACCGCTTCTTTTATGAAGAGATACTTTATCTTTCATGAATTCTATCTCTTTTGCATCATCAGAAAACCAGTTTTCATCAGAAAGGATTACTGCCTTTGTTTTAGAATCAGGCGTTGCCCACGGGTCGTGGATGAAGCACTTTGAAGTTTGCATATATGTGGGATATGCTAAAATATTATCAAGAAACACTTGTGAATCTTTGCTTGAATCAAAATTCATTGTGAAAGTCACGCATTTGTCCGTCATACCGCCTCCGGGAAAATATTTCCCGACTTTCAGCACTTCGTCTGCATATATATCAAAAACATATGCGTCGGCGTCATAAACAATGGTTATGGTGGTATATTCAGGTTTGTATGAGGCTACAAAATCACCATTCGGAGTTTTTAAGATTTTCGACTCATCAAACTCAACAACATATGACGGGGAACCTCCACCCTGAACTGTAAGATTACCGGAAAATACGCCATCTGATGCAATATCAAAAGAAATTACATAATCTCCCACGACAAAAGCATCAAAAACTATACTTCCTACAGTTGATGCATTTACCAAAAGAGCGTTTGATGATCCGTAGTGTGTAATGTCACATCCTGCATAGGAAGTGTCTGTAGTATCATCAAAGGTGAGTTCAAGAGGTAATTTTGAATCAATAATCAAAGAATTGTCAAGTCCGACGCTGTTTATCACCGGGACAATATATTTATCAGTTTTTTTCCATAAAAATGCTTTTGCATAATTTGAATCTTTGTCCTGGTGGGTGTATGAAAATGTATTTTCGCCTGATAGTACATCAAATTTTTCATACGAAACAGATGTCATTTTATTTAAACTTTCATCTTCATAACCGCATATTATTAGCCAAAGAGTTTCTTCTTCTTTAGCCATCCATCTGACATCTGCCTGATATTTTGTATCGGATGTACCTGTAAGTTTAATTACTCCGTAGTTAAACTTATTGTTTTTCACCGTATACGTCAAATTATCCACATAAGCATATGTGCCATCATTTCTCTGACAAAGAATGCTGTAAAATTCTCCGCTAAAACCTGCTTTATAATAATCTATTACAACATTATCAATAGATACATACGCATAGTCTGTTACGGAATCGTAGGTGAATTTAATATTATACCACTTATATGCATTGATAGTGCCATATGATGTATATCCGTAGTCCTGAACAGATTGAAGGCTATAATCCGAAATTCAAAGACCGCCTTTGTTTAATCTGTTGTTATTGACTGTGCAAAAATAGAAATATATATGTCCCTGATTTGTGTTTTTAAAATCAAAGGAAACTTCGTATACAGAACCTAAAACATCTTTAGCGTTTTCTTGCTTCGCGTCAGAAAGTGTCCAGTATCCGTTTCGTCCAATCTGCATTGACGATTCATGAGAAGAATCTGTTTTTGAAATTGACCACATTTCATCTGTCGGAAAGAAAAATTCGTCAATCTTTCCTGACTTCGGTACAGAAAATTCATCTTCTTCAAATTCACTTTGTGAATATATGATATCGCCATCAATGTCACTTGCAGGAAGTTCACAGGTATTGACCGGTATAACTTGTGCTTTTGCACTTATGTCAAAGACAAACATGGGCAAAAGAATTATTATGCAAAGATAAGCCGCAAGATGTCTCAAGGCATTTTTCCTAATATGTTTCATTTGGCACTCCTAAAAAATTTACAAAGTCCATTCGCTGATTGACTTACAATAATCACCCATTGTGCTCTCGTCATTTCCGATTCCGACAGGTGTGATTTTTGCAGTAATTGTAACATCTTTATCGCGAGAAGAAAGTTTGTAGTAAAGTTTGTGGAATCCTTCATTTGCATCCTGTTCAGGAATCTGAGGAGATTTGGGGAATGGAACGGGGGCTTCAACAAACACCTGACCATCTCCGCCACAAGATACAAATTCCACTTTGATTTTCTTTTCATTATTTTCAGGATCTGTGAGAATCACATTATGAGAATCTATAATTTCATAATCAGAATCAATGAAAAGCATCCAATATAGTTCAGAATCACCTGTAAGTTTAACTTCATCGCGAACAACAAGACTCTGACGATTATCTGTGAAATAAAATCCTCTTTTTGCATCAGAAACTTTATCACCATACAGAGTCGTCATGTCTATTTTAACGATTATACCATGAGGTTTTGACTCATAGGACAAGATGTCTGCTCTTGCACCGAGAACAAACCCCTCTTCACCATCGGGATCTATTATCAAAGTATTGTGAGATTCAGGACGTCGTCTGTAGATCTCATAAAATCCCCAGTTATATTCCAGGTTATAATCATCAGCACCAAGATCGTGTGCCCATCTTCTTCCGAGGGCATCATAGACAAAACTTCCGCAGTCAAGGTGAGAATGAACATAGAGTGTATCCCCTGCTTTTATGCCCACGAAAACCTGACCGGGATTGAAATGGTTTCTCATTGTGATTATCTCTTCACCGGGATAGTAGACATCGAGAACCTCTTTCACGTCTGTCATATCCTCTTTTTCTACATTATAGAAAAGTGTGCAATATACAGATTCAAGACCTGCATAGTCTTTGAAAAATTCTGCTATATGCTCTTTTTTACCCTTGATGCCATAGTGATTGTAGAGCCAGAGCGATGCCATGCAGGTTCTTGGTTCAGGGCCATTGTCGGCAAAGTTGAAGGAAAGAGCATCGGATTCGGTATTAGTGATATAATCAGAAGATCTGTCAAAAGCTTCTGCCTTATCAAGACTATAGAGAGTTCCCATTGTAGGCTCCATTGATGCGAAAAGACGGACACAATAGTTAATGCCAATTGCGGCATATCCCGGGCCTTCAAAGTATGCACCATAGGGAGCAAAAAGTCGCATATATCTTTCAAGAACTTTTATTGTGTTGGATGCAATGCTGCTTCCGATTTCGGGATGAACATCCATAAATGCAACACAGCATGCTATTACACCCGCATTGCAGAAGGTGTTATGGTTATCGTCCATTCCCGGGTCACCATAGGGAGAGTCGGGTCTTTTGTGTGCTTCATTTATAATCCAATAAAGATTATTATGTACGCATTTTTCCATTATGGAACGTTGATTGTCGCTTAAAAGCTCATAGAACCAATCGTATGCAATAGCATAGCCAAGAGCCATAATACCAACATCTATGTGATGTATGGGGTTCCAGTCGGGCATTTTGGATACTGCTTCAATCTGCTTCCATGCTGCTTCAAAATATTTTTTGTCACCGGTGAGCTTATAGGCAAATGCAAGGCATGTCATCCATACCATAAAATCATCTGCAACATACATAAGTCTTACACGGTCACGTACTTCATATTTAAGCGTGGGATAGGTCATTATTTCTTCGCAGTTTTCAAGAAGATTTTTGTACCATCTTTTTTTGTATTCATTTGTTTTTACTTCCTCGCGGATACGGGTAAAATCATCTTCTGTTGCAATTATTCTCGGATGCACGCCCTTCAGAGGTGATTTATTATAGTCAGAAAGCCACTTTTCGGGAGTGGGTCTTTCATAGAAGCAATAGTCATTAAGTTTTTGAAGCTTATTTTTATCGTCAAAAGAAATTTCTTCATCAGAAAGTATTACAAGTCCTGAATGTACAGAAGTGTTATCATAGAAAACCTTTTTTAAAAGAAGATTATTTGCAACATCCTGAAGATTATAGTATGTTATACCATCTATGCTTTCTGATTCAAATTCGTTAAGAGAGTTTTCGCATTTATCATAAGCAACAGAGAAAAACTCTGCCGGTGCCATTATTTTTTCATCTTTGGCAAAAGGCTTTTGAGAAAGAGGAATTTTCTCTCCGTTTTTGCAAAGAAGTCCGCTTCTCAGATGAAGAGAAACCTTGTCTTTCATAAATTCCTTCTCATCGGTTTCATCAAGATACCACACTTCAATTGTGGGAATAATCTCTTTTTCCCATACCGGCGCACTGCCTATCTGCTTTGTACTGACATTTCTGATGTGCATTTTAACACCATCGGATGCAGATTTCATATCAAAAGTAAAGGTGATACATTTGTCAAAAATTACTGTAATATGATGAAGTTTGGTGAATATATCAGCACTATAGTCGGAAGCTATAAGTTTTCCGTCTGCATATATGTCGAAAAGTCTTTTATTTATAAAATAGTCAACTCTTATGTGAACGCTTTTCTCGCCATAGTTTGCCACGTGAATGTGTCCTTCTCTTGTTCTGATTTCTCCATCGGGAGTAAATTCAAGAACGGTGGCAGGTGTGCTTCCTCCCTGGATTTCAAAATTACCGTCTGCATATCCACCGGTAAATGAAATGTCAAATTCAATTGAAAAATCACCAAGAATGAGACAGTCATATTCTACCGTTCCAATCTCAGAGGTAAGATTCATATCTATGGGTTTTGTTATTTCGTTTTTACTTACCTTTATCGTCATTTGCTGATTCCTTTCACAAATTAAATTTCAGGCTTCATCGGACAGAGAAAAATATCTGCCCGATGAAACTATGATGTTATCATTTGAATGTTATTTTTTCTTTGCAACAACAAACTCTGTTACGGAGTTATAGGATTCACCATTATTTGCACCGCGGAAGTTAATTCTCACATACCTTGCCTTCTGAACACCAATGTCGAAAGCTTCGTAGTCGTCAGTTGTTCCACTATTGGTGAATGTTCCAACCTGAGTGAATGTCTTGCCGTCATTTGAAATGTCGATACTGAAGGTGTGTGTTCTTGTTGTAGCAAGATACATTGCAAGAAGAACTGTATCAAATTCCTGCTCCGATTCAAGGTCAAACACAAGATTTGCACTGTATTCAGATACCCATCTTGTGGAAAGGTCTCCGTCGAGAACATGTTCTGCCGGATTTTCTTCCTGAAGAATCGAAGATGCTTTTACATTGTTCATTGTGAGTGCAGTGTAGTCATCAAATTTTCTTTCAATAAAGTCTGAAGTTATCGTTGGTATGAATGATACGGTGTATGTAACCGTATTCTTTTCATCATTTGGATCGGTAAGTTTAATTGTAGTTTTATCAAACAAATCTTTTGCATAATGAATGTCCATTATGTATTTATCTGTTTTGGCAATAACTTCAGGTATGGGTGAGTCTATTGTGGGTACTCTTACGGTAACATTTGCGTTGTATGTATTATAAGAATCGCCGTTAATCTCAAGACTGTCGAGAATCGGAACTTCTCTTAACTCGCCCTCTGAAATCACCCAGTTATCCATGTTTTTGTCATAATCTTTTATGTCTGAACCTTCAAATCCAACAGGTGTAATTTTAGCAGTAATATTTACGTTGCCGCTGCCATTCACCTTATAGGCAATTCTCTGATACCCCTTATTCTGATTCTGTTCGGGAATCTGTGGTGATGTGGGGAACGGAGCTGCGGGACCAACCTCTATGACTCCATCACCTGTGGATGAAACAAATTCGAGTCTGACCTTTTGGGATTCGTTGGTGGTTTTTGTGAGAATTACTGTGTTATTATCCAAAATTTCCACATTTGAATTTACAGTCATAAGCCAGTAGAGTTCTGATTTGCCTGTGAGGGAAACTTCGTCACGGACAACAAGACTTCTGCGGTCATCAGTAAAGAAAAATCCTCTTTTCGCACTTGTAACCTTGTCACCATAGAGTTCTGTCAAATCCGTTTTGGCAATAACACCTCTTGGCTTGTCTTCACAGGAAATAAACTTCGCTCTGCCGTCAAGTTCATAGCCATAACCGGCATCGGGGTTGATAATGAGCGTATTATGAGATTCTGCTCTTCTTCTGTATATTTCATAAAAACCCCAGTTCCATTCAAGGTTGTAGTCGTCAGCACCAAGGTCGTGTGCCCATCTTGTTCCCATAGCATCAAAAATAAAGCTGCCCGAGTCGAGATGTGAGTGAGGATGAATTGTTCCTCCGCATTTAAGACCTACATAAACCTGTCCGGGATTGAAATTGTTTCTTGCAAGAACAAGATCTTCACCTGAATAGTATGAGGTGAGCCCGGCACCTGATGCTTGAGATTCTTCGGGGTTAACATCATAATGCAAAAGGGCATCAACTGCATTCATGCCAATTACATCAACCGAAAGGTCGGCAACAGCTTCCTTCTTACCTTTTATTCCATAGTGATCACAAAGCCAGAAAATACCGGAACATCTTTTGAGCCCGGAGTCACCATCACCAAAGCCAAAGGATGCTGCATCGGACTGCATATTCATAATATAGTCACCGGAAAGGTCAAAGGCTTCTGCTTTATCGAGACCATAGAGTGTTCCCATTGTGGGTTCCATCGATGCAAAAAGACGGGTTGTGTAGTATATTGAAATACTTGCATAGCTCGGACCTTCAAAGTATGCACCAAGAGGAGCAAAGAGCCACATATATCTCTCCAAAAGTCTCATGGTATGCGCACCAATCTGACTTCCGATTTCGGGATATGTATCCATAAATGCAATTACACATGCAATTACACCGGCATTACAATATACGTTATGGTTATCTTCCATTCCGGCATCGCCGTATACGGTGTAGGAGCTTTTATGTGCTTCGTTTACTATCCAATAGAGATTGTTATTTACTGCCCTTTCCATTAGTGCTTTTTGCTCATCTGACAAAACGTCATAGAACCAGTCGTAGGCAACACCAAAGCCAAGAGCCATAATACCAACATCGATGTGATGAATCGGGTTCCAGTCAGGCATATTGGAAACCGCCTCAATTTGTTTCCAAGCGGCGTGAAAATATTTCATATCTCCGGTGATTTTATAGGCAAAAGCATAGCTTATTGTCCAGTTCATAAAATCATCGCTGACATACATAAGTCTGATTCCATCTCTGAGCTCATATTTTAATGGTGGCTCATCAAGACGGGCATCACAATATGAAATAAGATTGTCAAACCATTTTTTCTTTCTCTCGTTGGTTTGAATTTCTGCCTTTATTCGGTCAAAATCATCCTGGGTTGCCATAACTCTCGGGTGAACACCTTTGAGTGGAGATGCATTATAATCTGCAAGCCACTGCTCTTTAGTTGGTCTCACATAGAAGCAATAGTCATTAAGGTTTTGAAGTTCATCTCCGGTTTTGGGCTCTATACGTGTGTCGGATAGAATTACCATTCCATAGTGAATTGCCGTTGTATCGTGATATATATTTTTGGAAAGTCCTTTTTCTGCAATTGCCCTGAGCGGAAGATACAGCACTCCGTCCTTTTCTTCAGGAGAATATGCAATATCATATTTTTTTGTTCCAACAGTCATCGTAGGAGAATTCATATCAAGAACAATGTTGTTTTTTAAAGCTATTGTGCCATCACCCGCTTTTGGTGTTATTCCGTAGGCATATTCAAAAAACTCAGCAGGAACCATAAATTCAGAATCTTTTATGTATGGCATACTTTTCAGAGTTATTTTTTTGTTGTTGGCACATACAACGCCGCTTCTCATATGCACAGAAACTTTGTTTGACATAAAAGCATATTCAGCTTTTTCGTTTATAAACCAGGTCTTATCAGTAAGAATTACTTTCTTATCCCACACAGGACGAGCATCGGGATCATACAGCAAACCGCCTTCCACTTTTTCGTATGTGGGGTATGCCATAATATTATCAAGATATACCGACGCCTTCTCGCCGGGAGCACGAAAATAAAGCTCAACATTTACAATCTTGTCAAATCTTATTTTTGTAAAGCATCCGAAAAGAACAGGCTTTCCATTCACATAGATATCAAATTTTTGCCGATTTGCCTTAAAGACAACGGCAATATTTTTTATTTCTTCTCCATACTGAGTAATTTTAGCATCATTATAGCTCATTATTTTTCCATCAAGGGTGAAATTGAGAGCATGACCTGCTTCATTTCCGCTTTCAAAAGTCATCTTTCCTTCAATCGGACCGCCGGTAACTGCAAAATCGAACGAAAAAACCGCATCACCGGGAATCATAGCATAAAATTCTGCCCTTCTTCCTGCAGGATCAAGATCTTGCCTTAACATTTTCTCGCCTTTATATTCCGAAACTGTACCATCATACAGTTGTTCACCAATCTCCATGTCATCAAAATCGTAATATACAGTCGGTTCTGTACTGTCAGATGCACACACACCTACAACAGCCGGCGTTGAAATACTTATAGATATTAAAGCAACCAAAAGAATTGATATCATTGAATAAAAATGCTTGTTTTTCATTGTATTTCCTCCAAAGTAAACGTTTCACAATAATGAGACTTTTTGTTAAAAAAAGACCAATTTATATATTAAATCAGCTCTTAAACTTAAAAATTCCACATTTATGCAAAATGATTATAACATACAATTATTATAAATGCAATATTATTCAGGTTGTAATGAAACGTTTCTCATACAAAAAATGTATTTTTGTACAATATAGATAATATTGCGCAAAAAGGTTGTGCACAATTTCAACACGAAAAATATATTCATCCACTACGTCTACACGCAAAAGATTGCAGAACAAATTTACTTGAAAAATGCAGATATTATAATCATATTTTTTGCTATATAGAAATGAAGTACCCTATACAGAAAAAAAAACAAGAACCTCTATATAATATTAGAGATTCTTGTTTAAATCAAAATTTATTATTCAATTACTATAATTATCAACCAATGATTATTACTGTTCCGGCTTCAAACACACCTGTTTTCATTGATCCGGTTACATTAACTTTCATTCCGGGTGTAACGGTAGAAAGTTTTCTGCTCTTCTGAGTTTCATAATCAACAATTGATGCATTGCTCTTCACATATACAGATTCTGTTCTTGTATGACCTGTTACGGAATCCATAAACTCTATCTGAATTAATCCGTATGAACTGTTAACAAGTGTTACAGTTCCTGCCCAAGTAACTACTTCATCACTCAATACACTTTCTATTGCAACAACAGTGTCACTATCGAGCTCAACACTTGTTGAAAGACCAACTCTCAGATCATAGAATGTTGCATCAACACCACTAAGAGTGATTTTGGCGTCGCTTGTAACAAAGTATGTTGTATCAACACCATCTGATGTAAGGGTAATTTTAGGTGTTGCAGAAATAATTACTTCCTTGATTATTCCGGTTTTTGCCGAAGACTTACTTGTAGCTGTAATAGAAGTTATGATACCATAGCTTGTTTTTGCACTTATGCTGTCACCAGCAAGAATTTCTCTGGCTGTAACTGTCTTTCCGTTACGTTTAACTGTTACATCAGACGCAAGGAGATAATCCGACTCACCTTTTCCTGTAGCATCAATTCTCAGTTTATAAACAGGATCCATAATAACTTCTTCTACTCTACCGGTAATACTCTCTTCTTTATTCTGAGCTTCCAATACAGTTACAACACCTTTTTTAATAGTCATCTTCGCATAAGCTCCGGCCTTGATTGCAGATGCCGCACATGTATTTCCGTTATATGTTATAACACAGTTGTCACTAAGTTTGAAAGCGGTTTTTTCAGATGTATCAACTTTTATGTCAGTATCCTTAATCACATAAACATTAACAACAGTACCCTTAGCAGTAGATGTGGATGCACCAACGAAAGATCCGTATACAACATCATCGACAAGTGCATCTGTAAAGTCTATGGCATAAATTTTGCCATCCTTATATGTCGATACACACTCGTACCCGGTTTCAACATCATTGATTGTAATGGGTACACCGTTATATCTGAGATGAACATCTGTTGAAATATAGTGAGAGAGGACATTTTCGCTTGATTCTTTGATTTTTATAAGTCTTGACATAGTTGAACATGAAGAAACAACACCATTTTTATATGTGTATGAAGTTGTGTTTTTAAGCTTCAAAAGAACAAGTGCAGCCTGCGCTCTTGTCACAGTTTCGTTTGGTGCAAATATGTTTCCGTCCATACCTTGCATAAGATCTATATCACCCACATAGGCAACATATTTCTTTGCATTTGCAGGAATATCTGAATTATCCACATAAGAAAGATTATTCACAAGTTCTGCATCAATTGATTTTTCAGCATCAAGGGCTTTGGTGAGAAGAATCGCAACTTCATATCTTTTAAGACCATCATCACGATTTGCAGACGCAATGTAATTTTCAAGTTCATCTTCAGAAAGAATTCCTTTTGAAAGAAGATATGCAACTTCATTATCACCATACGGGAGTTCATATTCAGCAACAGCATCGCCATATACATCCCAAGCTGCTTCAACTACTCTTTCGTTCGCTTCATCATCAACACCAAGAATTCTTGAAATCAAAACAAGAGATTCAAGCTTTGATACGGTTTTAGCGGGATTGAATGTACCGTCTTCATAACCTTTAATAACACCTTCATCTGCCATTGATTCAATTGCCTCAATAGCCCAGGGATAATTATCCTCGGTTACATCCGGGAATTTTGCTGCAAAAGCAGCCTGTGAAAATGTGATACACATTGTCGTTGCAGCTACAACTGCAACAATTTTTTTCATTACGTTTTTCATTTTAAAAGCCTCCTGTTATTTAAAATCTATTCCAAGATAAGGTATAGCATTTAGCGATAAATCAGCATAATCGGATTTCATTGATTCATAATGTGCACAGCATCCGATCATTGCCGCATTATCCGTACAAAGCACGGGAGAAGGATAATACACTTTCATCCCGTCAGATCTTGAGTCAAGTTCTTTTCTGAGTCTTGAGTTGCAAGCAACTCCGCCTGCCAAAGCAATTGTTTTGCAATTTTTCCGTTCTGCTGCTTCAAGAAGATAATCAACCATGACTTCGCATACACTTTTTTGGAAACTTGCAGCAACATTTGCCTTATTTACAACTTCACCATTTTGCTCTTTTGTGTGACAATAATTTATTACCGCTGTTTTTATGCCGCTAAAGCTAAAATCAAGACTGTTGTCAGGAAACCTGACTTTTTTGAATGTGACAGAATTCTCATCTCCATCTTTCGCAAGTGCATCAATTTTCGGGCCACCCGGATATCCAAGTCCTAAAACTCTCGCTACCTTATCAAAAGCTTCTCCGGCAGCATCATCACGAGTTTGTCCCAAAACTTCATATTCAGTATAACTTTTAACATATACTATATGACTGTGTCCTCCTGATGCAACAAGACATACAAAAGGTGGCTCCAATTCATGATGTTCTATATAATTGGCACATATATGCCCTCTTATGTGGTGAACAGGAATTAACGGCTTATCAAGAGCAAGCGATAATGATTTGGCTGCTGAAACACCAACCAAAAGCGCACCAACCAGTCCGGGGGCAAAAGTGACGGCAATCTCCGATACATCGTCGAATGTAACATTTGCATCGACAAGAGCTTTGTCAATCACCCAATTAACAGCCTCAAGATGTTTTCTTGATGCCACTTCAGGAACAACACCGCCAAATTTTTGATGAGTTTCTATCTGTGATGAAATTATATTTGACAAAACACTACGTCCGTCTTTAACGACGGCGGCTGCGGTTTCATCACAAGATGATTCAATTGCTAAAATTAACGACAACGTATCACCACCCTAAAATTCTTTTGTCATCAAAAGTGCAGTTTCATTATTGTCAGAATAGTAATTTTTTCTGCTTCCAACCTTCAAAAAACCATACTTTTCATAAAGTTTTATTGCTTTTATATTAGACTCGCGCACCTCCAATGTGATAAATTCAAGATTTTTGTTTTTAGCAAAATCTATCATTTCTTCAAGAAGTGTCGAGGCAATACCTTTGTTTCTGTATTGGGGATGAACAGCAATATTTGTTATGCTCCCCTCACCGCAAACAAAATTGATTCCGCAATAACCTACTACATCTTCATCACTCATCGCAACAATATAAAATGCATTTTTATTGCCAAGTTCCGACAAAAAAAGATTTCTGCTCCATGGAATTGTAAAACACAATCTGTCAAGTTCGGTTATTCCATCAATATTTGTTTCACTAAGCTCGGTATATACAAGATTCATTTTTGCCCTTCCAAATACTTTTCATATATTTTCCTGCATGAAGTATAAAGAAGTTCTGCACATTTTTCATATGCTTCAATACTTTGACCATATGGGTCAGGAATCTCTTTTCCATCAACATATTCAGATATACAATATATTCTATCCTTATACTTCTTTGCTTCTGATTTCAAAAATTCACTTTGATCTTTTGTCATCGTCAGAACAACATCTGATTCACAAATATCATCCAACGTCAACTGATTTGATATATGAGAGTCAATTTGTGTTCCATATTTTTTTGCCGCGATAACGGAGTTTTCACTCACTTTTTCGCCATAGGCGGCAAGACCTCTTGAAAATGCACAAATTGAATCATTATTATTATCTTTGGCTATTATATTTAAAAATGCTTCTGCCATTGGACTTCTGCATGTATTGCCTGTGCAGACAAAAAGTACTTTCATATTTTATACCTCAACAATTTTATGGCCTGCAGCTTTGTACAGTCTGTTTTGAACTGCAACACCCATTCCGGCCTCAGGATTAAATTCAACATAAACTTTTTTTATATTATGTTTGTCAAAAGTTCTTAAATGAGAAAACAAGTTATGTGCATATTCTTCCATATTATCACCTGCATAAAGAACAAGACCTGCATCTTCATATGTTCCGGTTTTGTACGATAGAACGCCATAAGAATTATCAACTTTTGATAATATATATTCTCTGACCTTCTTAGGTTTGCCCTGAACAACCGTCACATCGGCTTTGGGAGAATAGTGAGTATATTTCATTCCCGGACATTTGGGTATTGCATTTTCATCTATTAATCCTGAATCAAGATATGCACCGGGAACATATTTCCTTATCATTTCAAGAGTAACGCCACCGGGTCTCAAAATTACTGCATCATCGCCGGAAACATCTATTACAGTTGATTCAAGTCCTATCTCACATCCTGTTGCATCTATTATATAATCAACTCTCGAAAACAAATCATCAATCACATCACTACATACCGTCGGGCTTGGGCTACCTGACAAGTTTGCACTCGGTGCTGCAACAGAAGTGCCGGCTTCTTTGATAAGATTTCTGGCAACTTCATTGGATGGAAATCTGACTGCAACGGTATCTCTTCCTGCTGTAACTTTTGAAGGAACAGACTCACTTTTCTTGAAAATAAGTGTCAAAGGTCCCGGCCAGAACTTTTCCATTAAAATCTTTGCATTCTCCGAAATCTCACAAACAAGATTGTCAATCTCGTTTTTTTCGGAAATATGTACAATCAACGGGTTATCCCCGGGTCTGCCTTTTGCTTCATAGATTTTGTCTATTGCTTCCTCATTAAAAGCATCAGCCCCAAGTCCATATACAGTTTCTGTGGGAAAAACAACTGTACCACCATTTTTTATACACTCTGCAGCTTCTTTAATATTATCGGGATATATTATCTTGGTTTCCATTAAACCACTCCAGATTATGATTCATTCATTTTGAGTTTTTCGCTTTGATCAGATGTAATCAAAGCATCAATAATTTCATCAAGATCACCGTTCATAACGGAATCAAGTCTGTGTATTGTAAGACCGATACGATGATCTGTCACTCTTCCCTGGGGAAAATTGTAGGTTCTGATTCTTTCGCTTCTATCACCTGAACCAACCTGACTTTTTCTCTCCTGACTGATAGCTTCATTTTGTTGTTGGAGCATCATGTCATAAACACGAGAGCGAAGAATCTTCATAGCTTTATCTTTATTCTTGTGCTGGGATTTTTCATCCTGGCAGGAAACAACAACACCTGTTGGAATGTGAGTTATACGTACAGCGGAATCGGTTGTGTTTACACATTGACCTCCCGGCCCACCGGCACGAAACACATCTATCCTGAGATCATTCTGATTAATCTCAACTTCCACATCTTCAACTTCGGGCAAAACCGCAACTGTTGCGGCAGATGTATGAATTCTGCCACCCGACTCGGTTGACGGTATTCTTTGAACACGGTGTACACCGCTTTCAAACTTCAACCTACTATATGCACTCTCGCCATTTATGGCAAAAGTCACTTCTTTATATCCGCCTATGTCAGTTTCGTTTGCAGAAAGAAGTTCAACCCTCCAGCGTCTTGTTTCGGCATACATGGAATACATCCTCAAAAGATCCGATGCAAAAAGTGCCGCTTCGTCTCCGCCGGTTCCACCTCTTATTTCAACAATAACATTTTTGTCATCATTCGGGTCTTTGGGAAGAAGCAGTATTTTTATTTCTTCACTTACTTCTTCTATTCTTTTTTTGCTTACAGAAACCTCGTCTTCTATCATTTGCTTTTCCTCTTTATCAAGACCGGGTTCCGAAAGCATCATTGCAGCTTCTTCTATATTCTCGCTAAGCCCCTTATACTCTCTGTACTTTTCAACAATAGGAGTAATGTCCGAATGTTCCTTGCAAAGAGCACGCCATTGTTGCTGATCGGCTATGATTTCGGGGTCGCTGATTTTCTTTTCAAGATCGGCAAATCTATCCTCTATAAACGACAGTTTGTCAAACATATAACACCTCAAAATATAGTTTTATTATCTATTATACCACAATATATAGATAATTCAAGCATTTTTTTAAAAAATATATAAATTTTTTAATTGAATATATCATTACCGTCAAATTTATCAAACAAATCACGTATTCTGTTCTTTATATCAACCAAATCATCAGCTGAAAATTCCGGGTCATTTAATATAATTTCATTTGCTGACTCAACAGCTTTTTGAAGTATATCAGCATCTGAAAACAGATTGGCAATTTTAAGCTCCGGCACACCATGTTGACGT
This sequence comes from Clostridia bacterium, assembly GCA_045654685.1. Taxonomy (GTDB): domain Bacteria; phylum Bacillota; class Clostridia; order UMGS1810; family UMGS1810; genus RGIG1828. The sequence goes on along the minus strand of JAZONV010000016.1, from coordinate 32,498 downwards.
GTTCCGAAAAACTGTCCGCTCCCTCTGAGTTCCATATCCTTTTGAGCAATTACAAATCCATCATCTGTTTGAGCCATAATTTCCATTCTCTCCCGGCAGTTATCAGTTGTACAATCTGAAACGAGAATACAATAGGACTGTTCACTACCTCTCCCGACTCTTCCCCTTAACTGATGAAGTTGGGAAAGTCCAAAGCGTTCTGCATTCTCAATAAGCATTACTGTTGCATTAGGAACATCAACACCGACCTCTATAACTGTTGTTGAAATGAGTATATCAATCTCACCTGATTTGAAAGCACTCATCACTTCATCTTTTTCATCACTTTTCATTTTTCCATGTACACATCCAACATTCAAATCGGAGTATATGCCGTTTTTTAAAGATTCTACCGTACTTTCTACCGACGATGCCTCAATTGATTCTGAATCTTCCACCAAAGGGCAAACTATGTAACATTGATGTTTTTTTTGAATTTCACTCCTCAAGAAGTTATAAGCTCTGTTCTTCTTTTTTTCATCAATATGGTATGTCAGTATTTTTTGTCTTCCCTTTGGCATAGATTTGATAACCGATATGTCCAAATCTCCATAAAGAATAAGCGAAAGAGTTCTTGGAATTGGAGTTGCACTCATAACAAGTATATGGGGGCTTTCTCCTTTTGCACCCAAAAGCGCCCTTTGATTAACACCAAATCTGTGTTGTTCGTCGGTTATACATAGTGCAAGATTTGAAAATTCAACATTGTTTTCAATGAGAGCATGAGTTCCGACAACAACATCATACATTCCTTCGGAAATGTCGTGACTGATTTTTTTCTTGCTTTTAACAGATGATGTATACAGAGCAATTCTGATTTTGTCACCAAAAAGTTTTTTCAAGGTCTCATAGTGTTGTTGCGCAAGTATTTCTGTGGGAGCCATGAACGCTGATTGATAACCGGATTTTGCTGTTGCACACATAGCCATAGCAGCAACAACTGTTTTTCCGCAACCCACATCCCCCTGAACAAGCCTGTTCATAGGGATTGAGCACTTCATATCACGGCATATATCATTTATTGCCTGTTTCTGTCCTTCTGTCAATTCAAATGGTAAAGATTTTGCAAAACTTCTTACTTCTTCCACAGCATTAATAACCACACCATGTTTTTCTTTTCTTCTTCCTTTAATTGATGAAAGAGCAAGAGTGAGCACAAACAGTTCTTCGAATGCAAGTCTGTCTCTTGCACTTTTTAATTTTTCAAAACTGTCAGGTCTGTGCATTGTCTTCACAGCATCAAGAACAGAAACAAGGTTATGTTTTTCAAGAATGTTTCCGGGAATACATTCAGACAAAAACTCAAGCGAATCAAGAGCAAGATTCACGGTTTCAGATATTGTTTTGGTTGTAAGCCCCGATGTGGCATGATAAACAGGTACGATACACCCTGTATATTTCGCGTTCATGCTATCCTCAATATATCGCATGTCAAACTCTTTCTTTCCGTTTTGCGAAGACAATGTACCGTATACCGTATATATATGTCCTGATTTCAGAGACGGCTTTGCATAGGGGGCTGAAAACCATTTCACGGTGACTGTTTCAAACCCGTCAGTTCCATATAGCAAAAAAAGAGACAATTTCGGTTTCAAACGACGTTCAACTATTTGTCTCAAAGGTCTGATTTTTATGCAACACGTCTCTCCCATCTGACATTCATTGATTTTCTTGATTGTTCTTCTATCCTCATATCCGGACGGAAAAGTGTATACAAGATCCCAAATTGTTGAAATGCCCAACTTTGAAAAAAGATTCGCCTTTTTCGGGCCAACACCTTTTAATATGCTTATGGGTGAATTCAGATATTCAATTTGATTGACATCATATCTTTCCATACAAAAACCACCTACTATAACAAAAAGATGCCGCCGGGCATCTTTTTGAATTTTTATTCAACAGAAATAAGATAATGATACACAGGCTGTGCACCATAATTCACTATAACGTCACAATCCGCATATTCCGACTCGATTTTTTCACAAAGAGACTCTGCAACATCTTCGGAAATATCCTCTCCGTAAAAAATCGAAATTGTGCTTGTTCCATCATCAACCATAACATCAAGGGATGACATTACTGCCGTTTGAGCATCTTTTTCGGAAGATTTTATCTTACCGTCAACAATGCTGAGATAATCGCCTTCTTTGATAATAACATCTTCTATCTGCGTATCCCTTACAGCATAGGTAACCTGCGCGCTCTTTACTGATGAAAGAATTTCTTCAAAAGTTGCTTTGTTCTCATCAGCATCTACTTCTGTGTCAAAAGCAAGCATACAGCTCATACATTGAGTTACACTTGTAGTTGGAATAACAATAACATTTGTATCAGCAAGTTTTGCAGCCTGCTGGGCAGACATTATAACATTTTTATTGTTCGGGAATATATATACAGTTTCAGCATTGATATTTTCAAAAGCCTTCAAAATATCATCCGTACTGGGGTTCATGGTCTGGCCACCCTCTATCACTTCTGATACTCCCAGTTCTTTTAAGAGAGAGACAATCCCCTCTCCCACAGCTACAGAAACTATTGCATATTTATCTTTTTTGGCAGGCATTGTCTTCTTCTCGGAAGATGATTTTATGATTTCGCTATGCTGAAGACGCATATTCTCAATTTTAACAGTTGCAAGATCACCGATTTTGAGAGCCTCACACAAAATCACATCAGGTTCATTTGTATGAATATGAATTTTTACAATATCATCATCATCAACAAACACCATGCTGTCGCCAAGTTTTTCAACATTAGCCTTGAATTTGAAAGCTGATTTTCCTTTTTCTCTTTTATCGACAATACACTCTGTACAATATCCGAATTTTATTTCTTCCTCATGAGTGTGAACAACTGTTTCCTGTGATTCAGTTTCTTTTTCTTTGAGCTCTATTATCTCATTTTTGGAGATATAGTAATACATACCTTCGATGATATACATTAACCCCTGACCACCGGAATCAACCACTCCGGCCTGTTTGAGTTTGGGGAGAAGTTCCGGAGTTTTTGCAAGAGCTTTATTTCCTGCATCAGTTACAAGTGCAAAAAATTCTGCAAAATCCTCGAACTCAGGAGCATATTTAACGGCACACTCCGCCATTTCTCTTGCAACTGTAAGAATAGTACCCTCAGTAGGTTTCATAACCGCACGATATGCACTATCTGAAGCACTTTTGAATGCTTTTGCAAAAAGCTGCACATCGCATGTTACTGCACCTGTAAAAGCTTTATTAAAACCTCTCATAAGCTGAGAGAGAATTACGCCTGAATTTCCTCTTGCGCCTCTTAATGTATCATTTGCAACTGATTTTGCAACTGCAGATACTGTGGAATCTGCATTAGCATGAAGTCCTGCAACACAAGATTTCATAGTCATAGACATATTTGTTCCCGTATCGCCGTCAGGCACAGGGAATACATTCATTTCATCAACCTTTTGTCTATGATTCAAAAGGTTATTGGCGCCTGATATAAACATATCCACCAATATCGATGCATTGATTTCTCTTATCAAGTTATTCACTCCTGTTCCTGAACTCTGAAGCCTTCTACGCACACATTCACCTGTTCAACATCAAGCCCTGTCATGTGACTCACCTGATATTTCACATTTTTGATTATGCTTTTTCCGATAACATTGATGTTAACTCCATATTCTATGATAACATGAACATCTACACTTATCTTATTATCATCTGTGACACTTACTTTAATACCTTTTGCAAGATTTTCTTTCTTTAAAAGATTTGCCATTGTATCTGTTTTGGAGCGATATGCCATACCAACAACTCCATATGACATTGTTGCTGCAAATCCGGCAATTCTTGCAACTACATCAGATTCAATAAAAACGCTGCCTTTTGCAAGTTCAAATTCAGCATTAGCCATTATAATCATCCTTTCACAATCTGATAACTTCAACATCTTTCCAATCGTTGTGCAATTCGGCTTCCCTATTACGACAAGTACAAAGAAAAATCTGTCTGTCTTCTGAAATGTTTTCCATACATTCCATCATATCAAAGCATCTTTCGTCATCAAATGATGATAAAACATCATCAAAGAACATGGGAAGCTGATTCTTGCCTGATATGGAATCACATATAGCCATGCGAACCGATATACCGGCAATGTCCCTTGTTGAGCGACTGAAGCTCTTAATATTTTTCATCTCATTTCTGAAATTTAATGATATTTCGAACTTATCATCTGCAACTAAAGCCGTGTATTCTTCCTTGCACACTTTTTTAAATATTTCAAAGGCCTTTAACGATATACGCGGAGCATAATAATCTCTCAAATGAGAGAAAGCACTATCAAGTATATAGCGCGCCGTTTCGTAAATACCTTGTTTTTCTTTGATTCTTTCAAGTTTCAGATTTGATTCTTTAATTTTTCTGATACAATCTTCCATGTCCAGATTTAAATCATTTTTCATTTCATTCAAAGATTGAATCTGTGACAGTTTAACATTTATGCTAATTTCACATTCATGTATTTTATTAATTATATCATCTATTTCGCCATTTGTAAAGATATTTGTTTCATCAGATTGCGACATTTCATTTGCCACATCATCACGTATTGCGCCATTTTTGACAAATAGTTCTTTCTTATAATCTGATATTCTGTTTTCACACAGTTCAATTTGCGCCTTTATTGTATTAAAAAGTTCCATGTCGACAGATGGTTTTCTTTTAAGTTTTATTATGACTGCACCCAAAAGAATCCCTACCGCTCCGACCAGGGTTAATATTAGCCTTTCAAAAAGAAAACCACTTGTAATCATCACCAATAATGCAGCAAAACAAACAATCCCAAAAACAGAAAACATGTTTTTCTTTTTATTGGTATATTTACTATAAATCCCATTTTGGAGTTTGTCAGACTTTAATTTTAAATCTTTCAGATTTTCATATTCTTTACTTATTTTTTCCTGAAAATCCGTCATTTCAGTGGTGCTTTTTCTTTTGATTGCATCATTATATTCACGCTTTAATATTCCACTTTGTTGTTCAAGTTTCTCTTTTTCTTTTTCAACAACAGATAATTTGTAATTTGTTTCCTCAATTTTTTTCTCGATGTTTAGTTTTTCCTCGTTGTATCCGCTAATCTCTTTGTTAACAAGCGTCAACTCCGAACGGGATCTTTTTGGTGAAGTAAGATCAAGCAATTCTTCTTCTATAATATTTCTCACTCGATTATATGATGAATCTGTCTCATTTTCACCATATACCGCCGAGGATATGCTCTCATCGGCTTCAAACAATGCTGATGAATCACGCGCGAAAAACACATCCGAAAAAACCTTTTCGTCCACCGAAAAGAAATATTCCCCGGGATTGTCTATCCCAACACATTTTTCACCGGTATCAGGATTTTTGATTTCAAAAATTTTTGAGCCGTTTCTTGCACCTTCACTTCTGTGTATATAATAGTTTTTTCCGTCATATTCAAATTCTATACTGCCACTCATAGGCATTCCGCTCCATGGCATGTATTTTTCTTTAAACGCCAGCTCATTTTTTATTTTCTTCTGACGCGTACCGTAGAATATAAATTTAATAAATTCCAAAAGAGTGGTTTTTCCCGACTCATTAGGTGCAAAAATTATATTGAGTTTTTTTGAAGGGGTTATTACAATATCCGAAAGTTTGCCAAAATCCGATATATGTATTTTTTTTATTATCATCTTCATTCCCCCTTATCAAACAGCCTGCAAAGCATCGAAAAAGCATTTTCATATAGCTTTTTTCTCTCCTCATTCGGCTCTTCATCAATAAGTTTCAGGGTTTCTTTGGCACACAGACCGAGAAGTGAAAAATTTTCTGCCTCACCCTTGACATCAATGGGGATTTTAGAGAAGTTATGTAATTCAATATGAAAGGCATCAATATTCTTTTCTATCAATTCCATGTTGAGAAAAGAATCAATTTTATTTTCTCCGCAAAGATTAATTCTCCACAAATCATTACCGCAATCCACTTTTTCGGCCACTTCACTTATCAGGGTAGCATAATCATAAATATTCGATATATCTATCGAAATATTGTGATATTGTCTTTTGCATGATACAACAAACCTGAGATTTGCCTCGCTTTTGTTTATAAATCCTTTTATATATCCTTTTTCGCCACATTCATCAAATCCTGAAGGCTCTGTACAGCCCGAATAAGCATATGTCAAATTATTCATCTTATGGAATCCGTCAAACCCATGAACATGCCCCAAAGCCACATAATCAAAACCAAGCTTTTCAAGGAATTTCATATCAACAGGATTATATACGCTTTTATCAGTCAGCTCACCATGTATACACATAATATTTATATATGCAGGATCGCACATATCCAAATCTTTAATTAACGCATCTTTAGCATAAGGCTTTGAAAAAGATATTCCGTACACTTTTGTTTTCAGACTTTCTATGGTGACACATTCAACAGCCTCATATCCGAAAATATAGAGATTGTCAGGACAATTACACACCAGATAATCTGTAATTCTATTTATATACGGATCGTGGTTACCGCATGAATAGAAAAATCTCACATCAGGCATTGACGAAATAACATCAATAAATTTCTTGCACAATTCCTCCGAAACATCCGAAGAATCAAAAATATCCCCCGACAAAAGCACGATATTACAGTCTGAAGCACACTCAACAGCCAACAAGCAAGACATTTCTGTCTCATACATACGCAAACGATTCTTGCTTTTATCGAATGAAGAATTTTTCTTTCCAAGATGCATATCAGCACAATGCATAACAGATACAGAATCCATATTTTGACCCTCCGGTACAGAATATATTAATATTTTATCATTATAAATATCAAAAGTCAACAAATACACCCGTCAACCATTGACAAAAAATTTGTGTTTTGATATAATATCTCTAATTTATCATGGGTTATTTTGTAAAATAATCCATCAGACGAAAGGAAGATTCAAAATGAAAATTGCATTTTCAACACTTTGCTGCCCCAACTATGATTGGACAGACATATTTACCATGGCAACAGACTTGGGGTTCGACGGTATTGAAGTCAGACACATTAAGGAAGATGAAGCAAAATCACCCTTTTCATACGAAAACTGTGAAGAAACTTTGGAAATGCTAAAAAAGATGCATATTGAAATTCCATGCCTATCAACCGGCGGATGTCTGAAAATAGACGAATTATGGGAAGATACTAAAAATGAAATTTTAACATATATATCCATCGCATCAAAACTCGGAACAAAATACATAAGAATACTCGCAGATATACATGAAGCTCCCGAAGGAGAAGTTGATGACGAGGTGGTTTGCAAAAGAATAAAGGAATTAGTTCCCGAAGCCGAAAAATCCGATATCACTCTTCTTGTGGAAACAAATGGTGTATATGCCGATACTGAAAGACTCTGCAACCTTTTGAATGTTGTAGCAAGTGATAATGTTGCTGCCCTTTGGGATGTTCATCACCCATACAGATATTTTAACGAAAGTCCCGAAGCGACCCTTACAAATCTCGGAGCTTATATCAAGCATGTACATGTTAAAGATTCTGTTAAAAACTCTGATGATAAAGTTGCATATAAAATCATTGGCGAAGGCGACCTCCCGATTGATGAATTTATGCTGGCTTTGAAATCAATTAATTACGAAGGATATGTCACACTTGAATGGGTAAAAAGATGGTATCCGGATCTTACCGATGCATGCATCATATTCCCTAAATTTGTTGACTTCATGCAAACATATACAGGTGTTTCAAAATCCGGTCAGAGACTTCAGGAAAACTTGAGAGGTACAGGTCAGTATGTATGGCCAAAAGAAACCATTATTGATCTCACTTTCCCACAGATTCTCGACAGAATGGTTGATGAATTCCCTGATCAATATGCATTCAGATATACTACACTTGACTACACAAGAACATACAAAGAATTCAGAGACGATGTTGATACATTCGCAAGATCGCTCATCGCTATGGGAGTAAAACCCGGTGATCATGTTGCAATATGGGCAACAAATGTTCCTGCATGGTATATCACATTCTGGGCAACAGTTAAAATAGGTGCAGTGTTAGTAACTGTTAACACAGCATACAAAGTGTATGAAGCTGAATATCTGCTTAAACAGTCCGACACTCATACACTTGTTATGATTGAAGGTTATAAAACAAGCAACTATGTTGAAATAATAAACGAACTTTGTCCTGAACTCGCCACAACGAAAAAAGGCGAAACACTTCACACCAAAAAGCTCCCATTCCTCAGAAATGTAATAACTGTGGATTGTGAGGTGCCCGGATGTTATACATGGGATGAAGCAATGTCAAAATCAAAAGACATTCCTGTTGAAGAAGTATATAAACGTGCTGCTTCAATAAACAAAAATGACGTATGTAATATGCAGTACACTTCAGGTACAACAGGATTCCCCAAAGGGGTTATGCTCACACACTATAATGTTGTAAACAACGGAAAAGCCATTGGTGACTGCATGGATCTTTCAACTGCAGACAGAATGATGATTCAGGTTCCCATGTTCCATTGTTTCGGCATGGTTCTTGCCATGACTGCATCAATGACTCACGGTGTTACAATGTCTCCCATTCCGGCATTTTCACCAAGACTTGGGCTTGACTGTATTAACAAAGAAAAAATCACATGTTTCCATGGTGTTCCCACAATGTTTATTGCCATGCTTGGTCATGAAAACTTTGACAAAACAGATTTTTCAAATATGAGAACAGGTATTATGGCAGGTTCGCCATGTCCTATACAGACAATGAAAGAAGTTATTGAAAAAATGCATATGTCTGAAATTTGTATCACATATGGTCAGACAGAAGCATCCCCTGCTACAACAATGAGCAAAACAACAGACTCAATAGAAACAAGGGTGAACACAGTAGGTGCTCCCATATTCGGTGTTGAGTGTAAAATTGTTGACCCCGAAACCGGTGAGGAATTACCGGATAATACAGATGGCGAATTTGTTGCAAGAGGTTATAATATTATGAAAGGCTATTACAAAATGCCTGCCGCAACAGCTGCCGCAATAGATTCCGAAGGTTGGCTTCATTCAGGAGACCTGGCAAGAAGAACACCTGATGGATATTTTAAGATTACCGGAAGAATCAAAGACATGATTATCCGTGGTGGCGAAAACCTCTATCCAAAGGAAATTGAAGATTTTATTTATACTCATCCAAAAGTAAGTGATGTTCAGGTAATTGGTGTTCCCGACAAACAATATGGCGAAGAAGCTATGGCTTGCGTTGTTATAAAACCCGACGAAACCCTTAGCGAAGAAGAACTCAGAGAGTTTATAGTCGCAAATATAGCAAAACACAAAGTTCCCAGATACATAAGATTTGTTGATTCTTTCCCGATGAATGCTGCCGGCAAAATACTCAAGTACAAAATGAGAGAAGAAGCAATTGAATATCTCGGACTTCAGGATGCAAGTAAAATCGTAACAGCATAAGATCGAAATTTTTTCCTGTTTTTCTACTGTTAAAAACATTAACTAAAAGAGCATATATTTTATGAACAAATAATAATACGTTCATAAAATATATGCTCTTAATTTTAGTATGTTATTATTTATATCACCATATTATCACAAAATACAGTGCATATGCGGCAAGCATTGTCACCCCTGCCCATCTTTTCAGTTCGCCGCTTTTCATTGGACAAAACCAAAGAATTAACGCTGCGGCAACTGCTACAATGGTGTCAAAACGAAATCCGGTTGCAAACGGAACAGGTATAATCGATGCCGATATACCGATAACAAAGAGTATGTTGAAAATGTTGCTTCCGACAATATTCCCAATTGCGATGTCTGCATTACCTTTTCTTGCAGCAGATACAGATGTAAAAAGTTCAGGAAGTGACGTGCCCAGCGCAACAATGGTCAGACCGATAAAACGTTCGCTTAAGCCTAAAAACTTTGCAATTTTTGTTGCAGCATCAACAGTAATGTCGCTACCGTAAACAATGAGAATCAAACCTATAACTGTCCATAAAAGTGCTTTCGTGACTGAAAGTTCTTTTATTTCTTCATCAACACCGTCGTTTTTGGAAAGAACAAATAAGTACACAAGATACAAAACAAAAACTATTAAAAGGATAATCCCCTCAAGACGACCTACTGTACCATCATAACCCATAATCAAAAGCAAAAGAGTTATCGCTATCATAAAAGGTATTTCAACCTTTATGGTTGATTTTGCAACAGCAATTGAAGTTATCAAAGAAGAAAAACCTAAAATTATAAGAATATTCAATATGTTACTTCCGACAATATTACCAACCGTGATATCCGCATTCCCTTTCAGGGCAGCTGTTATACTTACCGCCGCCTCCGGTGCACTTGTACCCATTGCAACAATTGTAAGACCAATTACAAGTTGCGGAATTTTGAACTTTGTCGCAATGCCTGAAGAGCCATCAACAAACCAGTCCGCACCTTTAACAAGCATTGCAAATCCAACACAAAGCAGGACAAGCTGTAATGCTATTCCCATTATTACCACCTCAAATTCAATATGTTTTACATTTCATTGACAATTTCATATTTTTCAGCATAGTATGCAAATTTTGATGTAAAATTAGTATCATTTGTTTTCATATCCCTCAAGGACTGATGAACATTCATATTATTTTCTGCAGCATCAATGATACATGCGGCTATATTTGAACAATGATCAGAGGTTCTCTCAAGATTGGTTATGAGATCTGCCCAAACAAAACCTGCTTCAATTGAACATGTTCCTTCCTTAAGACGTTTTATGTGTCCGTTTCTGAGTTTGGTTTTGAGTCCATCTATTACCTGTTCCAAAGGTTCTACATCTCTTGCGAAATTCATATCGTTATTAATAAATGCAGTATATGAAAGTGTGAGTATTTCAGATACCGCACTACAAAGTACACCGAGTTCAGCAATGGCATCATCTGTGAAATTCATGTCTTTTTCTCTAAGTTCTTCAGCAGACTCTAATATATTTATACTATGGTCAGATATTCTTTCAAAATCACCAATAACCTTGAGAAGCTTTGATATCTCTGAACTGTCATTATCACTAACTCGATTACGACTGAGTTTTACAAGATATGTTCCGAGAATATCTTCATAGTGATCTGCTTTTTCCTCAGATGAACGAATTTCCTGGGCAGTGTTTTCGTCGTATCTTGTGAGCATATTCAGACCATTTTTGAGTGCAGTTACCGAAAATTCTGCCATTTCCTGAACAAGTTTATTACAGCGTGCCAAAGCAATTGGCGGAGTTACAAGAAGTCTTTCATCAAGTTCGGTATTCTCATCAATTTTGCTTGTTTCGGGAACAAGTTTAATTGCCAGTTTTTCGAGGAGTGATGCCATAGGCAAAAGAACAACTGTACATGCAATATTAAACAAAGAGTGAGCAACTGCAATGCCGAGATATGATACAGATGCATCAAGAAGTGCAGGTCTTAAAAGTACAGATATCAAACTGAATACCGACAGCCATATAATAGTTCCGAGAACGTTGAATGACAAGTGCACTATGGCTGCACGCTTTGCATTTTTGTTTGTACCAAAAGATGACAGAAGTGCAGTTACACAAGTACCTATGTTCTGACCCATAATTATTGGAACGGCAGCACCATAGGAAACCTGACCTGTAACAGAGAGTGCCTGAAGAATACCTACAGATGCAGAACTTGACTGAATGACAGCAGTGAGAAAAGCACCTGCCAAAACTCCCAAAACGGGGTTTTTAAACATTATGAAAAGATTTTGGAAAGCAGGAACATCTGCAAGACCGGATACTGCAGAAGACATAGTGTCCATACCAAACATAAGAGTTGCAAATCCAAGAAGTATGGTGCCGGTATCTTTTTTCTTACTGGTTTTGCCCATCATTAAAAGTGCTATACCAATAAGTGCAAGTATGGGAGTAAACGAAGTTGGTTTTAAAAGTTTTAAAAAAACATTATCGCTTGATATGCCTCCAAGACTCAATACCCATGCTGTTACTGTTGTACCGATATTCGCGCCCATTATAACACCAATGGACTGTTTGAGTGACATTATGCCTGAGTTTACAAAACCAACCACCATAACTGTTGTGGCTGAAGAACTCTGAATAACCGCGGTTACGCCAAGACCCGTTAGAAATCCTGCAAGCTTGTTCTGTGTGAGCTTTGCAAGAAGATTTTTCAGACTGCTTCCTGCTCTTCGCTCCAAAGCATCACCCATTACATTCATTCCGAAAAGGAATAAACATAGTCCGCCAATCAAAGTTAAAACGTCAAAAATTGTCATTTTTACACCTCTTTAAAAATATTATTTTCACACTGACGAAATCAGTATTTTCATATAAAATCCAAAATATCTCAGTATATTATTTATTGTACATTAATCTTGGTTAAGATGCGGTTAAGATTAATATTATATAATAAACGGGGTGTAAAAAGATGCAGTCCGCTTCGTTCTGCTCTCTATTTTACATCCCCATTTTTTCATTCAGTCTTCTCACACATTCGGTAGCCAACACCCAGTTCGTTTACAATAAAATTGTTTTTGCCGGGTTTGTCCCCCAGTTTTTTTCGTATGTTTGCCATATTTACCTGAAGTTTTTTTCTGCTGTTCAAATCGTTATATCCCCATATATCACGGATAATTGCGGCATAGGTCATAACCTTTCCGGAATGTTCAGACAAGAAAGCAATAATGTTGTATTCTGTCTGAGTGAGAGTCACCTCTGTTCCCTCAACAAAAACACGTCTTGAATCATAGTCAATTTCGAGTCCGCCGGATTTGAATTTTCCTCCGGGAAGTTTTCCCTCGTCAGTGCTTCGTCTTGAGTTTCTCAAAGCCGATCTTACTCTTGCAACAAGTTCAGCGCTGCTGAAAGGTTTTGTCACATAATCATTTGCCCCCATATCAAGGGCATTAACCTTATCCTTTTCATCCGTTCTTGCAGAAAGCACTATAACCGGAGTTAAAGAGTTTTTTCTGACATCTTTTAAGAATTTCATTCCGTCAAAGTCGGGTAATCCAAGGTCAAGTATTACAAGATCAGGTCTGTGGGAAGCAAAAAGCATTTGCCCGCTTGTGCAGGTTTTTGCACAAATCGCCTGATATCCCCCTGTTTCAAGAAGTGCTCTTAAAAGATTATTTATGTTATCTTCATCTTCTATTACGAGGATTTTATATTTATTATTGTGCACTTTATTTATCCTCCATATTCAACATGAAACGGAATACACATCCGCCACCTTTTGAATTTTCTGCCTTAATGTCGCCGCCATGGGCTCTGATTATGGATGCACATACAGAAAGCCCTATTCCTGCATTGTTCTTTTTGGAGTCTGAATCCGCAGAGTTATTGGTATACACTCCGTTAAAAATGTTTTTGCGTTTTGACTCAAGGATCCCGCATCCGTCATCTTTTATTTCAAATACTGCTTTATCTGATATGACAAACACTTTAAGTTTTAAATATGTCATACCCTCTGCATGCTGTACGGCATTTTCAAGAATGTTTATCAAAACCTGTTCAATCAAAAGAGCATCCATAGGAATTGCAGTAAAATCTTCGGGAATATCTACATCTACCATCTGATTTGGATATCTTTTTGCAAATTTAAGCAAAACCGAATCAATAAGTTCATCAAGAACTGTTTCTGTTTTTATGATTTTAACATTGTCTCCGTCAAGTTTTGTCACGGACAACAGGTTTTCAACCATTCGATATAACCACTGTGAATCTTCACTTATGCCCTTTATCATTTCCTTTTGTTGAACCCGGCTGAATTTATCATAGTTTTCCAAAAGGGCGGAACTGGAGCTGTAGATTGTGGTAAGAGGAGTTCTCAGGTCATGTGAAACCGCACGCATAAGATTTGCTCTCATTCTCTCTTTGTCTCTTTCGGCTTTTACGGACTCATTGTGCTTTACCTTTGCGGTGAGAGCACAGGTTATCATGGTGACAGCAAGCAAAATTACCGCCGAAACAATATTTTCAGCAATAGTAAAATTGAATGCATAAAAAGGGAAATCAAAAGCAAAATTAACCGCCATAACACACAAAAGTGCTGAAACTGTTCCGTAAATATATCCATCTGTCACGACAGATATGAGATATACCCCCAAAACAAATACTGCCGAAATCAACGCGCTATTATTAAATATGTATTTCAAGGCAAGACAAAATATTATGCACATACAAAGAATTGCCAATGATATTAACGAATTTTTCATAACAGGATTTGACTTTTTCATACATCCTCCGTTAAAAATTTATATGTTTTTCCCACTATATCAAAAACATGGTTAAGATGCGGTTAAAATTAGTTGCTTTTATGAATTTTCAGCACTTCTTCCAGCATTTTTACAAATGCATCTTTAACATTTTGAGGTGCAACAATTTCAGCTCTGGCACCAAGTGATGATATCCAACCAAAAAACTGCTGACTTACAGAAACACCTGTTTTTATTATAAAATGGTTTTCATCATCTTTGAAAGGTGTTATGTCCATTCCGAAACGATCAAAAACCACGTTAATCAATGAGTTTTCAAATCGCATTGTGACATGAGTTTCCTCTCCGGAAAACATAGAGAAAATTTTCTTTGCATAAAATGCAGTATCAAACGGAGCATCAGGCAAAGTTCTTTCCACATTGAGAATGCTTATATTCTCCATACGATCAACTCGATAATGGACGTAACTTGAATGTTTGCTGTTGTATGCAACAAGATAATAATTTTCATCATCCCACATCAAAGTGACCGGAGATTCTTCATATTCTTTGCCATCTTTTCTGTATACTTTCTCTTTTTCAATAGCGTAGTCAAAATATTTGAAGCTGATTTTTTTATTATCCCCTATTGCATCATATATTTTGTCAACATTATAGAAAACTTTTTCATTTCTTGTTTTTACTCTGTTGGCAATATACACTTGTCGTCTTAATTTTCCGGCATTATGAACACTTGTAAGCTTCTCTATTTTTGAAATGAGTTCAAGGCTCTTCTTTTCTGTTACAAATTTTGATGACTGAACAGCATCAATAAGCAGTTTCAATTCCGGAAGTTCAAATGTCGTTCCAAGATTATAATATCCAGGGATTTTGCCTGATGTTTTACATATGTCCAACCCAAAGATATTAAGCTGTTCAAAGTCATCGTACAGACTTTTTCTTTCTGCACTAATCCCTATTTTTTCAAGTCTCGATATTATTTCTGACATGGTTAGACTGTTATTTTCATCTGTTTCTTCCATAAATATTTTCAAAAGATGAAGGAGTTTCAATTTTTGATTTGATGATTTCGCCATTTCAAATCCACCTTTTAAATACGTTTAATTTAAAAAATGGAGTGTAAACCAATAAAATTTACACCCCATTTTTCAATTACATTTCTTTAACAAGTTTTGCTGTGTCTTTTGCAATCATAAGTTCTTCGTTTGTGGGAATAACAAGTGTTTTAACAGTTGCATCAGGAGCGGAAATATCCATTTCTTTTCCTCTGCATTTATTTGCTTCAGCATCAATTTTAACACCCATGAAACCAAGTTTTTCAACAACCTGACCCCTTGTGAGTGCTGTGTTTTCACCAACACCTGCTGTGAATACGATCGCATCAACACCGCCCATAGCTGCTGCATATGCACCGATATATTTTGTTACGCCATATGCAAACATTTCAAGAGCAAGTTCTGATTTTTCGTTTGTATTCATTGAACCTTCAAGATCTCTGAAGTCAGAACTGAGTTCGGAAATTCCGAAAACGCCTGATTCTTTGTTGAGAAGGTCATTAACCTGTTTTGATGTGAGATTTTCTTTTTCCATAAGGAATGTTACGATTGCAGGATCTATATCACCTGAACGAGTTCCCATGGGAACACCTGCAAGAGGTGTGAATCCCATACTTGTGTCAACGGATTTACCGCAATCAACTGCAGCGATTGAAGAACCGTTTCCAAGGTGACATGTGATAATTTTGAGTTCTTCAATTGGTTTTCCAAGCATCTGTGCTGCTCTTTCAGATACAAATCTGTGGCTTGTTCCGTGGAAACCATATCTTCTTATTTTATGTTTTGTGTAGAGTTCGTAAGGAAGAGCATACATATATGCTTTTTTGGGCATTGACTGATGGAACGCTGTGTCAAAAACACCAACCTGAGGAACGCCGGGCATAGCTTTTTCACAAGCTTCAATACCAATGATGTTTGCAGGATTGTGAAGAGGAGCAAGTTCAGAGCAAACTTCAAGAGCTTCCTTAACTTTTTCATCAATAACAACTGAACAAGCAAAAATTTCTCCACCGTGCACAACTCTGTGACCTACTGCATCAATTTCTTTCATGTCTGCAATTACGCCATGTTCTTTATCTGTAAGAGCGTCAATTACCATAGAAATTGCAACAGAGTGATCATCCATGTGTTTTTCTACTACATAGTCATCTTTGCCGGGAACTTTGAGGGTAAGTTTTGAACCATCAATTCCAATTCTTTCGCAAAGACCTTTTGCAAGAACTTTTTCTTCTTCAATTTTAATGAACTGATATTTCAAAGAAGAACTTCCTGCATTGATTACCAAAATATTCATAATTACAACCGCCTTTTTAAGTTATAAAATATTATCAGTTATTTGCCTGTGCCTGAACGCAAGTGATTGCAACAACACCTACGATATCGTCTGCTGAACATCCTCTTGAAAGGTCATTGATGGGCATTGCAATACCCTGGGTTACAGGACCATATGCTTCTGCTTTTGCAAGACGCTGAACAAGTTTATATCCTATGTTACCTGCATCAAGGTCAGGGAATACGAGAACGTTTGCTTTTCCTGCAACATCAGAATCAGGAGCTTTTGAAGTTCCGATTTCAGGAACGATTGCAGCGTCGAGCTGAAGTTCACCGTCAACTTTAAGACCGGGATTGTTTTCTTTGCAAATACGTGTTGCTTCAACAACTTTATCTACATCTGCATGCTTTGCACTACCTTTTGTTGAGTGTGAAAGCATAGCAACAACTGCTTCTTTCTGGGTGAGAAGTTCGAAAGATTCAGCAGAGCAAGATGCGATTGCAGCAAGCTTTTCGGGGTCGGGATTTTGTTCGAGACCTGAATCTGCAAAAATGAATGTTCCGTTTGCACCATATTCGCAATCGGGAACTACCATTACGAAAAATGCTGAAACAAGTTTAACACCGGGTTTAGTTTTGATTATCTGAAGACTTGGACGGAGAGTGTTTGCTGTTGAGTGGCAAGCACCGGAAACAACACCATCTGCATCTCCTGCTTTTACCATAAGGCATGCATAGTACATATAATCACCAAGAGCCTGCGCTTTTGCTTCTTCATATGTAAGACCTTTGGATTTTCTGAGTTCAACAAAAAGATTGAGATACTCTTCTGTTTTTTCATATGTGAAAGGATCAATGATTGTTGCTTTTGAAATATCAAGACCTTCACTGTTTTTTGCAACTTCTTCGGGAGTACCGATGATTATGATGTCAGCGATATCCTCTTTGAGAACTGTTTCTGCTGCTTCAAATGTTCTTCTGTCCATGGATTCGGGAAGAACGATTTTCTTTTTGTCCTGCTTTGCACGACTTTTGATTGTGTCTAAAAATGTGCTCATTTGTTTTCCTCCTGCATATTTTATTGTTTTATAACATAAACGATTAACATACCCGATAATTATACAACAAATTTTAACGTTTTACAAGTCCTATAGGATTTTTTGATGAATTTTATTTATATTCATTGACAATAGACCATGTTTTTTATTATAATTGATATAGTTTAGTATAATGAATGGAGAAAAAACATGGCTAACGTTAGTGTAAAATTAAAAAACGAATTTCTCACCGTTACAATTTCATCATATGGTGCTGAAATAACAAGCATAAAAGATTCGAATGATAAAGAGTATCTACACCAGAAAGACATGATTTTCTGGAATCGTCAGGCACCGATACTTTTTCCGATTTGCAGCAATCTTATAGATGGAGAAATCAAGATTGATTCTGTTACATATTCCATGCCTTCTCACGGATTTGTTATGAGAAATGAATTTAATCTTATGGAGTGCACGGAAGATCTTGCAGTATTCTCGTTTGTATCAAACAAAGAAACAAAAGAAATGTATCCATACGACTTTGAATTGATTGTAACATTCAAGCTTATGGGAAAATCATTGGATGTCTCCTATGAAGTTATAAACGACTCGGATAAAGATATGTATTTTTCAGTTGGTGCTCACGAAGGATATGAGTGTCTTGAAGGCATCGATAATTATGAAATACATTTTGAAAAAGAAGAAAAAAACAATTTCTATGTTTATGAAACAGATGAAGTTCCCGAAAAGTTCATGAAAACAGAAAACAACCACAGCGTTATGATGCTTCATCCCGACCTTTTCAAAGATTCCGTAACAATTTCTTTTGATAACCCCGAAAGTGATTATGTTACTCTTCTAAACAAAGAGAGCAAGAAAGAAATCAGAGTTGAATTTGCAGACTTTGACAATTTGTATATATGGTCTGTCGAGAACTCACAATTTGTATGTATAGAACCGTGGTGCGGTGCTCCGTATAAAGGGAAGCAAATTGCTGACATCAGCGAAAAACCCGGCATACATAAACTTGAAAAAGGCGGTCAATTTGAATGTCACCATGCAATTGCAATTCTGTGATACGTATATTAATAATTTAAAATGGTGATAAATAACATATCCTGACAAATGTCATATATGAAAAGAGGAATAACAATGACAACAGATCAAAATCCCATAGGGGTGTTTGATTCGGGTCTTGGAGGAATCAGCGTATTAAAAGAACTTTCAAGGCTTATGCCAAATGAAAACTATATATATTTCGGTGATTCCAAAAATGCCCCCTATGGAGATAAGACAGACGAAGAAATAAGAGAACTTTCCGAAAATTGTCTTAAGTTTCTGATATCAAAAGGTGCAAAAGCTGTGGTAATTGCCTGCAATACTGCCACAAGCGTTTCAGCGAATTATCTGCGTGGCAAATATGATATACCTATAATCGGAATTGAACCCGCCATAAAACCTGCTGCAAATGCACATCCAAACGAAAATGTTATTATAATGGCAACACCCGTAACCCTAAAAAAAGAAAAATTTGCATCTCTCAATGCAAAATATGAAGAAATGACATCCATAATCCCTATCCCCTGCCCCGGACTTGCCGAAATCATTGAAAAAGGGTGCAATAACAAAGAGGAGATCACAGAATATCTCGAAAACCTACTTGCTCCGTATGTGGACAAAAAGATATCTGCAATTGTACTTGGATGCACTCACTATCCCCATATAAAAAATGAGATAAAAGCATGTTTTTCGTATGATGTAGATATATTTGACGGTGCAATTGGTACAACTAAAGAAACTAAAAGAAGACTTGACGAATCTGGTATTTCAAATCAATCTCACAACAACGGAACAGTCGAATTTTATTCAAGTTCTACTGATGAAAACGAAGTTGAAAAAATGAAAAAGTTTTTTTCTTTATGAAAACATAATTTTCTGTAAAAAAGCAGGCTGAGCCTGCACCCAAGTCGCGAGCATAATTTGATATACATCTCATCTCGCGAACTAAATACTGCGCAAATTCCTATACAGTAAAAACAAAAATGCAAGTAATCTGCCGCAATAGCGGTTGATTACTTGCTTTTAATTTTACAATCTCTTAAATACTCTTCTGTCAACGCTGGTATAGAGGAATAAGCTGATGACAAAGCATACGCCCTCTGCAATGATAAAACTCCACCAGATAACGTTGAGACCTCCGAGTTTCGAAAGAATCCATGCGGCAGGAATAAGAACAACAAGCTGTCTGCTGATACTCATAATCATGCTGTACATACCCCTTCCTATTGCCTGGAATGTTGTACTGATAACGATTCCGATTGCGGCAAACGGGAAACAAAGACTAATTCTTCTGAGAGCAAGTGTTCCGATTACAGTAATTTCGCTTGCTTCTCCCGACTCAAACAAAGACAACAAAAATTCAGGGAAAATCATGAATACTGCCATACCAGCCACCATAATTGACAAGGACAACATGATGGATGTTTTTATTGCGGAATATATTCTCTCTCTGTTTCTTGCACCATAGTTATATCCTATAATCGGAACAAGACCATTGCTTAACCCAAATATTGGCATAAATACAAATGACTGGAGTTTGAAATATATTCCGAGAACATTTACTGCTACCTTTCCGTATGCAATGAGAATCGCATTAAATGTTACATTCATAACCGATGAAATTGATTGCATTATCATACTGGGAACGCCAACTCTCAAAATCTCTTTTACAATTTCCTTTTCAAGAGCTAAACATTTAATATTTAATCTTAATTCCTTATTTTTGGTCTGATTTATTATAAAGCCTAAAATCATGCTTGCAATCTGACCTGTGACAGTTGCAACCGCTGCACCTCTTATTCCCATTTCAGGGAATCCGAACATTCCGAATATCATAATCGGGTCCAAAATAATGTTTGTGACTGCGCCAAAAATCTGGGTCACCATTGAATGGATTGTATTTCCTGTTGACTGCATAAGACGTTCAAAAAGAATTGTTGAAAAAAGTCCAAAGCTGAAAATACATACGGTTGAAAGATATATTTCTCCAAGTTCTCTTAGGTCATCATCCTTTGTCAGAAGTCTGAATGCATCATCTGCAAAGAAAAGACCAAATATAAAGAAAATTAAAAATCCCGAAAGCATAAGAGCAAGACCATTTCCGGCAGCCTTAAGGGCACGGGCGGGATTCCTTTCTCCCAAAAGTCTTGAAGTCAATGCATTGATACCTGTGCCAAGTCCTGTTGATACTGCAATCATGAGCATTTGTATGGGGTAAGCCAATGACACGGCAGTAAGTGCATCAGAGCTGTATTTTGCTACGAATATGCTATCCACAATATTATATAGCGCCTGCACCAAAAGACTTATCATTATGGGAACGGCAACTGTGGGAACAAGTTTTGACATTTTCATTGTTCCAAGCATCAGAGATTTTTCGTTTTGTTGCATAATTTTCCTCCTTGGTTCATACAAAAAGGAGATGCGAAAAAAATTCACAATCCCCCATAAATTCTAACTAACATCCAATATTCTACAACAAAACCAATTATATGTCAAACTAAAAATTCCACGAATATATATAATTTAAATCTCAAAAAAATAGCAAACCTGTAACTATTGTTATTTGTTTTTGGTGATATACACATTCAAAAAAGGCGGCTTGGAAAAGAACCTGTCTTTGTAAAACTCCATGTCATATGAATTTTCTCTTTTTTGTGCTATAAGGTTTAATTTCATATTGTTTTGCCCCGAAAAATTGATTTTAACTTTATTTTCTTCGGTCTCAGCTTCTGCCTTGATTTTCGGAAAGATATTAATATAGGAAATACTCACTTCACCATCGTCACATTTTGCACTAACGTGCATCACATTTTGATTTTTTGACATATTTCTCAATTTAGCAAAAACTTCACCTTCTTCTTCGCTCATTATTGAAAACAAGTACAAATCATCAAAAATGGGCGGAGTTTCAAATTCTAAAGATACGACTTTTCCATTGTGCAAAACAGTACTTATTATAAATTTATCTCCCTGACAATTATGCAACAAATTCAAAAATATATTTTTAATATTGTCAACCAGGGCATTGTTTTCGACACTCCCATCTGTTGTTATATTTTCAACAAAATCTCCAAGTTGGTCTTTTTTTAACAAAACACTATATTTTCTTGCTTTCAATTCTTTTGAATCTAAAAAAACACTCACCGCTTTCCCCGGTTTAATATTCCCGCTTGTCAACATACGCAAAACGTTATATCCCAGTTTAATATTATTTGTTTCAGGCACAGCAAAACCATCTTCAAAAACAAAAGATAAGTCATTGGGAAATATATCCCTTGTTTTTTCGTTTGCAGAAAAACATTCAACACTTTTTTCTACGACTGCGTTTTTTGAATCAAAAACATATGATGCCTGTATTCCGGTTTCTTCCTTAAATCCGGAAATCAATCCTATCACATCATAGAGATTTGCCTTGCCACCGTTAGAATTTATAAAACTGATGTCACCTATACCAATATTTTCTCCGGGCGTATATGTTGCAACTATTTTCTTTGTTTCATCAGACGGAGAATGAATATCAAAAGAATATGAGCTCCCCGGTTCTATACTCGGCAAAGGCAATCCGGAAAAAGCTCCGGACCACTTTTTAGACATTTGCGAAAATGTAAGTTCAAATGCATCTTTTATTTTCAAAAGATTAATCACACTAAAAGTGGCATATACAGCACAAAATATCCAAAATAGAGAAAAAAAGACAACAAAAACCGTCTTTGCAAATTTTCTTCTGTTTATAGCAAAAGTCTCCATTACACATCACCTTTATTTATTATCTCTTTTTTTACAAAAGATAGTCACCGGAGATGATTGTAATTTTTGCAAAGACGGTTATATTTTGTTTTTGAAAAGAAAAATTTCTTTTTTAATCTGCCATTACTGTTGCCATTACAGCTTTTTGAGCATGAAGTCTGTTTTCTGCTTCATCAAAGATTACACTTCTCGGACCATCAATAACTGAATCCGTAACTTCATAACCTCTGTATGCAGGAAGACAATGCATAAATATTGCATCATCTTTAGCCATTCCAAAAAGTTTGTCATCAACTGTATATGAACCAAAAATTTTGATTCTCTCTTGTTTTTCACTTTCCTGTCCCATGCTTACCCATGTGTCTGTAACAACAATGTCTGCATTCTTTATTGCCTCTTTGGGATCTTCAGTAAGAACAACAGAACATGATGTCTTTTTGGCGGTATTTTTGGCATTTTCAATACATTGAGCATCACATTCATAACCTTTTGGCGATGCAATGCTGATGTCCATTCCAACCTTTGTGCAACCATGGAGAAGTGAGTTTGAAATGTTATTTCCATCGCCCACATAACAAAGCTTGAGTCCTTCAAGTTTTCCTTTGTGTTCGTATATTGTCTGAAGGTCTGCAAGAATCTGACAGGGGTGCAAAAGATCTGTAAGACCATTAATTATGCTTATCTGTCCATATTTTGCAAGATCGAGAACATCCTGATGGTCAAATGTTCTTATCATTATTCCATCAAGATAGCGCGAAAGAACATTGGCTGTGTCATATATGGTTTCGCCTCTGCCGAGCTGAATATCATTGCTTGACAAAAAGAGGGATTGCCCTCCCAACTGATACATACCAACTTCGAAGGAAACTCTTGTGCGTGTGGAGGATTTTGTAAAAATCATTCCGAGAGATTTTCCTTTGAGTATGTGATGTTTTATGCCTGCATAATTTTCTTTTTTGAGTTTTATTGCAAGATTCAACAAATTATGTATTTCTTCTGTTGTACAGTCATTCAGACTTATGAGATGTTTCATGTTATTATCCCCTTTCATGGCATTTATGCAATATTGTATTTCTAATTATATAATGTATAATTATACATTATATATTCAATATTATCAATATCAAAATTACACAAAATATTAACTTTCTCCGACGTTAATTACAAAACAATTTGTATATATGCATAAATTGTATTATTTATACATGGATTTGGTATAAAAATTCATGTATGCAATATTTATTTCCCGTATGATGATCTTTTAAATATAGGTTTACACATATGAATATGCACATTTCCCCTATTGTTTGCATATAATTCTATGAGAAAGGATGATGCTTCCATGAAAAATTCAGATGATATTATCAGAGAACTTTTAGGAAATATGAACACAGATAAATCTAAATTATCTTCCCTTGGTGACGGAGATATCGAACAGATTATAAAAAACACAGACAAATCAAAAGCAATAGCAAAAATGCGTTCTATGGGGCTTGGAGTTTTTGCAGACAAACTTGGCGCAATGTCTGACAGAGAACTTCTTGAGCTTTTAAAAAACAATCCATCAGTATTAAAAAAGATAAACAAATTTCTTGGATAAGGAGGGATTGACATGTCAGAAGATATATTTGAAAAATTGAAACAAGTAATGTCAAATCCCGGTGCAATGGATACGGTTTCTTCACTTTTAAATCAAAATTCGGGTCAAGACAACACCCCCAATGGAAAAAATGACGATAATTTTGAGTCGACAATCAAAAATGCTGTCTCATCACTTAATTATTCAGGCGACAACAGAATAAATCTTTTATCCGCATTAAAACCATACATGAGACAGTCAAGGGCTGACAACATTGACAAGGCAATCAAGATGCTGAAACTAACAAAACTTTCATCTATATTCAAAGATTTATAAGGACGTGATATTATGTATCGGAGATATTATGATGGTTATACAAGAATAAATCCCGATAACGATTCCGGCGAAGTCATCATCCCCCACCCAAAGGGCGATACATATCGGAATAATACCGGAGAAAACAATTTAATCCAATGCGAAACGGCTGAAAATTCCTCCTGTAAACAGAACAAATCTTTTCTTGACGGACTTGAAACTGATGACATTTTGCTTATTGGCGTATTGATATTTTTATTGCTTAATGGTGACGGTAATGATCCGTTGATGCCTATTATTATTGGATTTATTCTTATCAGCGAATTGTTGTGACATAACAAAAACGGGTTGGCAGTTTTGAACTACCAACCCGTTTTTGATATTCTGTCTGTAATTTAATCAGATGATACCATGTGCAAGCATTGCTTTCGCAACTTTCATAAATCCTGCAATGTTAGCACCTGCTACAAGGTCATATCCAAGACCATATTCTTCAGCAGCAGCCATTGATACATTATGAATGTTAATCATAATTCCTCTGAGTTTTTCATCAACTTCTTCTGCAGTCCAGCTATATCTCATTGAGTTCTGTGCCATTTCAAGAGCAGATACAGCAACACCGCCGGCATTAACTGCTTTTGAAGGAGCAATAACAATGCCTTTTTCTTTGAGGATTGCAGATGCTTCTGCAGTTGTAGGCATGTTTGCAACTTCAATATAGTATTTTGTGCCGTTTTCTATAATCTTTGATGCTTCTTTAACATCTATTTCATTTTGGGTTGCACAAGGCATACAAATATCAACCTTTACACCCCAAGGTTTCTTTCCTGCATGGAATTCACAACCAAATTTATCAGCATAATCCTGAACACGGTCACGACCTGATGATCTCATTTCAAGCATATAGTCAATCTTTTCTGGTGTTACAACGCCATCGGGATCATAGATATATCCATCAGGACCTGAAAGAGTTACAACCTTACCGCCAAGTTCTGCAACTTTTTTAGCAACACCCCATGCAACATTACCAAAGCCTGATACTGCAACGGTTTTGCCTTTGAGTTCTTCACCAAAGTGACTTAAAACTTCACATGTATAGTATGTAGCACCGAATCCTGTTGCTTCGGGTCTTATGTGAGAACCACCATATTCATAACCTTTACCGGTAAGAACACCGCTGTTCCAACATGCTTTAATTCTTTTGTACTGACCAAAAAGATAACCGATTTCCTTTGTTCCGCAACCAATATCACCTGCAGGAACGTCAACGTCGGGACCGATAAATCTGTAAAGTTCTGTCATGAAAGCCTGACAGAATCTCATGATTTCTGCATCACTCTTTCCTCTGGGGTCAAAGTCTGCACCACCTTTACCTCCACCGATGGGGAGACCTGTGAGACTGTTTTTGAATGTCTGTTCAAATCCAAGGAATTTTATGATACCGGAATATACTGAAGGATGGAAACGAAGTCCGCCTTTGTATGGTCCGATACATGAGTTAAACTGTACTCTGAAACCTCTGTTTACCTGAACTTTACCCTGGTCATCAATCCATGATACTCTGAAGCAAATGAGACGTTCAGGCTCAACAATTCTGTCGATGAGACCTGTTTCTTCAAATTCCGGATGTCTGACAATTACGGGGTCGAGAGATTCAAGAACTTCTTTTACAGCCTGATGAAATTCTTTTTCTCCGGGATGACGTTTTACAACATCGTCCATTACTTTTGCAAGATATGCATTTTTAATACTCATTTTTATCCTCCTCAAAAATTGGGATTGGTACAACAGAATTTGCAACTTATTGGTGCAGTTGCCGCAAAACAGCTGCATCTTCTGAATTAATACGATAGAAAATCTGCCATACAAAAAATATAATATTCATTATAGCACCATCAGGTTACCGAGTCAACACTTTTGCAAGTTACACAGGCCAAATATTCAAAAATTCGTCAAAATTTCCGAATTTGGAAGATGATGAGGAGATTTTTTGAAACATTTTGAAATAAAAACATCAAAAAAAGAGGCATACCAGCCTCTTTTAGAATCATATATCATGCTTTCACATCCACCTTAACAACACACACATCCACAGAATCTACATATATTGCAGCCATGTGGTCAATGGATTTAACAACTGCAGACTGAATTAATGAACATACAGTTTGGAAATCGATTCCGTATTTGAGGGTGACATCAATCCTGAATTCATTTTTGAAATTGTTCTGATAGTATATCACCTTATCAACAGACGAAACACCCTCCACTTGAGATGCTTCATATTGAGCAATCTGGCACAGCACCTTTTCTGTTATTTCAAAATCCCCCATATATCCATATGTGGGTCTTATGATGGTACGCTCAGATGTTCCCTTGTCAAAAAAACCGTCTGCCAATTTTTTTATTGATGCAATCGGATCAAGGAGATATCCGGAAAAAGTACGTTTGATTTCAAGGGTTGGAACAGGTATGACATGTTTTCCGTATCTTGTTCGCATATTATTTGCCGTCTTTATTTCCTGACTTGTTGAAACATCTTCAATACAGATATATTCATCAACGGGAGAAACACCAAGTTTTTCCGCAATAAGATTTACCATTTTTTTGCTTGTTCCAAGAATAAGTATGGAATCCTCACCTGAATTTTCAATGGCTTTTCTGACTTGTTTGCTGTGTTCATCATCATTGAATATTGCTCTAAGGACAGATGCATATTTATTCTTTTCTTTTTTTGCAGATTTTCCTGCAAGAACCTTGCCATCACATATTAAAAGTCCGTCATCAACTATTAACTTTATGTTCTTGTCCGAGGCTACCGAAAGCACTTTAAAACTCTTTCCGGTTCCGCTTTTTCCCGAAAAACCAACTGTTCTCATTTCTTGTCTCCAAATTCTGACATACGATATGAAAGTGTCATCAAGGAGTCACTAAGATGAACATTTTCAACTATCACATCACCGGGAAGGTCAAGATCCACATGAGCAAAATTCCAAAGTGCCTTTATGCCAAAAGAAACCATATCTTCGGCAATCTTATTCAACGCCATCTTGGGAACAGCCAGAATTGCAATGTCGGGTTTCTCTTTTATTATAAATTCTCCAACATCATCATAGTGTCTTATAGAAAGACCCGAAACTTCTTTTCCTATGAGTGCAGGATTGGTATCAAATATACCTACAAGCTCGAAACCTCGTTTAGAAAAACCTGCATAATTTGCAAGAGCTCTTCCGAGGTTACCGGCACCTATTATAACAGTTTTATATCCTTTATTAAGTCCGAGAAGTGTTGTTATTGCATCATACAACATCTGAACATTATATCCATACCCCTGTTGCCCGAATCCTCCGAAATAGTTAAGATCCTGACGTATTTGAGAAGCAGTAACACCCATTTTTTCGCTGAGTTCTGTAGATGACACTCTGTATATTTTATTGTCAAGCAATTCGCCAAGGTAGCGATGATATCTCGGAAGTCTTTTTATGACTACAAGAGGTACCTGTTTATTTATCATATATACTGCCTCCTTTCTTTTATTTAATTCTCTTTCTTTTAACAATTATTTTTTTCATAAATTCTTTTCCGCTTTGAGATCTTTGTTTTATTTTTTTCATGATTATTTTATATACTTTAAGACCTATCAGGCTCACCAAAGCAGTTATCAAAAACAATACAACTGCTTTGAAATACTGTTTTTCGCCAATCAAATTACCGCCTATAACCGATGAGACTACAGATGGTATACGGGCAAAAAGAGTTATGCTCAAAAAATCTCTGATATTCATTTTGGTAAGTCCAAGAAAGTATGTCAAGAGATCTTTGGGTGTTCCCGGTAAAAGATAGACAATAAATACGAACCTTTTTAGCTTTTCTTCGCTATTTATAAATCTCAATTCATTGATTTTATCCGATGAAATAAAGATTTCAACAAGTTTAACACCAAATTTCTTTACAAGCGAAAAAATGATATATGATGCAAGTCCGACTCCCGAAAGACAAAGCAATGTCCCCCATAACCATCCATAGGCAAATCCTATGCCTATTTCTATCACTTCACCCGGAATCAAAGCAATAAAAACCTGAAGAAACTGTATTCCCATGGCTACAAAGAAACCAAAAAAGCCATAACTTTGAATAAAATCTCTGAACTCAACTCCGGAGGATGCAATACGCATAAACCGAATTCCGATATAGTATGTCAGAAAAAGAGCAAGACAAACAACTGTCAATATTGAAAATACGATAAAAAACTTCTTTTTACCTTTAATGTTTTTCCATGTATTATCAGGCATTTATCTCACTCCAAATTCAGACTATGTATTGAAAAATTACTTTTTGAGTGATATTGCTTTTTTGGCAGATTCTACAATAGCTTCTGCAGTCAGACCATATTCTTCGAAAAGTTTATCGGGTTTTCCTGATTTTCCGAACACATCCTGTGTTCCGATTCTCATAAGAGGAGCAGGACATGTTTCACAAAGAACTTCCGCAACAGCACTTCCGAGCCCGCCTATTATGTTATGCTCTTCGCAAGAAACAAGTGCACCTGTTTCCATTGCCGCTTTGGAAATTATTTCTTTATCTATTGGTTTTATTGTTGCAATATTGATTACTCTTGCGCTTATTCCTTCATTTGCAAGAATTTCAGAAGCTTTAAGTGCAGTTTCAACCAAAAGACCTGTTGCAACAAGTGTCACGTCTGTTCCTTCTTTGAGCATAACCCCTTTTCCTATTTCAAATTTGTAGGAATCATCAAAAATTACGGGAACGCTGAGTCTTCCAAATCTCAAATATACAGGACCGTTATGTTCTACTGCAGCTTTAACTGCGGCTTTAGCTTCTGTATCATCTGCAGGGTTAATGACAACCATATTGGGAAGAGTTCTCATGAGAGATATATCTTCAAGACATTGATGTGTGGCACCGTCTTCTCCAACGGAAATACCTGCGTGAGTTGCACCAATTTTTACATTAAGGCAAGGATAGCAGATTGAGTTTCTGATTTGTTCAAAAGCTCTTCCTGCCGCAAACATCGCAAAAGAACTTGCAAAAACTGTTTTTCCGCAAGATGCAAGACCTGCAGCTGTGCTCATCATGTTTGCTTCTGCAATACCCATGTTTATGAATCTTTCAGGAAACTTCTTTTTGAACACTTCTGTTTTTGTGGATTTTGAAAGGTCAGCATCAAGCACGATAATATCATATTTGTCTCCAAGCTCCGCAAGAGCGTTACCATAGGATTCTCTGGTTGCTATTTTCTTTATATCAGCCATTTACTTTTGCCTCCAATTCCTTAATTTTTGCATCAAGCTCATTTACTGCAATTATGTACTCTTCTTCTTTAGGAGCATTTCCATGCCATGCGGCATTATTTTCCATATATGAAACGCCTTTTCCTTTTACGCTTTTTGCAATTATAACGGTAGGTTTATCCTTTGTTTCTTTTGCAGTTTTGATGGCGTTTTTGATTTCGTCATAGTTATGAGCGTCAATCACCAGCACATTCCAGCCGAATGCTTCGAATTTTTTATCTATGGGAGTAGGATTCATAACCTCTGTTATGTCTCCGTCAATTTGAAGTCCGTTAAAGTCTACAAATGCGGTGAGATTGTCAAGTTTATAGTGAGATGCAAACATTGCCGCTTCCCACACTTGTCCTTCTTCAAGTTCACCATCGCCTAAAATTGTATATACTCTGTAATCCTTATTGTCGAGTTTTGCAGCAAGAGCCATTCCGTTTGCAGCACAAATTCCCTGACCAAGAGAACCTGTTGACATATCAACACCGGGAATCGCCTTCATATCAGGATGTCCCTGAAGATAGCTGTCTACTTTTCTTAATGTTTTAATGTCCTCTTTGGGAATGAATCCTTTTTCTGCAAGTGCTCCATACAACGCAGGTGCACAATGACCTTTTGAAAGTACAAATCTGTCTCTCAATGGATTTTGAGGATCTTTTGGATCTACATTCATTTCGTCAAAATACAAAACAGACAAAATGTCTGATATTGAAAGTGAACCACCCGGATGACCCGATGCAGCACTATACACACCATCTATGGCATGTTTTCTGATTTTGTAAGCTGTAAGCTCCAGTTGTGTGTTGGTTAACATAACCCTATTCCTCCCTGTTTTTCTATTCCATATTAAAACCCTCACCAAACACATTTCTTGCATCGGTAAGAATTATAAATGCATTTTTATCTTTCGAATGAATATATGATTTGAGTCCCGGAAACTGCATTGGCGAAAGTGCACACATAAGAACTTTTCTTCCCATTCCCGAAAACTCACCTTTTGCTTCAAAGGAGGTGACTCCTCTGTTTATTTTATTTATGATATAGCTTGCGATTTCATCATTTTTATCACTGATTACAAACAAAAGTTTTGAAAAATTAACACCTTCAATAACAAATTCCGCAGACTTTGATGCAATGAAAAGTGCAGCTATTGCATACAGCATCAAGGAAAAGTCTGAAAATGCGCCGCCAGACACCACTGCTATTGCAAGGTCAATGAACAGCATTATTCTCGGCACGGATACGAAAGGGATGAACTTGTGCGCAATAACCGCTCCAAAATCACTACCGCCCGTTGATGAACCTGAATTTATTACAATTCCGGATCCAAGACCCGCTAAAGCTCCTCCGTATGCACATGATATAAATGAATCATTAATACCAAGGGAAACTTTAGAAAAAAGCTCGATGAATACCGAAAGAAAGATGGTTGAAATAATCGTTTTTATAATAACAGATTTATCAAGGTATCTGTAGCCTATTATAATGAGCAGAGCATTAACAATTAAAACAGTTATTGCTACCGGAAACGAAAAAAGATTATATAACAAAATTCCGATTCCCGATGCTCCCCCAGCCGCAATTTTCCCGGGTGAAAGAAACAATCCTATACCTGCACCCGAAACAAAACATCCAAAAAATATGGGAAAGTATTTTTTCAAAAGTTCCATTTTTGTCACCTCTGAAATATACTTTGTTCCTTTAGGTTTTTTTATTCCTCAGATTCTGCCGAGTGTATACACATTGAAATAATTTCCTCAAGTCTTTTCGTGTCCTTTTTTATATAGAGATATCCAATCAGAGCTTCAAGCCCTGTAGCAGTACGATATTCCACTATATCCGCATTCTTTGCACTTGTATATGAGTGCGCATTTCTTCCGCGTTTAAAAGCTGCGCTTTCTTCTTCAGTAAGATTCTCTTTTATCAAGTGGTAAATTTTGGATTGAGATTTTGCACTAACAAATTTTGTTGCAGCTTTATGAAGTTTAGCAACAGGCATATTAACTGTGTGCATTATGTATGAACGTATGTAGAGTTCATACACAGCATCGCCTATATATGCAAGAGACAACGGCGAAACCTGATTTGCATTTATCGAAATATCAAATTCTGTCATATTACGCTCTTTTCCACTTTACTCCGCCTCTTGTATCTTCAAGGATGATTCCTGCATCCTTCAACATATCACGGATTTCGTCTGCACGTTTAAAATCTTTATTTTTTCTTGCGTTATTTCTTTCTTCAATAAGTGCTTCAATGTCGGAATCAAGAAAATCTTTGGATTCTTCTTTTAAAATTCCGAGAACATTCATAAGTTCCTCAAGAAGTGATATTGTATATTCCAGAGTTTTCTTTGAAGTATTTTCATCAAAGTTTGTGTTGGCATATTTAACAATATCAAAAATTACTGAAATTGCATCTGCAGTATTAATATCATCATCCATAGCTGTTATGAAATTATCCTTGAAACCGTCAAGTGCCTGTATGTCATTTTCTGATGACGGATCATCATTTGCAGTATTGGAAAGGAAACGAAGATTGTCTATACAAGTATTAATTCTTTCAAGACCTGACTGTGCCTGCATCAAAAGATCGTGACTGAAGTTTATTGGATTACGATAGTGAGCAGAAAGCATAAAGAATCTGATTACGATATATTCAAATTCTTTTACAACATCTCTTACAGTAAAGAAGTTTCCGAGAGATTTGCTCATTTTCTGGTTGTTTACGTTGATGTATCCGTTATGGAGCCAGTAGTTTGCAAAAGTTTTTCCGTGAGCACATTCGCTCTGGGCAATTTCATTTTCATGATGAGGGAAAATGAGGTCTTTTCCACCGGAGTGA
>JAZONV010000015.1:0-6056 GCA_045654685.1 Clostridia bacterium | reverse complement strand
CATTCAATGTAAAGAACTGACCGGGCAAATATTTCTGATAAACATGGCCTTTAAGCTCTGTACCGATATAATAATCCTTTCCCTCAAGCTCGGCAATGTAGCCTGCATTCTGAAGGTCGTCTAAGATAATGTCGGCAAATTCCTTGTTTTCAATGGTATATACATTCTCGAATTTTCCACTATCAACAGAATATTCGCGTTTAAAAATAATTGTTGATTCCTTCTCAAACTCAAGTTTCTTTTCTTTATCAATGTAGTCTATCACAATAACAGGATTTCCGTTTTTGGATAGCCTACTACTATCGCTTGAGGAGAAAAGAACACACATTTCCTTCCAGAGTGCTTCATCACAGTTATCATTTTCAACACCCATAAGCATAAGTTTACGTTTCAGATCCTTTTCAGACACATTCCCAATACAAAGCAGTAAACATAGTGCAAGTACAGAGTTACGCTTTGTTCTTGCATAATCTGCTGTTATGTATGGAATAGCCTTGGCATCGGCAGTGAAAATTCCTGTGTTATCAGCCATATATTCCCTGAGCATATATTCAGAAGATATTACATTTACAAAACCTTGGTTTTCTGCAATTGTTGCAAAGTTTCTTCTTGCTTCGAAAAGGTTGTTTCTGTCATCTTCTACAGTTACATATGAATAATCACTTACACATTCGTTACACATATTGAACGATGTCTTAAAGTATTGGTCAAAGCTTTCCTGAGTAGTTGGTAGATTTGCATACTTCAGGAAATCATAATAATACTGCTTAGATATCCAGTGTGCATCTAATACCGGATAAGCATCTCCACCATACCATACAGCCCTTTTAACCTGATTTTTAAGCGCAACAAAGGATAATTCTGTGCCAAGACCCAAGTATCTTGATACACCCGGAAACAATCTGTGCTGAAGATATTCATCATCTGATTTCCAGCACATAAATGAACTCATACCGTGAGGATATTCTGTTGCTGATACTTCAGTAATATTTGTCATCAGTATATGTGACAATGAATCAACAAGACCGTCACAGTTTCTGTCCATTGAACAGAATGTGATTTTATTGTCTTCGCCACAGCATTTTATCAAAAGATTCAAGCCTATCTGGGCTGTAGTAACAAGTCTTGAAGGCTCAACAACAATAACAAATCCTACTTTTTTCAGGAAACTGATATTCGCTTTTTGAATATCAAGGTCGTGTACTCCTGATCTTGATATAATTCCGATGTCAGTGCTGTCTTCATCAGCTTCTTTTCCTGAAAGAACAGAAATCTTGTATAAGTTAGGGACATTTGTTACAGAAGTTATTCCTTTTTGACACCATTTAATGAGGTCGTCCTCTGTACCATGTCTTCCCATAACAATAAGCACTTTCTGTCCTGAAAGCAAACATCTGTTAACTGCATAAAAGGCATATGGAATAAGTTTGTCATAAAAAGGTGTGTTGAAAAGAAGACTCTTTCCAATGGCCAAATCATAACCCGAACGTATATAATCTACATTGGGAGAAAGTCCTCCGTCTATCTTTTTACGCATAAAGGCTGCATAGTTTTCACCAATGTGCTCACCATTTTTTTCGATGTTTGCCAGAATATCTTCAGCAGCACCGCCGCTGATACCTGTAACATTGATTGTTGTTCCCTCTGATGCAAGTTTATCACCAAAAAGTCTTTTGAGAGGCTTTCTGAGCAGTGCATACATAGCGATATGTTTTGACTTATCATTGGTTACAAAAATTGTATTTTTGCCTTCCTCTTTCATCAGACCGTCCACAAAAAATGCCAGCTCGCTCATCACAATTATTGAAAGTATGGGACAGAAAGGTGCTGTCAGCAAACCTCTGTAAAAGAGTTCATATGAATGAAAAAGCGTAACAGATGATAATATGTAGACAACATAGTACGCGGTTTTTATAAATGTGCGCATCTGTCCGCAGGATTTTTTTACATACCAGCAGTTATCTGATTCATCAAACTCATAGAATAAACCTACTATTGAACCTCTTACGGTATCAGCATCAAAATCAGCTTTGCAAAAGAGCAATACAAATCTTTTGATGAAAATGTAGACCACCAGAGTCATAATGCTGAGAATAACAAGCGCGATATATACACCCATACCGGCTAAAAACTCTTTGACGGTGTTCAGCAAAGCAAGCGAACTGTCTTCGTTAAGAAATTTATCGATCACTTCACCAAAAGATGCTGACAAATCATAAAATTTGCCTATAAACCCAAACATCAGCACAAAATATACAAGCGATACGATAGGCATAGCGAAATGTTTATACCGCACTTCTTTTTTAAAGTTTACACGATTGTTCAGGAACTGAAACAGTATGAAAGGAAGAAATATTATAAAGAGTTTTATGTATTGAAATATACTACTTATCATAAATTTCCTCCATTCTGACTGAAATGCCCGTTATATATCCTGATGGAACTTCAACAAGATTTCCTTTTTCCAGGAAGTCAATGTTTCTGCAAAATCCCGCTAAGAAGGGAACAGCATATTCATATTCAACCTTTTTATCGAAGTCATAGTCATAAGGCTGAATCATCGTATTTTCATAATACTTGCTATCACCAATAAATTCAGTATACATCTCTTCAAGTTCAGCTCTTTTTTTCCTGATATCTTCCTGATGCTTTTTACGAATACGGATGCTTTTGGTATACTCATCCAGATTCTTTGAAGCAAATTGTTTTACCTTGTAACCTCGTCTGACATTTGCAGCAAGGCTGAAATATCTTGAAAATCTTCTCATTCCGTCATTGATCTCATCAGCAACAGAATGCATAGTGTTTTCAAAGTCCTTGACAGCTTCCCTGAGGGGAAGTTTCAAAATTATCAGGGTTATTACAAGTGCGATGACCAGGATTGCCAGAATAACTCCAAGCATACCAAGAGATGTGCCAATAGTTTCAGATGAAGAAAGATTTGACATTATAAAAGGTGCATATAAGAGCAATGCCATCAATAAAACTATTGAACTTACAACAACTGTTGCAACTTTACTCATTCTTTTTTCCAAAACATTTTTTACTTTGTCTGCCTTTTTTTGTATCGCCTCTTCATATTTTGATGCTTCAGCAAGGTCAGGCGGCAATGACGCTACCATTTCATTTTCGGCATTTTCAGTATAGTCAACGATATCATCTAATTGAAACGGAGTAAGTCTGCTTATATTTGCTTCTGAAAGTTCGCTGCTCAAAATTAGTTTGTCAATGCCTTTTTTTACAGATCTGCGTTGCTGACGAATTATGTTTTCGTAGGATTTCTGAACGCCTTTACAGCTTTCTTTCCAGTTTTCAACCTCTGCTTCAGGCGAAGAAGGAATCAATGCAAAATCATCTTCGGGATACAGTGCATCAAAATCACAGTTTTCGTCCAGTTTAACCTCTACATTCATCGGAGAACAAAACAATGATTGTGCAATTTTATCCGTTAATTCTCCAGGGATTTCACTGTAAATACGGTCTATCTCATTATCAATAACTTCGTATGTGGCAGCAAGCTTTTTGTCATATGAGGTTATTAAAGTAAAAAGCGGAACATCATCGTTTTCACATTCCAACGCATACAGTCTGCGTGATTCCATTGTACTTCCCGGTACATTGTTTGTAGCAAAAACCAATAGGGTTGATAAAAACCTTATCTTATCACAACGAAAATCCTTATGTTTTTCAGGCAGAATATCAAAAACCAAAAAGCGCATTTTATCAAAATACATATTCCGGTCGCAAAATTCTGAATATTCGTTTTTGGAGTGTGTATTCCAATAGAATTCAGGATTAAAAAATCCGTTTTCAGAAATTCTTTTTGAAATACAATATATTTCTTTCGGATATGCAATACTCAGGGGGTTATCGCCAACAAATTCTCTGCGCAGCTTTTCCTTCATCCTAAGTTCGTTGCGATATTCATCTCTTTCTAATCTTTCAAGTCTTGCAAAAGGATTAACTTCGCCCTGGCTAAGTTCATTCAATGCCCATTCATGTATGTCATCTTTTTCCTGAGTGTCACATAATACGAAATCAGTGGGTTTGAAGTTTAGCCACGTTGTAAGTTTCTGCAGCGGAAGTTTCAGAGACCTTTTATAAACTTCCTCTTTATTTGAAATTAAAAGATTATAATAAGATTGCCACGATTCTTCCCAGTCATCCCAATCCTGATCTGCCATAGGATTTTGAGACGGCTCAGCTAAATCCTTAAGTTCACTGCTGTCAACTATATCAAAAGGATTTTTTTGTTTTGCTTGCTCATCGCTGCAGTTATGAATAATAATTGCTTTCCAGTCTTTTTTTCTTCCCACTATATCGATGAGATCTGGGACAGAATCTTTAAGACTCTGTCCCTCCGGATTCCAACAGCAAAACGCCAGCTCTTTGTTCTCCAAAAACGGTTCAAAAAACATTTTGTTTTCCAGTCTTATGGCATCTATATATGGTTTTTCGGCTATTAAAACTGTAAACAAGTCTCTCATCTCCGTTCTTTCTTAGTTTTTCTTATCCTCTTTGAACTCTTTTGTTACTTTATCAAGTAATACTTCATAATCTTCCGGTTCAGGAGATTCAAGAATAACTTCTTTAATTTTTCTCTGAATAATATCGATTACA
Source organism: Clostridia bacterium (assembly GCA_045654685.1). Lineage (GTDB taxonomy): Bacteria > Bacillota > Clostridia > UMGS1810 > UMGS1810 > RGIG1828. Next base: position 1,436 of record JAZONV010000015.1, on the reverse strand, counting down.
GGATTTTCATCAGCAGCAGGTGCACGCATTGTATCAACATAAATGTGATAGTTTCTCTTTAACAGATTGAATTCATCTGTAAGACGTGTACAAAGCACAAACTTAACATCTTCTGATTTTTCCCATTTTGTATATTCTTCACGGAATACATCGATAACCGCTTCAACCATTGCAGTTATTTCAGAAATAAATCTTCCGGAGTTCGGCAATGAGCAATAGAACATAAGAGGAATTGCAAAAAGACTTGTCGGATTTTCAACATATGTTTTGCCATCATCTGGTAATTCATTAATGGCATCGCCGGCTGCATATCTTGCTTCCTTGTTTTTGCGGATTTCATCTTTTAATGCTTCTAAAGCTTTTTGACTTCCATCACAGTGATCGTGTTTCTTTGCTTCTACATCAAATCCGGGAATAGTGTGGAGCAAGTTAAAAGCAGACATATCGTGGAAGAATTCTGTGTCTTCATAATTGCAGTTCTTTGCTTCGCTCATTGCTCTGTTACGTGCTTTGATAAGCGAAATATCTTCTACAACTTTTGCGTTCACATAAAGTGCGTCGAGTATTTCATAGAATTCATCACAAAGTGTTCCGTTAGGTACCATGAGTTCAACATCTCTGTTATTTGAATCTTTGTACAGGAATATCTTTTTGCCATTTGCAACAACTGACAACGGTTTCAACTGGATAGCATTGTGAATGAGTCCATAAATAAATGCTTTATGAATTTTTCTGACCACCTGAGCCTGATAGTCAAAGTCGATTTCTGGCATACTCTTTATTGAATCCCATCTCTTGTCGATGTGTGTTGAAATTGCAGCATTCTTTGTTGAATCAGGACCGATGCTGCGCGAGTAATCAGTATATGCTTTATGATATGTACCTGCAGTTTTAACACCTGTTTCAGTTTCAAAAGGTGCTGCAAATTTCTTTAATTTGTTTGGAGTAAGGTTATAAAGTGCATTGTAGAAGTGAATTTCATATTTGGAAATTGTATCTACAGGTTCGCCATTCGGCATTAAATCTTTAACTCTGAACTTTCTGTTATCAAGAAGTATTTTGTTATATGCACAAACTTTGATTTCTCTTGGTTCTTCATTAATTGCACGCTGAATAGAAGGAGCTGCAATTCTGCCTCCGACAGCAATAACTTCTGCAATATGACGCTCAGCATCCTGGATGGTAACCTGTTCGAAAACTTGAGAATCTCCTTCACTTTCTGAACGCAGACGGATTCTTTCTTTTAAGCGCTGTTCAAGTTCGATGGCACTGATAATATCCTTATCAATATCATCACATTTTTCGCGTACGCTCTTTTTAAAGTAGCCAAGAAGGATATCATCAAAAATATTTATGCGTCTGTCTTCTTCTATGTATCCATCACCGGCAGCATCTAGTTCGAGTTTAAATATAGCATTGTTTTTAACTGCATCAAA